>DPVW01000328.1:19260-26362 GCA_003529325.1 Candidatus Latescibacterota bacterium | reverse complement strand
GGCCCAGACAAGCCAGTAGCAGCGTGAGAACGGCGATCTGTCGGCGTTGTGTCACGATCAGCCTATGAAGACCTTGAAGAAATATTCGACATAACCGAGTGAGGGACGCTGGGAGCCGGAAAAGTTGGTGAACGAGCGGTAGCCGCCAAATAGGAGGGTCAGGTCGTAGCCGCGGTGGTTGCTTCTGTTCTGCAGGAACGCGGTATGGGTGCGGCGGTGAAAGTCACGCTCGGGACTGGTGATATCCAGCGACCGTTCAGCAAAAAAGGGCAAGCCCTGCATGCCGGTCTTCAAGATGGTGTTGGCACTTATCGGATATTCCATCCGCAAGATCGGGATGATCCACCGGGTCTGCCTGTCGGCGATTTCACGCTCCGGAAATTTGCTGCGTTGGTAGATGTGCTTGAACTGCGAGATCAGCTGGAACTTCTTCCAGTGCCACGTGTAGTCCGCCTTGTTAACCATCGAAAAATGGGTGATCGTGCCGGGCGCTGCCACCAGCGGGTCATCCGAGGTCGGCCCGCTCAGATCGATATGGTTGGAGGTGAGGATGTTGCGGATGTTCAAATCGGGCACGGTCTTCAGGTCGATCTCGATATGGGTCAGGTTGTCCACACTGTCCCTGTCCTGCAACAGATCTGCCTTCAACTCATAGCGCGCCGGTCGGGTCAAACCCGTAGGCAGGGCCTCCACATCGATGAACTGATAGACGGTGTTCTGAATGTTATCCTTCAGCCATTTGGTCCGGTGGACCAAGCGGATGTCCCCGATCCCTTCCCACGTGCGCTTGTACTCCCCCTCCATGTACGTGGCGTCACTGGATGGTCCGAGAGTCGGTTGGTCCATACGATAGGCGCCAAGGCGCACCTGGGAGCGGGTCGTCGGCTTGATCGAAACGAACCCGTGCAGACCCCGATGGTCCAGCGGGTACAGGTAGTCCGGCAGGTTGTCATTCTCTCGCAAATCGACGACGCCGTTGTTGTTAAAATCATCGCCATACACCAACTCGGGCGGGTCCACGTAATAGCCCAGAAAGGGGGTATGGGCGTTGCCGCCGACATTCAGGTCCAACCGCCCGTCTTGGTTCAGATCCAACCCTGGGAAGACCCCGTACCCCTCGTTGGTCGAACGCGAGAAGAAGCCCAGGGGATCCCCGTGTTCGGTCCAGTCCGGCCAGGCGTCCAGATCGTCGTTGTCCTCAACCAGGGCAAAGCGATTGTAGGTATGGCCGCCGACGGGAAAGCCCAGAGACGAGGCCTCGAACAGGGAAAAGTCGGTGGTGTAGTCGTCCGGCACATCGAACCATTCGAAGCCAACCTCCCCCCTCTCGGTCGATTTCTGGAAGTTCACATAGAACGTCGAACTCCCACGTTCGTGACGCGAGCCCCCCGTTGACGGCATCTTGAGAAACCTGGTGCTGCGCGCGTATTCCCCCTGTAAACTGGAACCCAAAATCTGGGCCCGGAAGTTGAGGCCCAGGATCCCCAGGCCGGTTGGAAAACCGTAGCGGAAGCTCACCCGGCGCACGTTAGCGTCGCTGCCCGGGGTGCCTTTGGCGCGCAACGTGTTGTTCCAGTCGTAGAAGATGTCTCCATAGTCGGTTCCCGAGTCGAACAGGGGCACCTGCATGCCGCCGACCACGTCGACATTGTAGTCGTTGGCCAGAATTGCCTCGAAACGGACGTCCTTGGCCCCTTCCGGGACCTCGTACTCGTAGAACACGACGTCGGTGCCTGTCGCCACCAACGGAGCACTAGTGGAGGCCGGCGCACTCGGTTGTGTGATCCGGCCCAGCACGATGGGAAAGAAGTTGGTGTTGCTGGCCTCGACGACCGCCCGCAGCCAGGGGCCGTTGCGGCGCAGGTACTGCACGTCGGTCGGAGTCAGAGGCACGGTGTTGCTGCGGTCGGCGGTAACTGTGATGTGGTCGAGAATGCGGTCGATCTTCCCCACCCGCAACTCCGTCACAGCCTCGCCGTCCACGAACATCGTCAACTCGTAGATGGTCGCTCCGGAGGCGGCATCGTGGGGCGCATCGTCGGTGAAGAAGACGAAGACCCGGCGCAATCCTCCCTCCTGGATCACTCCCGGAACATCACCCTTCAGACCGTTTATGTTGGAGCTGGCCTCAGCATCGAAGCGATGCGTGTTGACGTATGTCGTGCCGATCTTGAGAAGGTCTCCCACCTGACTCTCCCAATGTCCTCCGACCAGGCCTGTGCCGAACACCCGGCGCTCCTGGAGATCGACGGGATTGAACACGAGCGGATCTTTTAGGTGGGTGGCGATCAGGCTGAACCTGCTCTTGCGGGACGAACCGTCCCAACGAATCCCGTTGAAATTCGGGAGATTCAGGGTCATGGGCGTGAAGGAGGTGCGCAGGTGATCGCCGAAGATCAGCCGTGTTGACCAGCTGCCGAACCCTTCGTTGGCGATGACGAGCTTCTGGAAGAAGTCGTTGTAGCCATCGGTAACGGCCTGGTAGCTGCCGATCTGTCCTGGCGCATCGCGGCGCACCTCGCTGTATTCGAGAATGTCAACACCGTCGATCAAGAGATCGCCAAAGATATCGAAGCGGCGGTTCTCCTCCTCAAAATCGTAGTCCCGATAACCGTTGGCGCCGTAGTTCTCGAACACCTCGTTGGCCCACAGGGCACGGGTATCCCTGGACAGGAATTGCGCCTCGGCCGAGACGGGGACCAGAAGGCAACAGCAGAACAGCAGTGTGAGAACAGGGCGCATAGGCCTCAGTACGCTATCCCCACGACCCCGGTTGCGACGACGGCATCGGGTTCGATGTCGATGATGAGGCGATACAGGTACAGTCCCGGGGGCTGCATGTCCCCGCCTTGCGCACGTCCATCCCAGAAGAAGGGAACTTCCACCCGTGCGCCGAGGCCAACGGGAGCGTAGAAGCCGGCGTCCAGACGTTGTTCGGACAGGGCCCGGACCAGGTTGCCTCCGAGACCGTAGATCTCGACGCGCGCTGGTGCAGCCGACACTCTACCTAGAGTAAAGCCGAATCCGACCCGATCGTTGACCCCGTCATTGTTCGGTGTGAACACGGCGGGATAGGGACGGACATTCTGCAAGATTGGGAAGTCAAAGCTTGTGGCTTCCGAGACCACCGAATAGGGCAGTGCCGTCAGTGGATCTTCGCCCTCTCGCGGCTGCACGGACAGAGCATCGTCAGCGTCCGGGGCAAACAGAAACCCCTGGAAGGTATGGCTCGCGGATAGCAGCCGCGATGTGAACGGGATCTCCAGCTGCGCGTCGGAGGTGATGGGCGGGTCGAAGGCGATCACGAGCGAATCGCCCGTAGCGTACGTGCCCTCCGCAGCGATGGTCGCCCCCCCTGAAATACCAGCGATATCGAGTTGCGCCGGCCACGGCGTCAGGATGATGAGACGATCAATCCCAGAGTTCTGCGCACCTACCTCGAGCCCGAGCGAATAGGTGAACGTCGTATCCACACCGATGGACACCCGCGGTGGTACGATCGAAGCCATGGCAACGCTTGCGGGCAGAGAGCCGTCGTCATAAAGCACGACCAGACTGTCCAGCTGCGGGCTCACGAAGGAATCGGGCGTCTGCATGCGCAGACGGAACTGCAGAAGGCGCCGAGGCTCGGGCACGGTGAGTTCGATCTCGGGAGCCCTACTCCAGGCGGACCAGCCGCTCCAATTCTCGCCGTCGTCTCCACTGCGGAACTGGATGGCCATGTCAGCGGTGACCGAAACGTCACCGAAGCGCAGGACGCGATCGAAGTTCTTGCGCTCAGATGAGCCCAGATCCAACGCAGGGGATAGATAGGTCCCCTGACGATCAAAGCCCTCTCCAAACACCTCCAGCTCCCCCACGCTTGGGGAGGCGTTGCGGTTGGCGAACTCCGTGACCACCATCCGTACGTAGCGTGCGATGATGGTTGGAAAATCGACTGCTGTCTCGAGGAAATCGCTCCGACTCTCCTCCCCAATCTGATTCCGAGATCCCACAGCCAGGTAGTTGACGCCGTCTTTGCTGATGAGCACGTCGTACCCACGCAACGAGTTGTCTTCGAAGCTCCCACTGCGTCCCGGAGGCTGCGTGATCACCCTTATCCTGTTGACCGGGAACAGGCGGCCGAGGTCGACCTCGACCTCATCAAACAGTATTCGTGCTCCTTTTGGAAAGCTCTTTGGGGACGCGAGACTGCCATCGATGATCTTGGGGTCGCCTGAAAACGTGTTGAGGGCGAGGTTTTGCCCCTCGAAGGATCGCAGTCGCAACCCGCCCTGACTGCCGTCGAGGCCACCAGGGAACCCCGCCACACTGCGAGCCTTGGTGAGATCGAGGGCAGCGAACTCCGCGAATCTCGCCAGGTCGAGACTGCCAGCCTGAACTCCACGCCAGGTCACGGCCTGGTCGTCAATTTCGTGATCAGACAGCTTGTTGAGCTTGAGTTTTGTCCACGCCGCGTTGTCTTCGTTGTCGAGCGTGAAACCGGTCCAGAACCAGGGGGTCACGCGGTCTGTGGGTGAGCTCGGCATGAGCACACCCTCCGCCTCCAGGACACAGAATAGCCCGTAATCACCAGCGACACCGCCGTGCTCCACGACGACGGCCACCATGTTGGTGCGCCTGGCGAACTCCACCTCGTAGGTCTCTACCGAGCCGGGATCGTCGTCGACACCCACCAAATCCCCATTGAGGTAGAGGCTATAGCGATCTGCTGCGGTGATCCGAATCTGGCCGGCCACTTTATCCGCAAATTCCGCGTAGCCCAGATAGTAGGCGGTCGTAGCCCACGTGTTTATGGGGGCACGCTCTAGAGCCTGGGTGGTTGCGGGCCAGCCACAGGCCAGCAACAGTGCCACCGCGAGGGATCGCCCCGGTCGGGGTCTTCGAGTTCCCACGTTGGAAATCCTCTGTTATCTAGGGATGTATCCAGGTTCCATACGGTTCTACTGTAACCAAAGGTGCCACCGGCAACAGACCGGTGGCACCTTCGGAAACCTTGCTATTACTCTACTTCTTTCCTGCTTACTTCAGTAATGTGACCTTCTTGCTCAGATTCAGGTCAATACTCGTGATCTTGTAGATGTAAACTCCACTGGCGACTGCAGACCCGTTGGAATCTCTGCCATCCCATGTCACCGAGAAGTTCCCCGGCCCCATGTGACTGTCGATCAGCGTAGTCACGAGCTGGCCCGTGTGGTTGTAGATCTCAACCTTGATCGGTGCTTCCCAGGGCAGGTTGAACTGGATGGTGGTCTCCGGGTTGAACGGGTTCGGATACGCATCACCCAACTCGGCTTGCTCGGGGGTTGCACCGCCCAACTCGGCGACGGCCGTTGGCATGTCGCCCAGGCTCACCCTCTTCTGATCGTAAGGCAGCTGCACCAGCCAATGGTAGGAGTAGTAACTGATGATTGCGTCCTCCGGCTTCGGCGGTGCCCAATCGTTGGAGCGGAAGTTGGGATCATCCTCACCGACGCTGATGTAGAAGCCATCCCAGTTGCTGTCGTCGTGATCAACGACGAACGACCACCACGGAATGGCGGCAGGAATATTCGTCGGCTGAATCCTGAACAGGCCTGAGCCGTCCTCCCCGAGTACCGAGCCGTAGTCGGTGTTATTGACGGCGGTGTGCGTAAGCGTCGTCCAACCCCACTTTGTAGACTGGAAGCCGTACTTGGCGCCAGCGCCATCGGGGTGTCCATACTGCCAGTCCGATCCATCAGCGGCGGCCCCAGCTGAGTTTGCCGTATACATGTCGCCGAAGTGGTCGCCGTTGCGATTGATCCAGCGGACCTCGCCCGTGTCCCATTCGAAACTGGCCATGATGGAAGTGTGGTGACCACTGGTGGTCAGACCATAGGGGTCGTTCTTACCAGCGTAATCGCGCGTCATCCAACTGGGACCAGAGACGCGGCTACCGCCGCGATACAGAAAGATCTCAGAAATATCCCAGTCGGCTACGAATGCGGCTGTTTCCAAATCCCAGACCACGATGTTTCCGAGCGTTCCGTCGATGCCTGAGGTGGTGTAGACCTGCGTGCCCTCAGGATTGACAGCGACGCCGTACTTACGCGCGGCCTGCAGGGCGTTGTAGTCCAGGAAGCCGTTGACGGCGCCGTTGTCAGCACCCCAGTCCGTGTTGACGTCTGCCGTTTGAGCCGCGGAATCGTACGAGCCTCTGAACAGTAGCCCACCACCCTGACTCTGGCCGTTGGCTACATAGGTCTGCATGTCTTGCGTAACATTGCCGCTCGTACCGAGCGGGGTCATGTCAAAGACATGAAAAGGATGCACGCGTTCGGTGTCGTCCCACCAGAACGTATGCTGGCTCGGAGAGAGCTCGTCATCGGCATTCGGAGATTCGTCGTGAATCCCCGTGCGGTCGATGTAATTAGCCGCATTCCGGTTGTTGATGAAGTCGTTGGTCATGTCGACGGTCCACTCGTAGGGACGCGTCAACGTTCCGGCGTCGGGATCGACGATCAGCAGCTCACCGGAGCCGCCCCTTCCGGGAGCATAACCGACGATGTGGCCGCGAGCATCAGCGTCGAACGCTGCCAGGAACAGATCGTATGCACCACTCGCAACGATATTGCCGTCATTGTCTTTACCGTTCCAGACGATCTCGTTGGCGCCAGCTTCGAAGGTCGCGCCGTCAGAGCGATAGACCAGCAAATCGACGTTCTGATAGATATGCCAACCCGGCGCCGCGTAGTTGCCGTCGACCCCTGGGCTGTTCTGCTCGCTCGGCGCTCCAGCCGCCGGGGAGCCCGTGATCGTCAGTGGCGGATGCTGTCCGGCGGTATAGATGACGAGCCAGACCGTGGCCGAACCGGTCTGCGTGCCTTCGAGTGTAAACGGAATCGTCAGATCCGAACCATCAAACGCATAGTCCGAAATATCCGCCAGACCACTGATGACGGTCGTCGACGGTTGGCCGCCGCTATCCATGTCGTTGATCCCCAGATCCTCACTGCCCACGTAGGAACGGGGACGGTCTTCCTGGGCGCCGACCATGCCGGCAAGGATCAACAACGACGCTGCTGTTGCTCCTACTCCTCGCAATAGAGACATACTTACAATTCTCCTTAATTCCTGTGTG
>DPVW01000328.1:13000-18933 GCA_003529325.1 Candidatus Latescibacterota bacterium | reverse complement strand
ATAGCTTAATTCCTGCGGGTACCTGTGGGTATAGGTTGATTTGCGTCCTGCCCATCGCCTTCCTTGTCAGTGGCTAGTGTCGATCCCTCCTTTCAGGTCTCGATCAGAACCTCGTGCTAATAGATCGTTCCACTGCATCGTATGCAGGACCTGCCCTTGACGAGGGATTGGCCCAGTGTTGTTCATACTTGTGATTACACAACCATAAACCGATTCACCCACGTTAGGGCATCCCGAATGGGAAATCAAGCAGAATCATTCAGCACTGCCGATGGATCCCTTTACGGGCCATCCTCTGAAGGCGAGACGCGCCTAGCGATACAGCTGCGCTTTGCTCGTGTCCCATCGTCAATTGTCATCCTACCATAGCTCGCGATGTACGAGACGGCGACCTTAAATGGCTGCGCGGTGACCTGCCGCAATCTGCAGCCCGCGGACCATCCGGACGTGAGGCAGATGATCGCCGAAGCCTTCCCCCAGGCGGTTCAGGCCAACCCGAAGGCTCTGGACATCCTCGAGCAGGAGCCCTGGTACGATCCGGCACATGTGCTGGTAGCCGAAGTCAACGGGAGCGTCGTGAGCCATGTGGGGATCCGCGCGGGCTCGCTCTCCTTCTCAGGCATCGGGGTGCCTGCGGGGCTCGTCGGCACGGTATGCACCGCCGCCGCAGTTCGAGGCCAGGGCGTTGGCTCTCTCCTGATGCGCGCCTCCTTCGAACACATGCAGCGAGACCGCCTGGCCGTTTCCTGTCTGCACACGTCGCCCGAACGCTTCGGCTTCTACCGCCGCCTGGGCTACAGGAAGGCGATCATCGAGACCCCGCGGCTGATCCTACCGCTCGCCAACCTGGACCTGAACGATGACGTGGCGTGCCCTAAGCACACAGAAGCGCGAGCCGACATGCGATCGGCCACCCCCGCCGATGCGGAGGCCTTCCACCGGATCTACGGTGCGCAGTATGTTGGTCAGGTCAGTGGCTCATGGTCGCGGACGGTGCCTTTCTGGAAGCGCAGACTGCAGCATCAACCCAAGCTCTTCGCCCCTCCACAGCCGATGACGTTTCGCGTCACCGGCTCAGATGTTCCAATCGCCTACGTCGCCGTGCTCGAAGCGGCGCCGGACACGGGCACAGTCGAGGAGTGGGCCTGCCTGCCAGGAGCGGAGGAGGATGCCTTCAGGTTGCTGTGCTCGACATTGCGCGAGTGGCGGGATCGCGGTATGGAGACCGCCCAATTGGCGCTCTCCACCTGTCATCCCATGCGTCCCTTGATCGAGCCCTTGCTTACGGAGGACCAGACCGGGCACACCGAGATCTGGGTGAGGGTGCAGAACCACAGTCTCTACATCGAGACGATTCGCCCGCTCCTGGAACGGCGGTCCAGAGCGGCAGGACTCCGGATAGAGATCACGTTTCGCGAAGACGGGAGTATGCTGACGATTGGTCGGGGCGAGACGCTGCAGCTGGAAGCCCACGCGAGTGATTTGTGCTCCTTGATCTACAATGGGCGACGCCTGCCGGGGCTCCTCGAAGAAGGGGGCATCGCCACCGGGGCTGGCGGTGATGCAGCGCTGCCGCTCGTCTTCCCTGATACGGGCGCTTCACGCTGCGCCCAGGATGTGTATTGACCGTGGTCCAGGGGCCATCTGAAGGTGTGACCAAGCGCGCGTTCGTGATCGGCACGGCGGTGAGTCTGTTTATCGGCCTCGGCGTGATTCTTGGGGACAACGTCGTGCGCGGAAGCGCTATGGCTCGGGATTTCGCCTCCCCGATAGCGTTGTTCGTCCTGTTCGTCCTGGTAGCAGTGCTGAACCCCGTGATGGGTCGGTTGCACCGGCCCTGGCACCTTTCCACCGCTGAAATCACCCTCGTCTACATCATGGCCATGGCGGCGGCGACGATCCCGTCGATGGGGCTCACGTCCTTCTTCATTCCGTATCTGAGTGGCGCCCAGTACTACGCCACGCCGGAGAACAGGTGGGGGGAAGTGTTCATGGAGCACGTCCCCGACTGGCTGGCACTCCAAGATCCGAAGGCGATTCAGGACTTCTACGAGGGTAACCCCCAGGGCGGTATCCCCTGGGACGCGTGGCTCCCCCCGCTGATGGCGTGGGCGCCGTTTCTGCTGGCGCTGTATCTGGTGATGATCGCGGCGATGGTCATTCTCCGGCAGCAGTGGATGAATCACGAGCGCTTGCAGTACCCGCTGATGCAGCCATCGCTGGCCTTGATCGCCCAGGAGAAAGGGCAGCTGCTGCCACCACTGTTCCGCTACCTCTCCTTCTGGATCGGTGTGAGCATTCCCTTCACCGTCGGCTGTTTCATCGCCCTGCACGATTACGACCCGACCGTACCCGACATCCCTTTGTACACCGCATTGCCGTTCTTTCCCGGCACCACCTATGTGCTCCCGTCTCTGAGCTTCGCGACGGTTGGCTTCACCTACTTCCTGAGCCGGGACATCTCCCTGGGGATCTGGCTGATCAACCTCATCGCCAAGATGCAGGAGGGCACTCTCGAATACCTGGGGACTCCCAGCAACGAGCACATGGAGTGGGTCACTGTGCCACTGTTGGGTCACCAAAGCATGGGGGCCATGTTCGTCTTCGTGTTCGGGGGTCTCTGGATGGGTCGGCGACACCTGCGCGCTGTCTTCCGCAAGGCATTTAGGGGCGATGATCAGGTCGATGACAGCGCCGAGATGATGTCGTACCGATCCGCCGTCTTCACTCTGCTGGGGGGCAGTGGATTCATGTGGTGGTGGCTGTGCCAGACGGGTCTCGCTCCGTGGTCAGCGGGCCTGACCCTCTTGGTCTCCTTCGTGATCTTCATCGGCCTCACGCGCATGGTTACCGAGGGCGGCTTCTTCATCACCAGGGCGCCGATGAACCCGGGGAATTTCATGGTCTCCGGCTTTGGCGTGGAGGCCCTGGGTGGGCAAGGTGTGACCGCTCTAGGCTACACCTTCGTGTGGGCGGGGGAGTTGCGCATCTTCCTGATGGCTGCCTGCGCCAACGCCCTGAAGCTCGCCGAGCAGCACATCCGCGGTAGCCGGCGCATACTGCTGTGGGCCATTCTGGTGGCGGTTCTGGTGAGTGCCCTCGGGTCGATCTGGATGCAGGTGGCCCTGGGGTACAGCCATGGCGCCATCAATCTTAGCAGCTTCTTCCAGGGTCTCGTGCACTACCCCTTCAATTTCACTGCCCGGAACATGCTGAACCCGGCAGGCCCCAACTGGACAGGATGGGTCTGGACCGTCTGTGGTGGCGGCTTGATGGGACTGCTGATGTGGCTCAGACAGCGCTATTTGGGGTTCCCGATTCATCCGATGAGCCTGCCGATCAGCTCGATGTGGATGACGGACGCGATCATGCTGAGCGTCTTCCTGTCATGGTTGATCAAGGGGCTCATTCTGAAGTACGGGGGAGCCGGGCTCTACCAGAAGGGCAAGCCATTCTTTGTGGGCCTCGTCATTGGCCAGTTCGTCTCCATGGGATTCTGGGTGATCGTCGACTACTTCACCGGGATGACGGGCAACCAGGTGTACAAGCTGATCTATGAGTAATGCAGAGGACGTCCACGCCACCGACACACTCGCCCCATGATGCAGAACGTGCTCGAGGGCTGATAGGAAACAACAGCAGGCGCCACCTTCTGCATCGCCAGCCTCCACAGCGCGGACTTGAGCGACGCCGATCTCAGAGGCACCAGGCTCATGGGTGACGACCTGCGTCCACCTCCTGAGACCGCGCAGCGGCCCGTTGTCGCCATCCCGGGACGCGCCGCCGGGCGTGTGAGGACCAGGTGATAACGTTCGCTCTATGACAACCAGAAGGAGTACAGGCTGGCCTCGCGCAGGTGAAAACGAAGACGCACCGGCGTGTCACCGAGTGGGCGACGACCACCGCTCGATCTCCACCTGACCTCACCGGCGAGTTGATCTTCGCAAAGTGGCTGGCAGTCGCCGGCCGACCAACCCGGCAGTGGGTTCAGGCTGCCGGCATCCACCACCTCGACAACGACCTGTCCCCCAGCCCTGACTTCCGCATTCACGCACAGGCTGCCGCATGTCCATTCGAATGCCTTGGATAGCAGATCGCCTCCAGCTGACGAAACCGGGTCGAGGGAGACAAAACCGTCCCGGCGCAGCCTGGCGAGACAGATGACCGTGGTCGGATCGAAGAAATCGTCGTTGTAGATCGCTGGATCCATGTGGGCGAACAGGTCGCGGTGGCCGCGATGGCGGCAGGCGATGTGGTAGACCCAGATCTCCTCGTCGCGGACGATCGGCGCCCCGCAGAGAGCTACCTGGGCGGTGCCGAAGTTGGCGCCGCCGTTCCACGGCTGCACGCCGACGAAGACGGCCCGGTCAGCGACCCGTTCCCATGCTCGAGCATCACGCGAGACCGCGAGTTCCACCTGGTTCAGTCCGGTGTGATTGTTCTGCGCCCCATCGGCTCCGGAGGGGTTAAAGAGCAGGGGGAAGCCGACATAGAGACCTTCGTAGGGCAGCACCGGCATCATGTAGAGCTGGGCAAGGTATTCCCGGCCATCGACGACCGGGGGAGACAGGTACGCGGGATCATCGACGACGGCCTGGATTCGCCGCTTGCGGTTCTCCTGATCGAGCTCGTCGGTGTGCAGGACGAGCTCGGGGTCGGACCAGTGAATAAAGTCCGTGCTGGTGGCCAGAAAAGCCGACCGGCCCCACTCGGTCCGGTGCTTTACGATGGCGAGATAGCGCTGGCCCGCGTCATCGTAGACGAGCGCCGAGGTGTCGTGACTGGGAATGGGCGGTCCTTCAGAGATGTCCCAGTGGAAACCGTCCGCCGACACGCCCGGATAGCGATCCATGTGCTCTTCGTCGCTGAAAAGGCCCTTGTAACGACGCTGCGGGTCCGGATCGATATCATCGCGAATCACGTGGCACAGGTTCGTATTGTCCGAGGCAAAGGCAACGTTGTTGGCCCTCGTACCGTTCCACTCGTATAATCCCACCTCCGCCTCCTCCCAGCAAACGCCATCCGCGGAGGTTGCGTAGAGAGTCAGGTACTCATCCGTGTAGGTGGAGAAGCCCTTGTACCACCACTCCCACAAGTCGATCTCAGGATTCCACTGCGGGACGCTGGCGCTCTGCACGGCCCGCTCTCCTCTTGAGCGCGCCGGGATGATCACGGGTGTGCTGTTGATGGGCTGATGCAGAATGCGCCGTAGTCCGGACATCGACTCGACAGCGCCGTCGTCCAGGAACAGTTGCCTGTGTCGCCGTGGATCGATCATGAGATTCTGTCCTCGATTCGGGAACACGAACTCGTGGAGCGAGTCGGTAAGCTAGGATGGAGCTACGGCAAGTGCAAAGTGGTCATGGCAGGGTCTTCCTCAGGAGCTGAGAAGAGATGACGAAACCCGTGGACGCCCTGTGGACCCGGGTGATCTGCAAGCAACCCCGGCGTTACATCGGTTGGCCGACGATCACCCGAACGAGAGCCGGCGAGCTGCTGGCCGTGTTCTCCGGCGATCGCGAAGAGCATATCTGTCTCCGGGCAAGACGCATCTGGTGCGCAGCAGCGACGATGGCGAGACCTGGCGCGCTCCAGAGATAATCCGAGATTCCCCTCTCGACGACCGCGACGCTGGCATCATCGAGACCGCCCGGGGTACCCTCCTCGTCAGCTGGTTCAGTGCAACCAGCTTCGAGTCGAACCCCGACTACCGCGACTACGGCGCCACGCTCACCGCCGAGACGCGGGAGCAGTATTTGGGGAACTGGGTCCTGCGCTCCGAGGATGGTGGTCGCACCTGGGGCGAGCCCATTCGCGTCAACGCCTCAGCACCTCACGGGCCGGTGCAACTACGCGATGGCAGGATCCTCTACCTGGGCGTCGGCAGGCTCGATGACGAGCGCACCATCGTCGCCGAAGAGTCGACGGACGAC
>DPVW01000328.1:510-12634 GCA_003529325.1 Candidatus Latescibacterota bacterium | reverse complement strand
GACGATGAGGGAGCCACATGGGAGGCCGGAACGAGCGTGTTGTTCAGGATGCACCTGATGATGACCTGTGCTACCCCGCGGCAGCACAGCTGGCCGACGGGTCCATCGTCACAGTCTATTACCAGGTGCATGAGCCCGGGGAGAAGACCTGCCTGATGGCCACGAGATGGCAACTGTAACGCTTCCGACCGCCTCACACGTGGCGGTGCCAGATCCACTGGGACTCAATCAACGGTTGGGCCATCTTCAACCCAACCTTCACGCGTACCTGCGCTCTTCAGGGAGGGCTACAATTGGAACCTCTAGCTAAACTCGGCTCAACAGACCTCCAGGTCAGTCGCCATGGATTCGGTGCGGCTCGCATCGGTGATGGCGCTCCCCTTGATCGGATTGAAGCCCTGTTCGACGACCTCCTCGATCTGGGCATCAACTTCATCGACACTGCCGACTGCTACGCCCACAGCGAAGAGCTCATCGGCCGCTATTTGGGAACCCGCATCGGCGAGTTCGTCGTCGCAACCAAGTGCGGCTGCATTACCGATGGCGAACAGGGAGAGGTGTACTCTCGCCCCGTCATCGAGAGAAGCATCGACCGTTCACTCAAACGAATGGGCCTCGAGTGTCTCGATCTCGTCTTCCTGCACACCTGTTCGGCTGACATTCTGCGCGCCGGCGAAGCGACGGACGCCCTGCTGCGAGCTCGTGATGTGGGCAAGGTGCGCTACATCGGCTACAGCGGCGACGACGAAGATGCCCTGCAGGCGATCTCCATGGGCATCTTCGACGCTGTCCAAGTGACGTTCAACATCCTCAACCAGACCGCTCTCGACGAGGTGCTGCCCGCGGCAGAGACCGCCGGCTTGGGCGTGGTCGCGAAACGTCCCATCGCCAACGCCCGGCTGTTGCCTCCTGACTCGCCTCAATTCCACGCCGGTCCCTACTGGGATCCGATACGTTCCCTGTTGGCGGGAGAAGGGGCATGGGACGATCCGCTCGAGTGTTCCTTGCGCTTCACCCTGTCACACCCGGTGATCAGCTCCGCCATCATCGGTACCACCAGCGCGACGCACGCGCGCGAGAACGCCAGACGGGCCCAGGCCTCGCCGCTTTCGCCGCAGCTGCTGGATGCTCTCCACGAACTGCGCCCGGAGGACTAACCACACACCGATGCCAATTCTGCCGGACTACCAGATCATCTACAACTGGGATGGCGCGCCACACGGATACTCACCGGCGCCGCAGTCGCAAGCCGACTTCCTCGAGAACGTGTATGCCCCTCTTGAAGGGACCCAGGTGGGCGCCCTATTCTGGAACGTAGGAGGCCAGGGATCGCGCTGGCCGAGTGACGTACTGGATTTCATCGGCCAGGAACGGGAGCGTCCGTACCCCAGTGCCAACGCGTACAACGGCACCGAGAATATCCTGCAGATGTACGACCGCGGCGAAGATCCCCAGCAGGCCCTGATCGCCCGGGGACACGAGCTTGGCCTCGATGTCTACGCCTCCATACGCATGAACGACAACCACTTTGGCGGTGCCCAGGTCTCCGACCTGGGGGCGCTGTACAAGGCACACCGCGTCGAGGCGTTGCGCTCTGAGCACCCGGAGTGGGTGCTGGGTGATCGCACCTCAGAGTGGTTCGCGCTGTCGTGGAACATGGCTGTGCCCGAGATCAGACAGCGCCGCCTCAGCCACGTCGAAGAGGTCTGCCGGCGCTATGATTGGGACGGCGTCGAGCTCGACTGGCAGCGTCACGCCTTCCACTTCCCTGACCACGAGGGCTACCGGCTGCGCTACCTGTTGACCGATCTGCAGCGCGCCATCCGCCGCATGACCGAGGCACTCGGAAAGGAGCGTGGCCGCCCCGTGTACCTGGCGGCACGCGTCTCGGGCTCACTAGAGATGTGTCGCCACATCGGCTACGACATTCCCGCCTGGATCGAGGAGGGTCTCGTCGACGTCCTCATTCCGTCGGGCAACGCCGTGACGGATGCCAGCGTCGATGTTGCCGGATTCGTCAGGCTGTGCGGGGGCACTGATGTCGCCGTCTACCCCGGCTTCGACAGCAATCTACCCGATCCCTTCGTCGGCCCAGAAGAGCAGGATGAGAAGGATCGCCTGCGCACGAAAGCGATCGCCAGCCGCTACCATCGCGCTGCTGCTTCAGGGATCTACGTCTTCAACTGGCACGCCAATCGTGATTCGAAGCGACCGCTGCTGACGACGATCGGTTTGCCAGACACGCTGGCCGCTGAAGACAAGATCTTCGCGGCCACGCACCGGTACATACAACGTGAGGGGGCCTGGCGCGGCGCCTTCCGCATCGATCGGATGTACGGCCAGGTGCCCGTCGACCTCCTCCAGACACTGACCGGCGAGGGCCCGACTATCACACTGGAGATCGCCGACGACTTCGACGCCCACAAGCCGACACTGGTACAGTTGCGGCTACGGGTGAACGAATGGACTAACGGAGACGCAGTGCAGGTCACGTGGGACGAAGAACAGCTGGCGTCGCCGCAGATCGACTATTGCAGGCTCGACAATCCCTCACCCGCGGGTGGGGCCTTTCTGCCACCACCACGCTGGCGAGACATCGGCGAAGTGAGCAGTGCGGTATGGCTCAGCTGGGACCTCACCGATTCAGGAGTGACTCCGGGTGAGCATGAGGTGCAGATCGCCGTGCGGGAACGCAACCCGCACGTCGGGGCGGCCTTGACCCTTACCGACGTCGAACTAGTCGTGCGTTACTAGCTATGATCACCGCAGCGGACTTCGAGCCCTGCATCGGACATCCATCTACGTGAGGTCAATCAGATGAAAATCACCGATATCGACATCCGCCGTGTTGCCTTGGAATACGACGAGGCCAGAGCCTATGAGCTCAGCCACTATCACGACCTGACTCAGCGAACCATCTACATCGTGCATACCGACAACGGCTTGGTCGGTCTCGGCGAATCGGAGGGGGTGGAGAAACAGGAAGTGCTGGACCGGTACATCGGTTCGAATCCCTTCGACTGGGTCGGCGATGAGACCTCCCTCGGTTTGGGAACAGCGATGTACGATCTCATGGGCAAGGCCGCCGGGGTGCCGGTGTACAAGCTCTTCGGTCAGAAGCATCGATCATGGATCCCCGTCGCGGCTTGGACGGTGAGCACCCACCCCGACCGCATGGCCAGAGCCGTGCAGGCCTTCGCCGCACAGGGCCACACGTGGATGAAGTTTCACCTGTCACCGTTCGAGAACGTGATCGATCAGACCGAGGCCATGCAGCAGGTGGCGCCGAAGGGGTTTAAGCTGCACTACGACTTCACCATGCACGGCACCGAGGATCACATGCCGGGATTGCTGGACCGATTGTCGGAGTACGAGATCGCCGGCTGCTTCGAGGATCCCCTGCCCGCAGAGGACATCGACGGGTACATCGAGCTGCGCCAGCGCGCACGGCGGCCAATCGTATTGCACCACTTCCCGACGGCGGCCACCTACGAAATCTTTCGCAGACCCGCTGACGCCTACATGCTGGGCCATTCTAAGATCGGTGAGGCGGTGCGCAAAGCCGGCCTCTTCGCCGCCAGCAACAGCGCCTTCATGCTGCAGAATACGGGCAGCGACATCACCCGCGCCATGAACGTTCACATGATGGCGGCCTTTCCCTCGGCGAACTTCCACTTCGTCAGCGCTATCAGCGAAGTCTCGAGTCAGCACTTCGTTACCCAGCCGCTACATCCGATCAACGGCCTCATTCGGGTGCCCGAGCAGCCGGGCCTCGGCGTCGAGCTCAACATGAACCAGGTGCAGCTCCTCGAGCAGATCGAACCGATGGGGAAACCGAGATTTATCATCGTCTGCAAGTACGACAACGGGGCGACCCTGTACACCCGCCCTGATCCGGAGAACCCGCATTTCATGGTCCGCCCGGACTGGAGCCGTACATTGATGCCGATGAGCTTCGTGGCGCCGTTGAACACCGAGTACTGGGATGATGACGGTTCAGATCAGTTCAACGAGATGATGACGAAGATCGAGGAGGCGGGAGCGGTCCTGAAGGCTAGCTGACGGCGCTCGGTGGCCGGCGTCACGCCTGCGTCCATCCATCTCAAGCCCCATCGCGAGATTTGCACGCTCGCAATGTTACTTTGCTTTCTTATTCATTGTTCGACAGGTTAACGAACTTTTATGTACAAGATTTTACAAGTGCAGACAACAGTACAACGCGAGGCCTGTAGATCGGCGATGAACACCTTGGATGATTTCGAGATCAAGCGCGACAGCATTGTCACCATCCACGACCAGCTCGTCGCTCATTTTTCGCAGCGAATCAGCAGTGCAGTCTGACGCCAGAGACTCGTCTGCCGTCGGAGAATCAGCTGTCCAAGGACCTGAAGATCAGCCGCATGACCGTCAGGTGGGTATTCGAGACTCTGAGATACGCAGGCCTGATATCCAGGCGTCATGGCAAGGGGACCTATGTTGCCCCGCGCGTATCCCGGGAGACAGGTCTGATCGGCTACATCGGGCAGTCACTCACGGAGGGCACCTCCTCGGAGCTGTTTTCGCATCTGTCCGCTGCCCAGGAAGAGCGCAAGTCGGTCAAGTGGCATTTGCTGGTGTGCTCCGCAGAGAACAGCCTCGAACGGCAGGTCGCCTTCGCCGCAACGCTGATGGACAGGTCCGAGATACCGGATCGCATGGAGACCATTCTGGCGGGGGGCGCTACGGCCCTGCTCGGGCATTCGGACTTCCCCGCCAGAGACGCCCTCTCCTGGTGCTCCAGGAACGGTGTGGACATTCCCGGGCAGATGGCCATTGTCGGAATCGGGAATCTACGACATGCACAGGAACCCGAGCCGGTCAAGACGACGGTCAGAAAGGACTTCAAACGCATGGCTGACCTCGCCCTGGAGATCCTGCTCCAGCGCATGGAAGTAAGAAGAGGATCCGAATGGCGTCGTGAGACCATAGATGTCGATCTTCTCGTGAGATCGACCTGTGGCGCTCCTGGGCAGGCCGATCGCCCCGCAAGCCCTGACATGTGGCTCGACCTCGTGCGCCGACGATGAAGGTTACCCACAGCTTCACCGACGACAGCGCGGTGATTCGGATGGAAGGCCTGGCCAGGCCGGTGCGGATGCTGCACCTCACGGATACCCATCTGCGCTTCTTCGACGAGCGCGATGGAGAGAAATTCCAGGCCTGCGTCGAGTACACCAAGCGCATCGAAGAGCACCATCGAGAGAGGGGCACGGAACCAGATCCTGAGAAGCCCTTCCGGCAGTCGATGGCACAGGCAGCGACAGAGAACCTGGACCTGCTGGCGCTGACCGGTGACATCATCCACTTCCCGTCACCAGCCTCCGTCGAGTTCATCGTCGAGCAGATCGCAGAGCTGGGTGTGCCGGCCATCTACACGAGCGGCAATCACGACGTGCACTATACCGACGAGCCGGTTAACGCCGAGATACGGCTGACGAGACTGGCGGCGCTGCAGCCGCTGCACAACGGCGATCCGGACTGCAGCGCCCGGGATATCGGCGGGATTCGTTTCGTCAGTGTCGACAATTCCGTTCCGCAGCTGTCGCGCAAGCAGGTCGACTTCGTCAAGGCGCAACTGCAGGAGGACCAACCGACGGTCCTGCTGTTCCACTGGCCCCTGAGCCTGCCAACGCTGCGCGACGCGGTCATCGAAAAGCTGGGATCGCCACCGATGATGGGTGACCCTGACTGGTCGTCTCAGAGCCGGACTGCCTGGCAGGTCAGCGAGGATACCCTTGAGACGCTCGAGTTCGTAGAGGCGGTCACGACTGCCCAGAATGTGGTAGCCACGTTCTGCGGACACGTGCACTTCGCCCATGCCGATGCCATCAACACCCGCGCCGTGCAGTATGTGGGTGCCCCGGGCTACGAGGGTGGGCGCCGCCTGGTCGAGTTCAGGCCGCTGTGAAAGCTGGCCGGCTGAAAGGCCGGTCTCTGGCGCCTAGGCGATCACCAGATCGTGTTGAACAGAAAGGCGCTGCCAGCCTTCACCTCGGCGACAACCATGCCCGGCATGTCACGCTGGTCGCGGACCTTCATCGCCTGGCTGTCTCCGCCACCCATGCCCTTGTAGACCAGGTGGTCGGGCTCGTGATCCCACAGATGCGAGCCGGGTACGCACGCCGTGCAGCCGTCATCCGGTCCGACATCGGTCAGGTAGACGAGGACCTTGGTGTTGAGTGGCCGCCCCAGAAACCGTACTTCCTGCCGTGGAAGGTGCCGGAGGCGTAATACTCACCGTTTTCCGACACGCCTCTGCCCCTGGCTCTGCCCGCTTCCCAGTCGAGGCGGGTAACGGCCTGGGCCCGATCGAAGGCGGCCTGAGCGCGAGACAGCTCATCCCCGTGCAGCACGTCCTCAATGATGAGGAAACCATCGCGCTTGTAGGTCTCCACCTGGCTCTCTATAAGGGGCTGGCGCTTGCGTGCCTGTTGGAGATTTGGTCACTGTCGTTGTCCGTTGTTCCATCCTTGATCTGTTCTGCGTTCTGCCTCTTGACGTAGTAATGATGGGCGATCACTCCCTGGCCATTCTCTCCGCTCTCATCTCGTGCCACTTCGGATTTTCCCATCTCAGCGTCGGTCTCTCGCTGGTCACGTCGACGAAACGGACGTGCATCCTGCGGTCCCGGACGTGGACGATGTCAGAAACTCGTCGGTGATACTCCCTTTGAAACCATGAGCACGGCGGCGCAGACCATCCCGACGAGGGAGATCCCAACGCCAAACCCAACGGCCAGCACCATGGCGTACTGACGCCACTGCTGGGTGCCGTACCGCGGCCAGAAGTAGTACTTCGCCAGCAGTGCCCCGATCACTTCCGTGATCAACGTGAAGAAGGTAGCTACCCCCGAGGATGCCACGGCGCGGATATACCCCCATATGAAGAACATGGGCATACCGAAGAGGCCCAGGATCGTGTAGAACCCGAGTCCGAATACCGCTCCCAGTACCATGATCGGCCACTTCACGCCCCGTATCGGGTGGCGCAGATCCTCATCGATGTAGCCGTCTCCGTCGTCATCCTTCTGATTCAGGTACTCCTCGTCGATGCGACCGTCGTGGTCGTCGTCCTTGTTGTCACCCGTATAGCGCAGGTCCTTCCAGTAGATCTCGAAGAACACGGGCCTGACGGTGGATCCCTGGAAGAAGTCGCCGCCAAAGTCGGGATCCGTGTCCAACTCGAACACGACTGCCAGTCGTTCGTCCCATTCGGGAGGCACTCTCACCCGCAGGTAGGTCTCGTGGGTCCCCACCGTCGCTCCCGGCGCCGGCCCTGCCAACTCGACCATCGGCAGGTGCACTGCCCGGTCTTCCTCATCACCGGCCGCGACGCTAATCGCCGGGGCGCGCGCGCCGCCTACTCCGGTGAAATCGGTGTAGAAATGACCGGTCGTCGACCACGGTCCGTACTCGCGCAGATCGGGGTTCCTTACATCCAACTCGTCAGAAACGCGTACCCGCCAGTAATACGTAGCGTTGTCGCGCAGGTTGGCTGGACTCCACACCACATCGCCGGGAGCGACCACTTCCCCTTCGACCTCCTCGCCCGCACGCCAGATCTCGCTGTACTGGGTCGCCGAATACCTCACCGCCTCCTGAAAGGCGCGCGCCGGCCAGAATGTCTGCACGTAGGGGTACGCATCGGATGGAATGGGAGCCAGTTTCCACAGGAAGCTCCAGTAAAGCATGCTGGCGCCGAGGACAATCGGTATCATCACGAGTTCCGCTTTCAGCAGACTCGTGAACCGCATTCCGGTGAGCTCGATGATGCGGAACGTCTCTGCTCCGCCTCCGAAGTCGGAGCCCGCCAGAGGCACGAACCAGATCTCCACACCTCGGTAGCCGGTCATGAACACGGTCGCCTCGTGCAGATGCGGGACCTGGATGTTCTGCCCTATCAATCCGTCCAGTCGCGCCGACACGAAGGACATGATCGGCGCGTAAACGAAAGCCAGGAGGAGGATGACGAAGAGCAGACTCGTGCTCACGAGCACGGGAAACAGGGTCTTGGCCAGCACGATCGGATAGGCCGCCGCGACAAAGAACAGGGTGAGGCAGATCCACAGCGGGAAGTCGCCGCGACCGAGGTGCTTGATACAGTAGCCGCGGACCTGGGCATCTTGATGACAGTCGGGATGTTTGCACGTACCCGGCCCGGAGTGTTCGGCGCCGGCCCGGTCTTCACGACGCTCCCGTCCAGCCCGGATGACCTGCGTGATGCTGATGATGGTAACGGCCAGAGTGATGCCCATCCCGAAGGGTTGCCAGAAATCGACCCCGGCCACGATCTGCGTCTGCACGGCCCCCATGCCCGGCACCCACCGCGGCATGAAACCGAAATGGTGCAGCAGCGGCGACGTGGTCATGAACATGAGAACCCCGGCGAAGGATCCCATGACGCTCCAGAACGGCAGCAGCAGACCGGCAAAAATCGGGGCCAGAGAGAAGCTGATCGCAATCGGCGTCGCCCCCACGAAACGCCCCAGCATCGGCGTCAGGTCGGCGAAGGGAATTGGCAGGACCGTCACCTTCTTGCCCGCAAACGTCTCGGTCAGGACTGGGATCCCCACGTAGATCATACCGAATACCATGCCGATCGCGGCACCGATGAGGAAGCAGGGCCATTTCCACGTCTGCTCCTCCGACCCGCTCTCCTCTGCCAGGGCCATCGACGCCAATGCTGACTGCGGGGCGGTCGGAAACGGCAGCTGCTCGCGGTCCGACACCAGGCGAAACAGGACGTACCCAGAAGTGAACCAGGCAATCCTCGAAACGATGATGCCGATGACCAACAGTCCGATCGGCAGCGCCCAGTCGACATGGAAGAAGGTGCGCTCGACGATCGCCTCGGAGTCCGGCGACGGAGAGAACCAGCCATACTCCATGAACTTCAGATCGACGAGTTTCTGCTGCAGCCCGAAGCGCACCGCCTCCTGGGAGCCGACGAAATACTGGCGCCAGATCAGTTGCAGGAAGGTCCCCGTCTCCGCGCGCACGATCAACTGCGAGGCCACGTAGGTGAGCAGGAAAATCTCCTGCCGGCGCAGCGTCGTGAACGAACGCTTGGCGATCTCCAGAAAGAGGATGACGGTCACCCACTGAGCCGCCTCGCCGATGCCGATCCCGGTCACCAGGGACAAGTACATCTGTCCGGGGGTCATGATGAAGGCGATGAAGAGGACGCCGACGATCGTCTTGGCCGTGAACCCGGACTCGAAGCGGTCTGGGGCTTGTAGGAGATCGCGGTACTCGTTGATCTCCTGATACTGGCGCTTGCGTTTATCGCTGGTATTCCGGGGCATCGGCTATCAGACGGTTGGTGGTATGACCGAGCTTGCCTATCGATGACAATGTGCTGGTGCTGCTCACCGCGACGGACCCGGCGGTGTGCTCTGGGGCGTCATTTCCCCCACTGGCTCCAGACCTCCGAGCCCTGCTCGATCAGATCACATGCTGCTGCTGCGCCATCATTCCCTACCTCGCGTCCTCTGACGCCTGACGGCCATCCATCCGATGCGTGTTCGTCGACATCTCGAATAGTCTTACCTTGTTTGCTACCGTTGCCCATGTCAAATCAGAAAGGGTGGATCGCCATGCGACTACGCCGCACCATCTACTTCAACGACGCCCGTCATTACTATCTGTTCGTATACGATCCGCCGATGCGGATGGAGGACGCCTGGGCGCCCATCGACGAGGTTGCTGGCACGTCGGTCGACACCTTCAGCTACGGCCTCTCGCGGGCGGACGGTCTGTTCTACCCCTCGAAAGTCGGGCTCCAGTGGGGGTCTGATCGCAAGCCCTTTCAGAACGCCTACGAGTGGCGTTGCTGGGAGAACATGCAGAGCCTGATCTCCCGTGGACTCGACCCCCTTCAGGTCCTCATCGACCGGGCACATGAGAAGAGCATGGACTTTTTTGCCAGTCTGCGCCTGGGAGAGTATGGAGGCATGGACCCGGATCACAGTGTCGGCAACGGGGGCCGCGGGTTCGTCCATACCGAAGTGATCGACCACCAGCGCGCCGTCGTGGAGGAGCTGGCCACCAGCTACAACACAGAAGCGGTGGAGCTGGACTTCTCGGCCTCTCCCGGAGGCTGCGCGCATTGCCTCAACCCCGACGAAGCGCCCGAGCAGGCGTCTGTGCTGACCGACTTTGTCCGTGATTGCGCCGCCACCGTCAGGGGCCGGCCCGGCGACCCGGGCCTGCTCGGGGCACGCGTGTACCCGAGCCGCGACTTGAACCAGCGGGCCGGCCTCGACGTCGACACCTGGCTCAACGAAGGCCTCGTCGATTTCCTCATTCCCTCGTCCTACTCATGTTTCATCCTCGATTCCCAGATGCCGATCGGCTGGATCGTCGAGGCGGCCCATCGGCAGGATACGTCCGTGTATGGAATGCTGCAGCCTTTCTACCACGACGGCAGGCGCACCAACACCAACGTCGAGCACGTGTCGACGGAGAAGATGAGGGCGGCGGCCGCCAACTTCCGGCAGGCGGACGTCGACGGCATGTGCACCTGGTTCATGGACTGGCCCCTGGAGGACGTCCAGCGGCGGATCCTCACCGAGCTCGGCGACCCGGATCTGACCCGGGAGGGCAACAAGCACTACTTCCTGCGTCAGCGCGCTGAGAATCCGGACCGCTTCGTCTACGACGCCGAGCTGCCCGTCGCCATCAAGGCAGACCCAAAGAAGACGCACGAGATCTCGTTCACGATCTCCGACGATCCCGAGAACGAGCGCATCGGTCGCATGCACTTGAAGATCAACGTCGCCGACCTCGTGCCCGCCGACCTCTTCGAAGTCCGCCTCAACGGCGTCTCCCTCGAGTCGGAGCCCTGCCGGCGCCAGCCGCGATGGCACGACGCCTTCACCGGCGTGTGGATGGAATTCGAGTTGAACAGCGTGCGTCCAGTCAGGGGACCCAATACGCTACAGTTCGCTCTGCGGGAAAGACCGGCGGGCCTCGAGGGGGAGATCAGCATCGACGACGTCGAGCTCATCGTCGATTACGACCTGTACGCCGGCCAAAAGACTAGAGGAGCTGTGACATGAGGGGCAGCCGGAACACCCTGATCGTCGTAACCTTGCTGGCGACCCGCGCCGTGGTCTCCGCCACCGCGCCAACCGCGGACCTGCCCGAACACACCATCATGCGCGCCGCCGGGCCGATCGCGATCGATGGCCGGATCGACGAACCTTCCTGGGGTGCAGCAGCTGCGGTGGGTGATTTCGTGTTTCCCTGGTGGGTAGCAGGAGACAAGGAGCAGACCGAAGCGCGGCTGCTGTGGGACGACGTCAATCTCTACATCTCCTTCGTGGCCGAGGACGGGCACATCTCGGCCATCCACACGGACCGCGATGCGGCAGTATCCCAGGACGATTGCGTCGAAGTCTTCATCATGCCCGACACGACCCACATCCGTCACTACTACAACTTCGAGGTCAACGTCCTCGGCACCATCCTCGACCGCTTCCAGCTCTCGGAGCCGACCGGGGCCTATACCTCACAGCTGGCGACGGCCACGCAAATCGACGGCACCCTCAACGATGAGAGCGATGAGGATACCGGCTTTGTCACCGAGATCGCCATTCCCTTCGGTTCTTTCATCGACACGGCCCCGAACGTGCCTCCCAAGCCGGGAGACACCTGGCGCCTCAACTTGTACCGCATCGGCGGCAGGGTGAATGCCCAGTACAGCCAGTGGTCGAACACGGGCACACCGCAACCCAAGTACCACGTCCCCGAGCGCTTCGGCGTCGTGCACTTCTCTGCCGATTCGGTCGCTACGAAGACGGTGGAGACGCCGACGGCAGATTAGCCGCGACGGTGGCCGCGGGAGCGTCCTCGACGACGCGGATGTCCGGAGCCGGGTTGATCCCGCCTCGCTTTGGCCACCAGGCCGGGCACGTGATCGGCGTGGGCCAGCAAGTTGACACGGCGGGTTCAGTAACCAACTTTCAAAGTCAGTCCGGACCAGCTTGGCAAGCATCGCCTCGGCGCGCCCCGAGGACCGCCGGCGATAGGGATTGACTCCATCTGCTCGAACAACCCAACTTTGGATCCTTCTCAGGCACTCG
>DPVW01000328.1:0-186 GCA_003529325.1 Candidatus Latescibacterota bacterium | reverse complement strand
TCTCAGGCACTCGCGCCTGCTCATTTACGGTGAAGCACGGCCACAGGAGAAAATGAATCATGACCCCGGACGATAACAGAAAGATCAGCGCCGACGAAGACTACGGATTCGACGTGGCAGGCTTCATTCATGTGCCTCAGGTGCTTTCAGCCGCCGAAGTAGCGGCCTGCAACGAGGCCATCGACG
>DPVW01000158.1:2335-2807 GCA_003529325.1 Candidatus Latescibacterota bacterium | reverse complement strand
AGGGCACATGTAGCGGCACCCGGGTGCAGTGTTTGGGGGGAAAAACTAAAAGACCGCCACCAACGATATAGTGGGAGAGGATTTCATGAAGACTTCACGCATCGCTGCCTGCGCCGGACTTGTAGCTCTCGCGGCAACTTTGATCACCGTCGAGGTCGCCGATGCCGGTGGCCGCGGCCGCAGCGGCCGTCGAGCCGGCACAGCAGAAGGACATGGGGGACCTGGCCAGGCATTGAACCTGACCGAGGACCAGCAAGCTCAGTTGCAGGCGCTACGCCAACAGGGGCATGCGGAGGCCGAAGCGCTGCACGAGTCAGGCGGCGCCGATCGCGGGGCCTTCAAAGCTTTGCGCGAATCGCACCGTGTGCAATTTCAGGCGATACTCACCGATGAGCAGAGGGACCAACTCGAAACACTGCGGGCTGAACGGGAAGCCAACCGTCCAGAAGGGGGTGACCGCCCCCGTGGTCAC
>DPVW01000158.1:0-1998 GCA_003529325.1 Candidatus Latescibacterota bacterium | reverse complement strand
CCGTCGGGGTCCTGGTGGGGCCGGCGAGCGTCCAGATCTTGGCGCCACACTGGGTTTGAGCGAGGATCAGTCCACACAGATCAAGGCGTTGCGCACGGACCTGCGATCCCAGCTGGAGGCTCTGCGGGAAAGTGGCGAAGGTTCGCGCGAGCAGGCCCAGGAGTTGATCGCCGCGCAGCGCGAGCAGATGCAGTCCATTCTCACCGACGAGCAAAGAACACAACTCGAGACGCTGCGGGCCGAACGAGAGGCCAACCGTCCAGAAGGTGGGCACAGGGGTCGTGGTCACCACCGTCGAGGTCCTGGAGGTGACGAGGATACCGGTACGGAAACGGAGACCGAGGCCGCGGCGAAGACCAACTCGGTAGAGACGCGTTCGTGGGGTTCGGTGAAGTCCGGCCGCTAGTACGCTGATCGTTACAACTGCAGTCGCACCACGTCGGCGACTGCGATCCTGGAGGGTCGTTCCCACATGGGAGCGGCCCTCTGTTTATCATGAACCCGCTGCTAGGGCCCAGAGGGCGTTGAGGTGTTGGGCCGGGCTTGCCGGATCGTCCGGGTCCGTGGGTTGGAACAGATCGACGGCATACCCCTGCTGACGTGGCAACCGCACGCTACGTGCGACTACGGGTAGCGACGTGGCTGGCACGACTTTTTCCAGCACGCTGCGGCTGAGGTGCTTGGCCGGGGAGCGCAACCGCATCCGGCATTCCTGAATGACGTCGAAGCCCAGATCCAGGCTCACATGCAGCGTCGCGACTGCCACGGGACGCAAGGACGTGACGTTATGGACGTACAGCCGCGACTCAAGTTTGCCCCACACGCGGCGCAACGCCGGTCGCCCCTTCGCATCGATCGTGCGTTCCACCGCATCCCCCGGCGCCAGCTCCCGCAACAGCCGTCGCGTCTTCTTCCCCGGTTTGCCTGGCAACACGAGGGGCCGTCGCACGCCGAAACCCAGGTCGAATCCGAGGACCTGCTCGGTAGCCGTCTCGATGGTGACGATCCGATACGTACCGACGCGGGGCAACGATGGTGGCACAGCAGCTGGTGTGTCGTTGAGCTGCTCCTGCAACTTGCGGACACTCCAGCCAGCGGCAGCGGCGCGTGTGGTGAGTCGTCGACGCGCATCGTCATCGTCGATGGTGACCAGCAGACGGCAGTGACTCCAGGTGAGTCCCGGCAGTGCGGCATGGGCGACAGACAGTCGCTGCTGCACCTTGCGCGCCCGGTACAGTGTCCGTGGCCCCAGATTCAGATCGGCGGCGAGACGAGCGATGGCGCGCTGACCGTAGGTGGCGCGTCCGGTGAGATGCTCGTTGAGCAACCGTCCGACTTCCCAGTAGGTACGTGAGGCATCGCGCTCGGCGGGTCTGCGGGAGCCATCGGCGGCGACGGGCAGCAGGCGGGCAACGGCGGCATGCAGAGCCTGATATTCGGTGGACACAATTCAGCCATCCCCGTCGGTGTTGGGACTGCCCCCCAGCGCCAGGTGCAGGACGCGCAGCAGCCGATCCATCGAGATCGGCTTGCGCAGCACGTCGGGCAGCACGAGGTCGAGCACGACCATGGCAATTTCCCGCTTCTTGGCCAGGTATGTCTGCAAACCCTCGGTCCCAGAGGGGGCTTCTAAGGTCTCGAAGCCGTAGTACTGAAGATTTTTGGCCATGGTCTTGCGGGCGATGTTGGAGTTGTCGCCCTGCGTGGCAAGCACCTTGCCGAGATCGATATTGAGTTTGCCCATGGTTGTGCAATCTCGCGCATCGACGTGGGTTGCGAAAGGGCTACTGAGGTTGCTGGGCGAACAACTCTCGTACGTTGTCAATCGTGTCCGCCGCCGTCGCCTGCTTGTCGGGGCGATAGCGCTTGAGACGAGCGACGCACATGCACAACATTGCCCTAGCGGCCGATCTGCAGCTCCTGCAATTTCTCCGTTTGCCATCGCAGGATCTCGTCCGTCATGCCCCTGAATGTCTTGCCCAGCATAACGAAACCACC
>DPVW01000406.1 GCA_003529325.1 Candidatus Latescibacterota bacterium | reverse complement strand
AACACCAGACTCCCCTGAGCAGCGGCTGGCATCATCTGCACGCGGAACAAATCCTGCGACGCCAGGGCAGACAATGTCTGGACCCCACACGACAGAGCCAACAGCACGACGCCAGCCAGGGCCGGCATCGGCACGGCGAAGCGCAACAGCAGACAGACCCCGGTGAGCGCCGCCGCCAGACGAATCCCGGTGGCGGTTCCACTTTCTCCGAGATCCTCGAGCCAGGGATGGAACGGCCAAGCACCCACCAGCACCGCCGCCGTGAGCAGCACCAACCAGGAGACTACCAGGGTGTCGACAAAGACCAGCGTGCCGACGAAAGCCAGCGCCGCCAGTCGGGCATAGAACAACACGCGACGTGCAGCGCCCGCTGTCGGTGACGATTGCGCGGCATGCAGGAATGTGGCAGCCAGCAGCAACTCGAGTCCCACCAATGCCAGCAGATTTCCGTCGGCGATGATCACAAGACCGGCTCCGGCAGCGGCCAGCGATGCCGCACCCCCCGCCCTTGTCTGGCCGCCACCGATCAAGGCTGAGAGGGTGCTGGACACGGCCACCAGCACCAGCAGCGCAGCGGTCTGACCGTCACAGAAAAGTCCGATGTCGATGTGCCGGTCGCCGACCTCCATCCACCGATACAGGTGCAGCTGTACGGCGCCGCCGACTGAGACCATCCAGGCCAGGACCAGGGAAGCGGCGATGGCAAACTTGCGCGCCACAATGGCCCATACCCGGTGCTCGGCAAAATCAGCTGCGGCGCTCGTCGACAGCAGCAGCGGCGTCAGGATCAGGACCCAGGGGTCAGCTACCACTTGAGTGGATCCCCTTCCTCGTCGACGAGGGCCTCGTCACCGGCGGCGTTCAGCAGCGCCGCCACGAGCACACCCATGAGGGTGGTGAGCACGACGACAAGGGCAGCGAACCACTCGCCGGCGACACCCACCAGAGTCAGGATGGCCAGCACCGCCCCCAAGCCGCCCAGCTGCGCACCGATGACGGGTGCCAGCCGGTGGCGACGGGCGATGGCGGTCCCCAGACCCAGAGCGACCAGACAAGCCGCGACTGTCAGCGTCAGCACTTGCGCGGTCATGGCTGGGTCTCATCGCGGTCGAGCCAGAGGGCATTGAGCCCAACGGTGACGGCCAGTGCGGCGAGTGCGGAGGCGGCGATGAGCCAGGTCCCGTAGGCGGAGTCGTCACCCCCGTCACCGATGTTACCGCCACCCGCCACGCCCAGTGTCGGTGCCAGGGCGACGACAAGAATTCCGGCCAGAGCCAATCCTGTCGCCAGCGCCGCCAGGGGTACCGTCCTCTGCTCCTCATCTTCAGGGAGTGCGAGTCTGTACATGACGACACCAAGACCTGCCTGGGCGATGAGCAGCGCCGCTGCAGCCAGGGGGGCATGGAAGTGAATCAGGGACAGCAACGACAGGGAGGTGACGACAGTCCCAAGGGCCAGGCAGGCGCGAATCGAATCACGCGTCAGGGCAGCGACAGTGGCGGCGCCAACACCGAGCACACCGAGGATGACAGGACCTGTCAGCTCCATGGCAAGACACCCGAAAAGCGCAGCAGATGCCACAGGACATCAATCAGGGCGAGAGGCAGAACGCGGCTCCAGAGCAGACGGGAGAGATCGACACTGGCGGCGTCGGTGATCGCCGCCTGCAGTAGCTGGACGAGGGTGATCCAGATCGCGATACCGACCCAGATCGCCCCCGACGGGAGCTGCGCGGTACCCAGATACAGATGCGCCGCCAGTGCCGAGCTGGCACCGATGAGAAGGGGACGTGAGAGGCGCAGCAACAAGACAACGGCACCGGGACCATCCGCCAGTCCCGGAGACGGATGGCCGCGACCCGTGCCGTCGATGGCGCGGCGCAGAGCGCTGGAGAGGATGGCCAAGGCGCCGATGCAGGCAAGGGCACCGACGGGATGCCGCCACAATGGCCACTGTGGCACCAACCGTGTGGTGAAGTCCGCTGCTTCATCCCCGGCGATGATAATTGCTGTGACGCAGAGAATCAGCGAAGCCTGAGTGCCCACGAGTGTGACCAGGACCTCGGCCAATGGTCGCCGACGTGGCGGGTTCAGCATCGCAGCGTGCACGAGCAGAGCGAAAGGCACCATGGCGAGTACCCCGGCGAGGCCGAGGAGGCGATCGGTTGGCGTATCGGGTGCCGTCAGTCCGCCCAGCCCGCCCGCGGCGGGCAATCCACCGATGAGCAGCACCGCAGGCAGCAGCGCCACAAGAACACCGAGAGTTCGACCAGGTCCCCGCGGCGACGAAGACTTTGACAGCAACTTCACACCATCCGCAAGAGCTGCCGTCAACAGCAGTGCCCCCCGACGTCGGCGTAGACCGGCTGCTCGTCGGGTGATCGTTGTCTCGATGGCTGTGGTGAGCGAAGCCAGCAACAGCGCAGCAGCAACACAGGAGGCGGCCACGCCGAGATCGCCAGCCAGGGACTGCAACTGCTGTGACGTCAGGACCGTCATCGCCGCTTCGCGTGATCCTCGACCAGGACCAGTCCTCGTCGCTGCAGATGACTCGTCCACCCACCCCCGAATGCGACACCCTCTGCCGGCTGAGCCTGACTCTCGAGCAGACCGTAGTCGAACCGAGCAAAAGGACCGTGGGATGCGCTGCGTGCGAGTCGCGAAAATGCCTGGTCTGGCGAGTCCCGATTCGGCCCACCATGCCACAAGGCGGCAAGAATCCAGAAATCCTGGCGCGCCTCACCCGGTGGGATTACGGCGGCTCGAACCCGTTGCAGGCGCTGTTGGCCATCGACGAAAGTCCCCTCTTTCTCGGTCCAGGGGTTGCCCCCGGGGAGCACGACATCGGCACCCACCGCCCAGCCAGGGAGACAGACATCTTGCTGTGTGTGGAACACCTGCTCAGGCATGTGCAGCCCGGGCCCCTCGCCATGCAGGGAGCCACCCGTGGCATACACCGCGTCCACCTCGCCGGCAGCCAACCGCGTGGACAACTGCTGAGTCGTGCCGATGGGCAGATCGAGAGCGGTGGCGACAGCGGTGACACCGGCGACATTCGGCCCACGCTGCGCCTGGATCGTGAACCCCGATGGGAACCTCCTGTCCCCCTCTGGCGCGTGCGCCTGCCACAGGAACAGCTCCGCCTTCCAGCGCAATGACAGATGCGCCAGCAGGAAGGCTTCCTCATTGCTCAGATACGGACTCAACAACACTGCAGCCTGATTGGCCTGCTCCATTGACTCTGCCACCTCGGCGAAGACGGCGTCCCATTCAACCCCTTCCCCACGCAACCGTGGTATCTCGAGACGGTCTCCTTCGTGCTGCCAGCCATAACGCCCGATGTCGCATATCCAATAACCCTGGGCGTCTACTCCGTCAGCGCGCGGCTTGACCCGCTGCACACAACCTGCGGCGACATCCACGCGGGTTGCGCAGCCGCTGGCACAGCCGGCACAGACACTGCTGATACCCGTCAGCTGCCACGGAGGGGGGCGGAATCGCTCACCCGGTTCAGTCAGGGCACCCGCTGGGCACAGGTCCAGCAGGTTGCCAGTCAGTTCGTGTTCGATCGGCCCGCCGCCACCGGTGTCGATGACGGCGTTGGCGCCGGCGCCATGGACGGCGAGGCTTTGAGCACCGCTGATCTCGCTTTCAAAGCGCACGCAGCGGCTGCACAGGATACAGCGATTGCGGTCGAGGACGAGGCGCGGTCCAAGTTGGACCCGCTCCCTGGAGCTTGCCAGTGTCGCTCCCGTTGCACCCTCGCCGTGCGTGGAGACCGCCTCCTGCACCTCGCACTCCCCCGCCCGTTCGCAGATTGTGCACTCGGCGGGGTGACGCAGGAGGATGTCCTCCAGCAGACCAGCACGTGCGGTGGCGACCTGTGGATCCTGCAGCGACAACAGCAGGCCTGCTGTTACCGTGCGATTACAGGTTGTGATCAGTTGTGGGCCATGGGTCGAGCTCTGCACGGCTGCGACACACAGTCGGCAGGTGGCTGGCGCCGACAGGGAGGGATGGAAGCAGGGATGCGGCAGGGCGTGGCCCGCATTCAGTAGAGCGGTGAGCAGATTGGTGCCAGTCTCGACTTCGACTGGTTTGCCATCGACATGAATGCAAATGGTAGCCATCAGTAGCGCACGTGAACGCTATCGGGAACCTTCATCGACAGATCCTTACTGATGGGACAACCACCATCGACATGGGACGCGAATTCGTCGGGGAAGGCTTCGAGCAAGGCCTGGATGCCTCGCGCTGCCATGGGACCATGGCCGCACAGCGATAGATCTGAAGAGCTGAGATGGGCACAACGCCGGGTCACCCATTCGAGATCACGCGCCGTTCCTGTACCCTGTTCGAGTCCTTCGAGTGCCGACTGCAACCACGCCGTGCCTTCTCGACAGGGCAGACACTTGCCGCAGGCCGTGTCGGCGAAGGTGTGTGCCAGGCGTCTCGCCGTATCCACAGCGCAGACCGAATCGTCAGCGACGAGAACGACACCCCCGCCAAATGCGCCGGAGATCTCACCCGCCGCCGGATCCGCCCACCCACCGGGGTCGAGTTCGCGGTCGAGCATCGTGTCTCTCAGCACGGGTGTCGAGCCATAACCGGCATGCAGGACGAATTTGATCGCCTGGTCGTGGCGTGCGCCACCGGCGGCCCCCTCGACGAGGTCACGCACCGTGCCCGCTCCCAGTTCGACCTCGTACAACCCCGGGCGACGAACGAGACCGCTGACACAGAACGCCTGGGTACCCGGTGCCCACGAACTGCCCACACCCGAAAAAATCTCCCCCGCCGTCGTCAGCAGTGACGGCAGGTATCCCAGCGTCGAGGCGGTATGCACGACGGCGGTGCCGGTAGAGAAGAGACGGGGCAGTCCCGGCACATCATCGGTGGCCCGAGGTTCAGCGCGCCCACCTTGGAGCACCTCGAGTGCCAGGCTGTCTCCGGTGGCGAGGGGCAAGGGACCTTGAACTGGATGCAGATGGATGGGAATGGCTTGGTCCCCTGTCTCTTCTATGGCCTGTCCCAGGACCTGCCGTGCACGTGTTGCAGCGGCGGCAATACAGACGTACACGCAACTGGCGCCGACGGCGTGCGCGGCGATACGGGCGCCCTCCAGCAGCCGGTGCGGGTGTCTTTCGGCGAGCTTGCGATCGCGAAAGCGGCCAGGCTCCGACTCCAGCAGATCGACGACGACGTATTGGGCACCACCCTCGGCTCGGGCCTGACGCCAGCGCACATCCACCAGACGCCAGGCACCACCCCGACCACGCAGTCCGGCACTCCCTACCTCATCGATGATGGTCTGTGGCGACAGCGACTGCGCCCGTCGTAGGCCTTCGCCGCCACCGTGGGACTGGTACACCGGCCACCTGTCGACATCCGGTGTGTCGATGCCATCGAAGAGGATGCGATGCTCCTTCATATTTGCTCGCGCCCACCGGCAACGAGGGCTTCGAGGCGCTCCGGCGTAAGTCCGTCGTGCAGGCGACCGTTGCGAGTCATCACCGGCGCCGCGGCGCAGGCACCGAGACAGTCCACTTTGACGACCCGGATTTTGGCATGTGCCGCCAGTCGCTCACAGACGTCGTCAGCACCCATCCAGCGACAACTCAGCCCCGTGCAGACCTGCACGACCTCGGCATCTCCCATCGTCTGATGCCGTGAAACGACGATGCCATTGACGGTGGCGACAGGAACCCCGGTGAGCTGGGCCACCCAGTGCGCGGACTCGTCGTCCCATGTGTCGCCCTCATGGGAGAGCAGATCGAGGAGGGGATACAGGGCACCCGTGGACGCCGGATACACCGAAACCAGGGCTCGAGCTCGGGCGTCGAGATCGGCGTGCTTCATCGGTCCATCTCCGGCGCCACGATGTTCATACTCGCCACCACGTCCGGGGCGAAATCCCAGCCAGTTCCCGGCAACAGGTGCTCGAGAAGCTGAAAGTTATAGAGCGAAGGAGAGCGCAGATGCACGGCCGCCGGTTTTCCTGTGCCATCGGCGGCGAGCCAGAAGGCCAGTTCCCCGTCGGCTGACTCTGTCGGTAGGTACATCGTTCCAGCTGACGGCCGATGTCCATGACCATCCATCCAGACCTCGAAATGTTCGATCATCTCCGCTGCCGCCAGGGGGGTCGAGGACTGCTGGCACAACACCCCCGCGGGAAGATTGTCGAGGCATTGCCGGCAGATGGCGATGCTTTGCGACATCTCCGCCAGACGCACGGCGACGCGATCAGCTACGTCGCCATTGCTGCCGGTGGGGATGGCGAAATCGACCTCGTCGTAGTCGAGATACGGTGCATCACGCCGGACGTCGAACTCGACACCAGCCGCTCGCAACACGGGCCCCGTAAGGGCCCAACGCTGCGCCGTTTCGGCATCGATGGCGGCGCTACCGATGAAGCGGCGCCGCCACTTTCGATTGTCGATCGTGTGCCGACGAGCCGTCACGCACAGCCCCTCGACCGCGATCGCCAGGGCGGCGAGCAGGGCGGGGCTGTTGTCGGTGACATCCGCATGGATGCCACCAATGCGATGCACCCCCGTCGCCCAACGACTGCCACTGATATCGGCGAGCAGAGCTGCCACCGCCTCGCGCACGGCCAGCGCCTCGCCCCACGCGCCCTTGTCGGCAAGCAACTGGGTGGCAAGCCAGGCGCAGTGCGCGCCGATGCGGCTCGCCTCCGCCAGCAGCATGCGAACGCGGCGACAGCGCCCGGATGGTGTCACGCAGAGCAACGCTTCCGCCGCCAGAATCGCCGCCAGGCCGACAGCAAAGGGTGCCTGCTCGTTGAGGCCCTCCGCCAGCGGCGGCAATTGCGCATACCCCTGGCGTGTGGCCAAGCTCTCGAAGTCACTGTGGGTCTTGCCGGGAAGCGCCTGCGCCGCTTCGATGATGCGGCGCTTCAAGCGGACGCGCAGATCGAGACGGTAGGGAGTCGTCGCACCAGGATCGCCTAGTGGCAGAAACCCGTCGGGCTCTCCGGGCTCCTCGGCGCCGTCCTCCTCGTCGTGGGCGGCACGCACCGCTGCCGTCCACAGTGGCGTCGGAATCTCAGCTCCCGTGAAGCGCAAGCCCAGACGCTCGACTGCTTCTCGCTGCGGCCAGGCGACGGCAGGCCAGATCCGGCTCAGTGACGGCAGTTCATCTGCGTCGGGCACGAGCAGTTGCCAACGACGACCCGTGCCATCGCGCAGTTGCAGCACAGCCTCGGCGACGGACCCGGGGCCACGGCTTCGATGCGCATGCCAGTCCAGCAATCGCGTTGTCTCCGACTGGCTCGACAGACTCTGTGCCTCGGACAACAGTTCACCGGCGGCAACAGTCTGTGGCGGCCGGCTGCCGATCAGCTCATTCAACTCGATCGCCTCATGGACTCCGGGAGGTGGCGGATGATGTGCAGAAGGAGGACCAGCAGCACCAGGACCAGGATGATGGCGCCGAGCACACCGGTCTCAGCTACAGGCACCCATAGAAGCGACACAAGACCGAGAACGAGGGCGACTGCTGCCAGCGCCGTGAGTGGAGTCTGGCCGGCGAACTCCAACCCGGCAGTCGCAATATCAACCTCGCCGGCGCGTACGGCACGAGGGCCAGAAAGAAGCCGCCCCAACAGCGCCACAGCGCCGACGAAAAACAGCCACAGACCAAGATATAGCAGCAAGGGAAATGGGATGTTCAAGGACCTCGCCCCGGTGGACGAGGTCTCCTGGGACCGGGCGCATCAGAGACGCCCACCGCCGACGACTCAGACGGCAGCGGCCTCGCGCTCGGTAACCGGGGTATCCTCGTCGATGTTGACCTTATCCAGGTCGAATTGGCGGTCCGTGTCGGCGCCACAGGACTCGCCGGGTCGGGCCCCGCACTCGCACATCGGCTCACCATCTTCGCTCTTCATGTTTGCCAGCCCGCCGCAGGAACCGGTGATCCGGCGATTGCTGACAATCACACCGACGGCCATACCGGCCATGACCAGGCCGAAGGCGATGAACGCCGCGATAAAAAGGCTCATCGGCAGTACTGCCTCATCAGGATCCGAAGTCGTCGAAGCGGATCATCTCCTCTTCGACGCCCAGATCGTCCAGCATCTTCAGTACCGCCTGTAACATCATGGGAGGGCCGCAGATATAATACTCGATGTCCTCCGGCGCCGGGTGCTTCGACAGGTATTCGTCGAGAACGACCTGGTGGATGAAACCCCTGTATCCCGTCCAATTGTCCTCGGGCAAGGGCTCGGACATGGCGACATGGAACTTGAAGTTGTCGAACTTCTCTTCGATGTCGCGAAAGTGGTCCTCGTAGAACAACTCCGGACTGGAGCGCGCCCCATACCAGTAGTTGACCTTGCGTTTGGTGCCCATCGTATGAAACAGATGGAACAGATGTGAGCGCAACGGCGCCATGCCGGCACCGCCACCGATGTAACACATCTCCCGTTCCGTCTCCTGGATGTAGAACTCACCATAGGGGCCGGAGATGGTAATCATGTCCCCTGGCTTGCGACTGAAGACGTAGGAGGATGCCAGACCCGGGTTGACCTTCATCCAGCCACCGATATCACGATCGAAGGGCGGCATGGCGATGCGGATGTTGAGCATGACGATGTCACCCTCCGCCGGATGATTGCCCATCGAATAGGCCCGCACCACCGTCTCCGTGTTCTTCGTGTTCAGACCCCAGCACTTGAATTTCTCCCAATCGCCGTGGAAACGCTCCTCGATGTCGAAATCCTTGAAGTCGCACTCGAAGGGTGGCACTTCGATCTGCACAAAACCGCCGGACTCGAAGTCGAGGGTTTCCCCTTCCGGGAGCTTGACGATGAATTCTTTGATAAAGGTCGCCACGTTGTGGTTGGACACGACCTCACATTCGAGGCGCTTCACCGAAAAGACCTCCGCCGGTACCTCGATCTTCATGTCCTGCTTGACATTCACCTGGCAGGAAAGGCGCGTGCGTTCCTTCTGATCGCGGCGATTGATATGCTCCGTCTCGGTAGGCAGAATCTCGCCCCCCCCTTCAAACACCTTGACCTTGCACTGGGCGCATGTACCGCCGCCACCGCAAGCGGAGGAGACGAAGATGCCCTGATCCGCGAGTACATTCAGCAACTTGCCGCCGGCACCCGTCGTCAACTGGCGCTGACCATTGACGTCGATCGTGACATCGCCGCTGGCGACCAGTTTGGAGCGTGCTGCGAGGATCACAGCGACGAGGGCGAGAACCACAATAGTGAAGAGGCTGACGCCGCCGATAATTTCGGTCATGAAATAAGAACCCCTACAACTGGATGCCGGAGAAGGCCATGAAGGCCATGGCCATGAGGCCCACGGTCATGAAGGTGATACCCAGGCCGCGCAAACCGTGCGGCACGTCGCTGTAGCGTAACTTTTCACGAACACCTGCGAGGGCGACGATGGCCAGCGCCCAGCCAAGACCGGAGCCGAAACCGAAAACGACTGACTCGCCGAAGTCGTAGTCTCGCTCGACCATGAACAGCGAGCCACCAAGGATCGCACAGTTGACCGTAATCAGGGGCAGGAAAATTCCGAGAGCGTTGTACAGTGAAGGCACGTACTTGTCGAGGAACATCTCGAGGATCTGTACGCTGGCGGCGATGACACCGATGTAGCTGATCAAGCCGATGAAGGTCAGGTCGACGCCACCCAGACCGAGGGCGCTGAGGGCCTCTTCCTTCAGCAGGTGTCGATAGACGAGATTGTTCAGTGGCACCGTGATCGTCTGCACGACGACGACGGCGACACCGAGTCCGAAGGCGGTAGCCACACGCTTCGACACGGCCAGATATGTGCACATCCCCAGAAAGAAAGCGAGGGCGATATTCTCGACGAAGACAGCTTTGACGAAAAGACTTAGGTAGGCTTCGAGCATCTCGTTACTCCTCCTCGACCTGATCGGTCTTGAAAGATCGGAGCACCCAGATAAAGCCGCCGATGATGAAGAAGGCACTCGGCGGCAACAGCATCAGGCCATTTGGAACATACCAACCACCGACGTTGGCGAGACTCATGATCTCGAAACCGAAAAGATTGCCGGAGCCGAACAGTTCGCGCAGCACGCCGACGACGAGCAGGATGATACTGTAACCCAGACCATTGCCGATGCCATCGAGCAGCGACATGCCGACACCTTCCTTCATGGCAAAGGCTTCGGTGCGCCCCATGACGATGCAGTTGGTGATGATGAGTCCCACGAAGACCGACAACTGCTTGCTGAGGCCAAACGCATAGGCCTGCAGAAACTGATCGACGATGATCACCAGGGACGCGATGATCGTCATCTGGACGATGATGCGGATGTTGGTTGGGATATACTTGCGGATGAGACTGACGGCACCATTCGACATGGTCGTGACGAAAATGACGGCGAGACACATGGTGACCGCCGTATCCAGCTTTGTCGTCACCGCCAAGGCCGAGCAGATCCCGAGGATCTGCAGGGCGATGGGGTTCTCATCGAAGATCGGTCCAAGCAGAGTGTCTCTTGCTTTGCCCATTTTCAGACTTCTCCTTGCTTGGTTGCCCGCAGGCGATCGAGGTAATGGCCGTAGCCACCTTCGCCAAGCCAGTAGTGCAGCATGTCATGCACCCCTCTGGAAGTGATAGTCGCCCCCGACAAACCGTCGACCTTGTGCTGAGCGCCGGTGGCGGCAAGATCGACTGCACCACGCATCACCTGAATCTGCACGCTGCCGTCGGCACCGAAGGCTTGCTTGCCATTCCACAGCGCCTTCCACGACGGGTTGTCGACTTCGCCACCAAGACCGGGTGTCTCGCCATGTTGGTAGTAGAGCAGTGATCGGATCGTGTTCAGATCATCACGATCGAGGGCGACGAAGCCATAGAGAGTCGACCACAGGCCCTTGCCATAAATGGGCAAAATGACCTTGTCCACCTGGCCTCTCTTCTGTATCAGATAGACGGGAATATTCCGGGCTCGGCGTTTGATTCCCGCCCGGTCCTGTGCCCTAGGGATGTCGATCCCCATCTGGGCATCTTTGGCGGCGGCGATGAAGTCGTAATCCTCGACATCGAACTGGTCTGTGTACTCGCCGGTATCGAGATCGACGATGCGTGTCTCTATACGTTCGAACAACTCGTCTACCGTGCCCGCTTCGTCTGCCAGGCCGGCTGCCGTGAGAATGATCTGCTTCTTGTCGAGGAGCTTGTTGGCGCTCTGCGTCGGCTTCAGGACCACGGCGGCTCCTGACACCATGATGGAGCACACGACGCACAGCAGCAGCGCCACGCCGAAGGTCTGCCCGACTGAGTTCTTTGCCACCTCTCGAATCCTTCCTACGAAACCGCCGTGCGCAGGGCGCGGCGGCGGATGTTGGCCTGTACGAAGAGGTAGTCCAGGACCGGTGCGAAAACGTTGCCGAACAGGATAGCGAGCATGACGCCTTCCGGGAAGGCGGGGTTGACGACGCGGATCAGGATGGTCATGACACCGATCAGCGTGCCGTAAAGCCACTTGCCACCGTTGGTAAAGGCCGCCGACACCGGGTCGGTGGCCATGAACACACAGCCGAAGGCGAAACCACCAAGTACGAGATGCCATATGGGATCCATGGCGAACATGCTGTTCGTCGATGCATCTACCTGGTGCAGCAGCCAGCCGAGAGCGAAGGTGCTGACTGTCATGCTCAGCATGATTCGCCAGGAGCCGATGCCGGTGATGATGAGGACCGCCGCGCCGAAGAGGCAGGCCAGGACCGAGGTCTCACCCATCGACCCGGGCATGGTGCCGAGGAAGGCGTCCATCTTGCTCATCGACGATTCGAGGGCGACGATGCCATCAGCCGGAACCTGGCCCAATGGGGTCGCGCGAGAGAAACCGTCTACTGCGACCCACACCTTGTCACCACTGATCTGGGCCGGGTAGGCGAAGTACAGAAAGGCCCGAGCTGTCAGCGCCGGATTGAGAAAATTCTTGCCCGTGCCACCGAAGATCTCCTTGCCGATGACGACGCCGAAACTGATGCCCACAGCGACCTGCCACAACGGAATATTCGGCGGCAGAATCAGGGGAAACAGCATACCCGTCACCAGGAATCCCTCGTTGACCTCGTGGCGTCGGATCATCGAGAACAGGGACTCCCAGAATCCACCGACAGCGTTGCAGACGAGAAAGACGGGCAGGAAGTAGAGCGCACCATGCAACAGGTTGGCAAGCAGACTCGTCGGATCGACGCCGACGCCGAGAATGTCCAGAATGGCACCACGCACGCCACCGGCAGACTCGAGACCGAGTTCGGCAAGAGCCATGTTGGCCTGGTAACCCGTATTCCACAGCGCCATGATGATGCACGGCATCAGAGCGGCGATGACGGTGATCATCAAGCGCTTCAGATCGAGACTGTCGCGCACGTGCGCCGCATTTTTGGTGACATCAGACGGCGTATACAGAAACGTATCAACGAGCTCGTAGATCGGATACAGGCGCTCGAGCTTGCCCCCGCGAGTGAAGTGGGGTTCCACCGAGTCGAGAAGGTCTCGCAGCATCTAAAACTCCTTCTCGATGATTTCGAGATTGCGTCGTAACAAGGGCCCGTATTCCGTCTTGCCGGGACAGACGAAAGTACACAACCCCAAATCCTCTTCGTCCAACTCGAGGGCGCCCAGTTCGAGACTGCGCTCGGCATCGACCATGATCAGGGCGCGCAACAGGAATGTGGGCAACACGTCAAGAGGCATGACGGTTTCGAAGGAACCGATGGGCACCATGGCCCGAGGACTGCCATTGGTGTTGGTGGTGAAATCGAAGCGTTTGCCCGAGGACATGGCGGAGGCAAAGACTCGTTTGATGGAGAATTTGTCAGTCCCCGGTGCCTGCCAGCCGAGGAATTCACGCTGACGACCCTCGCGCACCGCCGAGACCTGCAGATGCCAGCGACCGAGAAAACCGAGATGTTCACCTGTCGCTCGACCGGCCAGCAACGAACCGGAAACGATGCGAGCCTCAGGTCCCTCTGCCAGTTCGCCATCGACGAGGTCGAGCACGTCGGCGCCCATGCGGGTGCGCAGCAGGCGCGGCCGGGTCACCAGGGGACCCCCCAAAGCGATCACCCGCTCCGGGTTGATCTTGCCCGTGAGGAACAGGTCCCCCATGGCGACGACGTCCTGATAATTGACGGAGAAGACCGACTTCTGCAGACCGGCACTGTCGAGGAAGTGGATATGGGTCCCCGCCAGGCCGGCGGGATGGGGACCACCGAATTCGGCGATGGTGACGTCCCCCACACCGGAGGGCTCTGGGATCGAGGTCCCCGGCGCCTTGCACAAGTAAACGCTACCATCGGTCAACCGCGTCAGTGCCTCGACACCCGCAGCAAATGCCTCTTCGCGGCCAGCCAGCACGATTGCGGGATCAGCAGCGAGAGGATTGGTGTCTATTGCGGTGACGAAGATTGAATGGGGTTCGGTCTCGGGCAGTGGGACCTTGCTGAAAGGCCGCTGGCGCAGCCCCGTCCATAGACCCGACTGAACCAGGGTGTCGCGCACCTGTTCGCGCGACAGATCACCGGGGCGCTTTGCGCCTGGGTCAAAGGTTTCTTCGCCGGCGGCATCGTCGAGTTCGATCTCGACGGACAGCAGACGACGTTTTTCGCCTCGATGTACCCCGACAACTTTGCCCGCTCCCGGAGCGGTAAACCGAATACCGGGCCGACGTTTGTCTTCAAACAAGAGCTGGCCCAGACGCACGGTGTCACCCTCCTGGACAGCCATGGTCGGTCGCAGATCGTGAAAATCGGACCCTACCAGAGCGACACGGCGAGTGGGCCGCGCGTCCTCGATAACTTGCTCACAATCGCCGGTAATCGGTAGATCGAGGCCCTTCTTGATCGTGAAAAAGCGCCTCTCACCCATCCTGGGGATTCTCACTCATCGTTCGTGTGGGTTGTGGACAGCGCGAGCAGACCGCAGAGCCGGGTATGGTGGGACTGGGCTGTTTGACAGCGCTATGAACAGAAGTTGAGGGCGGGCGCGGGTGCCCACCGCGTAGGCTAACAGAGCTACAGATTTGAAAATCGTTCTGGCCCGACAGCGGCCTGATTGGATTATGACAAGTTACTGAAGTCAGATTAGCTTACGGCTGTCTTTAAAGACAGTCAAGAAACCCGGAAAGCGCAAATTCGATATGCTGAAAAGTCACTTTGGTGCCTTCACCATCGCCACACTCGGTCTGTTCCCTCTGCTTTCGGTGGCAGAGGATTCCGACGATCCCGTCGTACTCCCGGAGGTCGTCATTTCAGCCTCCCGTTTATCTAGTGAAGTAGCCTCCCCGACGCGGGACATGGTGATCATCAGCGCCGTAGAGATCGCCCAGCGCGCCCCGGCGTCGATCACGGACCTGCTCGGATCCTTACCCGGCATCAACATCAGTACCCGTGGCCCCTGGGGTGTGCAGTCCGATCTGGAGATCGATGGCTCCACCTTCAGCCAGGTGCTCATCCTGGTGGACGGCGTGCGTGCCAACGATCCGCAGACCGGGCACCACACACTCAATCTGCCTCTGGATCCCGCCGACCTGGAGCGCGTGGAAGTTACCTACGGCGCTGGCTCCGCGGTACACGGTCCGGATGCGTTCGGCGGGGTGATCAATCTTGTGCCCAAGTCCTCGGTTCGTCCACGGGCGGACGTGGCTGCCCGCTGGGGGGCGACACTGGACGATGATTCGGGGAGCGCCAGCGGTGTTGCCAGTGATGCCGCACTGCGGTGGGGTTGGCAGGGCGACTGGGGTTCGGCCTGGGTGTCCGGCAGCAAACGCCGCTCCGACGGTTACCGGGAAGGCACCGACTACGACGAGAATCGCATTTTTGCGCACGCCATACTCCCCGCCGCCGGCGGAGAACTGTCGCTGCAGGCGGGGGTGCAGGACAAAGTCTTCGGTGCCCGGGACTTCTACGCCCCCTACCCGTCCCGCGAGTGGACGACAGCGCAGTCCGCATCAGTCACCTTCCGCTCGGGTGCGGTCACCGTGCGCGGGTACAGCCGACGACACCGTGACCGCTTCGTCCTCATCGCCGACAATCCGGCGGTGTACGACAACCGCCACCGATCGCTGTTGGCCGGCACCGAGGGGTTTGTCCGCACAGCGGTGGCGGGCGGCGACCTGGCGCTGGGTGGTGAATGGGTGCACGAGGGCATCGACAGCAACAATCTGGGGGATCGATCTCGCGTGCGTGGCTCCCTCTTCGGTGAATTCGGCCGATCCGTGGGTGACGACTGGCGCCTGCTGACGGGGCTGCGCATCGATCACCACGAGCGCTACGGCTGGGAGGCGTCGCCATCGCTGAGCGCTTCCCGTCGTCTTGGTCGCGGTCGGCTGTTCGCTTCGGCGGCACGCTCGTACCGATCCCCATCCTTCACCGAGACGTACTACACCGACCCGAATCACGTGGGTGACCCCGATCTGGCAGCCGAACGGGCCTGGCAGTTTGAGGCAGGCAGTGCCATGCCCGTGGCGGGTGTCAGAATCGAGGGTGCCATTTTTCTGCGCCGGGAGAGCAACCTGATCGACTACGTACGCCTCACGGACACACCACCGTGGCAGGCGCAGAATCTGGGTGAGATGGAGAGCATCGGCCTGCGCCTGCGTGCCAGTCGTGCCTGGCGCCATGCCAAGGCCGAAGCCGGTTTCACTCTCGTGGACAAGGAACAGACCCTTGGCTCCGGGCTCGAATCGAAGTATGTCTTCACCCACCCCACCAAGCAACTGACAGTACGCCTGCGTCACGACTTGACCCTCGGCGCCATCGCCGACTGGCAGATCGTCGCTCGCAGCCGCATGGCGCCGCTGGAGGATTACCGTGTCGTCGACCTCAATCTCAGTCTGCCCGTGAGTTATGGCAGTCTGCTGTTGCGGGCCCGCAATCTGACAGAAGAGAGCTACGAAGCCGTCGTCGGTGTGCCCATGCCGGGACGGTGGTTTGGCCTGGAGACGCGCATCGACCTGTAGTCCGTCCACATCCCCGGCGCAGATTGCCACTTCTGACAATGTCCACCCCGGAGGGGCGTGTTACGTGTGGAGCACTCGTTCACAATTGTAAGGGTGGTCCCCCGGAAAGTTCGAAGCCCCCACATGACGTCCCCGCAGTGACCGGCATCGCTCTCCTCCTGCTGACCCTCACGCTCTTGCCGCAGCCCCTGTGCGCCCTCAACGGCGAGGTCGCCATCGCCCTGCCTTTGGAGGGGATCAAGGTGGATGGGGATCTGAGCGACTGGCCGGAGGGGGATGAGGAAATACCCCATCGCCCGCAATCTGGCGGCGGACCGCCTGAAGACGGGCGAAGAAGTCATCTGCATCGACCCTGCCATCTGCATTGAAGTCAGCGCCCTGGGCCCAGGCGTTGCTCACCAGCAGTAAAAGGAGTACCGGGAGGTACGCACG
>DPVW01000121.1 GCA_003529325.1 Candidatus Latescibacterota bacterium | reverse complement strand
CAGAGAATACCGTGAAGGAAGGGACACACGATTGGTGCATAGAAGTCGTCTATCGGGGCGACAAGTCGACGGCGAGTGCTATGTCCGAGACCGGACTAAAGGTTGCCGAGATCGCTTCAGCGACATCTCTCTTATCGGCAGGCAGAGACGCGGGTAGATGCCGGACTCGGTGGCCTAGCTACTTACCCCGCTGGTCGCGCTTGCGGTGTCGGTCCTTCTTGCGCTTGGGCTTCTTCTTCTCTGGTTTGTTGCCCTTAAAGCTCTTCTTGCCTTTATGCTTCCTGATCTCGTCATCCATCGTCGACAGGCGCAGACGCTGGCCACGCACCCGGACCTTTTTCAGCACCTCGAAGAGTTCGCGGCGCATACCAGCCGGAAGGTCGACCGTGCTGTAGTTTTCGTGTACGGCGATGTGACCGATGTCGCCGCCGCTGAGAGCTGTTTCGTTGCTGATGGCGCCAACGAGATTGCCGGGTTCGACGCCGTGTAGCAGGCCCACTGCGACACGGAAACGCTCCATGCCTTCCGGCGCCTCGGCAGGTCCCTGCGCCCGACTCGGTCTACCGCCCTGGCCCCGTTCGTCGGACCCGCCTTCGCGCAGGCCGCGGTCGTAACTCGGCGCCACCGTCGCTGGCTTCGGACCGCGGCGATCCTCCCCTGCTCGTGGGGAGCTACGCCGGCCGTGGTCGACATTCGCCTCCAGCAGCAGCGGTTCGTCCCCCTGGACCATTTTCGCCAGCGCTGCGGCGACCTCCAGCGCGGCGACGTTGTGTTCCTGCCGATACTGTTCCAGGATCATGCGGAACAGGCCCAGGTCCTCTGATGACAACACATCTGTGAGGGTTTGTTTGAAACGGGCGATGCGTTGGTCGTTGATCATCTCCGTCGAGGGCAACTCCAACAGCGCAATCTTCTGCCGTGTGGCGCGTTCGATGGCGTGGAGCAGGCGCCGCTCTCGTGGTGTGACAAAAAGGATGGCCTTGCCGCTGCGGCCGGCGCGCCCGGTGCGTCCGATGCGATGGATATACGCTTCGGTATCGGCGGGGATATCGAAATTGATCACGTGACTGATGCGGTCGATGTCCAGACCACGAGCTGCCACATCCGTGGCGACAAGGATGTCCAGCTTGCCCTTCTTTAACTCGTTTACCGTCTTCTCCCGTCGGTTTTGTGGCATATCGCCGCTCAGTGCGGCGCTGGCGTAGCCTCGTGCTTCCAGCTTCTCAGCCAGTTCCACAGTCATGATTCGTGTGCGTACGAAGACGAGTACGCCATCGAATGTCTCCGCCTCCAGAATTCGTGTCAGGGCGTCGATCTTGTGCTCTTTGCCGCTGACCATCCAGTGATACTGACCGATGGTGGCAGCCACCGTGGTGCGCTCTTTGATGGCGATGTGTTCAGGGTCGCGCAGATATTTGCCGGTGATACGTCGGATGGGCTCCGGCATGGTCGCCGAGAACAGCGCCGTCTGCCGCTGCGCCGGGGTCTGCTCCAGGATCCATTCGACGTCGTCGATGAAACCCATACGCAGCATTTCATCCGCCTCGTCCAGCACCAGGCAATTCAGTGTCTCAAGGCGGAGCGTCTTGCGGCGCATGTGATCCATCACCCGCCCTGGGGTGCCAACCACTACGTGCACACCGCGTCTGAGCGAACGCAATTGACCATCGTAGGCCTGCCCACCATAGATGGGCAGTACGTGGAACCCACGCAGGTGTACGGCGTAGCGCTGGAAAGCTTCGGCAACCTGGATCGCCAGTTCACGCGTCGGTGTCAGTACCAGGACTTGCACGTGTCGCGCCTCGAGGTCGATGCGCGACAGCAATGGCAGGGCAAAGGCCGCCGTTTTGCCGGTACCGGTCTGCGCCTGACCCAGCACGTCTCGACCAGCCAAGACCAGGGGTATCGTCTGCGCCTGGATCGGCGTGGGTATTTCGTATCCCACCTCGGCCAGTCCCTTGTGCACCGGCGCCGACAGCGACAGATCCTGAAATGTCACACCTTGTTCATCGGTCATGGTAGAAGGTCTCGGCATCATGGGTCGGTTCGTAGCCGATTTCACGGCGGGGGATTTCGAGGTCAAAGATATTGTAGGTGTTGTTGGAAACGACAAAATAGTGGGCACCAGAGGGCAAATCCCCGTCCTTGTGCGTCGAATGACAAGCATGGACGAAACGGGCGGCGTCCTCCTGGTGGCACCACAGGGCGAAGTAGCCCCGTTCCTGGGTCATCTGATTGCTGGCATTGATGCCACCCCAACGCGCGGCGATGGCACCGTGCCCGGCATCGGCGACCTGGCGGCACCACTGCTCGACGTAGGCTTTTTCCGCGCCGTAGTCGTTCACGGGGCAGGCGTCGATGGAGGAGCGAATCTGTTCTGGTTGCGGTTTGAGGTCCTCGAATCGACGCTCCGCCCAGATCGACCAATCTTCTTCGTGTACACTATAGGCGCCGTCGCAGGCATGGACGGAGCTGGAGGCGATCATCAACGGTACCGAGTCCTGCTGCAGCAAGGCGGTAAAGACCAGATCGGTCATGGCATTCATCACGCTCAGCGAGCCTTTGCGGGCGAGGTAGACGACGACATCGCGGCCTTCCATGAGCGCACTCAACTCGTCGGGGTGGTCGCTGATGTCTAGATCGACGAAGTCGCACTGGGCGTCAGCCTCGGTTGCCAAGTCGACCGAACCCGACAGGTCGACGGAGGTGATCTGATAGTCGTCATCGAGGCGTGGCAGAAAGGTGCGCAGCCCGGAGCCGATGTTGCCGCGGCCGCCAATGAGCAGGACGTTGATCAAAAGAACTCCCATGCAGGGTGACTTCGGTAAAGGACGAGAAGTATGAATATCACTGATATACGCGTAGCGTGCCCGACACCCCCGGGAATGCCCACAGGTTGGCGGGGCACGATGGGTCAGATCATCGTCGCCATCGACACGGACAGCGGGCTGTCCGGTTATGGGATCGGAGGAGGTGGTGCCGCTGCCCGGCACGTGATCGAAGAGGCCCTGCGACCGCTGCTACTCGGCGCCGATGCAGACCAGATCGAGGAGTTGTGGGAACGCCAGTATCGTGCCACCCTCGCCTATGGTCGCAAGGGCCTGGCAATCATGGCCCTGAGTGGCGTCGATCTGGCACTGTGGGATCTGCGTGGCAAGGCGGCGGATGTTTCGGTTGCCAGACTGCTGTCCCCCACTCCCACGGCGGACACGCCGGCCTACTTCACGGTAGGCATGGCAGGCGATGATCCCGATGCCGGCATCGGCGTCGCCCTCGACGCGGGGTATGAGACGATCAAACTCGGACTGGGGCGTTTCTCATTGCCAGCGGACGCCGACGTTCTCGTGCAAGGCGTGCGCAAGGTACGCCAGCGAGTCGGTCCCGATATCGCATTGATGGCGGATGCCGCCATGGCCTGGTCAGATCGCGAGGCGGTGCTCGAGATCAGTCAGGCCCTGGCCGAATTCGACCTGGGCTGGCTGGAGGAACCACTGCCGGCGGACGATCTCGAAGGCTACGCCTGGCTCGCCGGGCGTTCCCCGGTGCCCATCGCCGGCGGCGAGCACGAGTTCACGGCACGTGGCTTTTCCGAACTGCTTGCCCGCGGCTGTCATCAGGTGTATCAGCCCGATATCTGCTGGTGTGGCGGTCTGACCCAGTTACGCCAGATCTACGCACTGGGGCGGACACACAACGTGCGTGTCGTGCCTCACCGCGGTTCCGAGGTCTTCGGCCTACACGCCATCCTCGCCCTCGAGGCGGGCGCACCGCTGGCCGAAAGTGGACGGCCGTGGATGGAATGGGTCGGCGGTCGTGAACTCAGTGGCGGCCGGGCGCGCCTGCAGGGGGAGGGAGCCGGCTTTGGTGTCGATCTGTCCGCTTGTTTCTGAAAGCTAGAACGGTTTGTGCAGGCCGAGGTAAGCGGCGACGAGGAACAGGCCCCAGGCGCCCCACCAGAACGGTGTTCCGAGATGGGGCATGCGTTTCAGCAGAGCGATACTGCCACCGAAGATCAGCCATAACACGATTTTGGCGATCACCCAACCGGGCCACGGCCAGGGGATAGCATACCGGGCCAACAAGCCGAAGCCGGCCACGAGAGCCACCAACAAGCCGACGCCGTGGGCGATGGACAGTAGTTTGCGTGTCGGGTCATGGCCCTGGGCGAGACCGCCGATGGCGAGCAGGGCAAGGCCGATGCCGCCCAGATGCAGCCACTTGTAAAATTCAATCGACATTGCAACAGCGTCCTGGTCTATGGGGTGACTGGGTCGAGGAGGGTGGCGATGTGCATCGCCTGAAAGAGCGTCGCCGGTTCGAGTTGTGTGCGCAAGGCCCGCTTCCGCGGTAGCAGGGTCGTCTCCCCGGGTACCGGGGGCGAGATGAATACTTCGACGTGGCCTGGGCTCACGTCGAGGTTGTTGCGTGGCGACTTGGGCCACAACGAATGGATTCCCCGGAAGGCGACGGGGATGAACACCGTATCCTGTGGCAGATGGGCGAACAACGCATGCTGCATGGGCAGCACTTGCAGATCGAAGGCGGAGGTCGTGCCCCCCCCATACACGACACCGGGACGGTCGTTGAGAATCTGCGCAAAGCGTTTGATCGGCGAACCTGTGTCGTCATGGGCGAGAATGACGTAGCCATCGACCTCCTCCTGCAGGCGGTCAATTTCGTCAGGGGACAGGCCGATGAGGGAGATCTCGCGCCCGCCGATCTTGATCGCCGTCGCCTGCATGAGACGAGGCCGAGACAACAGGCAGCAGGGCACAGATGCGGACCAACCCATGGCCTGCAGCAACTCCGGCGACTGCAACACTCGATACATGACCGGGTGATCGAGCAGGCTCTGATGGGTCGGGAAAAATACTACCTTACGCCCCGACCCCGGGCGCAGGTCCAGTTCACGAGCGACATCGGCAAATGCGGGATCGATGGTGACACTCAGGTCGATATCGAAATTCTGCAGCGTCTTCTCCGCCCATTTGAGATTGACCTGCCAGGCGGCGGCGCGGCGTTCGGCATCGGACAACTTTGAGCGGTGTAGTTTCTTCTTCTGCTTCGCCGTGGTGCGGAAGGTGCCCACCCATTTGAGCAGTCGATGTCGACGGGTCCAGGGCGATGGCGTGCTCCGTGGGCCGACGTGTTCGTATTCGTGGAAGGCGCCCACGGAGGCGCCACGTAATAATGGTGGCAACTCGACGACGGGCAGCTCCGGTGCGTATCGTCCCCGCAGGCGCTCGCCGTTGCGCACCAACTCACGCGTGAGGTCGATCATGTCGCGCGTGAGATAGCTGTATTGCTGGCCATACCAATAGTCGGTGGGTCGGATCTGTGCGGGGTCTTCCAGGTGGGCCTGCAAAAATCTGAGCAGCATGCCCTGCGCCAGGCGCACATAGCGCTCCAGCTTGTCGACCCAGCCCTGCCGCGCACGGCCTTGCAGGCGGCTGACGAGCAGTTCGAGTTCGGTCACCGCCTTCCACACCGAAATGCCGAACCAGATGAAGTTGCTGAACGTGTTATAGCGAATTGCCAGGTGCTCGCCAGCAGCGAGAAAGTCGACGACGGACTCAGATACCTGTGTCAACACCTGACGCAGGTCGGCTTTGCCACGCTCACCATCCAGGTCCCATTCATAGAGCACCTGCCAGCGCGGATCGTCGGCGCCAGGATCGGGGCGAATCTTCTCGACCACCGAAGCGGCGTGGGCCAACGGCGTGCGTGCGACCTTGAATTCGACCAGGGCCGCCTCCCCATCGTCCAGAGGCACCGGGTTTTCCCGCGCCAGCGCCTCCAGGTAGACGGCGCTGTAGAGTTCGGAGAAATCGCGCTCATCACCGGCTTCACGCTCGAGAAACTGTCGCTGCACCTGCAAAAACAAGCGCGTCGCATGGAGGTAGGCGGGACGGTGGGTCTGATACCGATCGTGGGCCTCTACCAGGCGACGGTTGCGTCGCGGCGGGATGCCGTCGTGGATCTCAGCGATGAGTTCGGCCCGTCGTTCCAGACCCTCGCTGCCGACGGCACGTCCCTCTTCATCGTGACTTGTGGGCCAGAGCAGTTCGGCGTCGTCACGACCGGCAAAGTGGCCATCGAGCCGGGCGATCCGGATGAGTTCTACAGCCGCCTCATCGTAACGACGGAAGATCTCATCGAGATTGTCCAGCGCTTCTGCGAGGGCCTTGTCGAGGTCGGAGGGCAAATTTCTCGTGTCGTCGTGGCGGGGAAGGGTCGGGCTACCGTAGGTTAGCCGCAGTCAATCAACAATAGTAATACCAAAGGCGAGAGCGAACATGGAACATAAGATCGGACTCATCGGTTGTGGCAACATCGCCGGCACGTGGATCAAGGCGGTTGAAGCCCAGCCCGACAGTCGTATCACCGTGGCATTCGATCTGAATGGGGAGGCCGCCGAGACGCGAGCGGCTGAGGCGGGTGCCACAGCGGTGACGGATCTGGACGAACTGCTCGGTGCCGACATTGACATCGTCGTCATCGGCACGCCGACGCCGAGCCATCCGGAGCTTGTGCGTCGCGCCGCCGAAGCAGGCAAACATGTGATGTGCGAAAAACCGATGGCGCTGAACCTGCAACAGTGCCAGGAGATGATCGACGTCTGTGCGACGGCGGCGGTCAAGCTCGCCATCGGCCACACGATCCGGTTCTTCGGCACCTTCCGCACGGTACGACGTTTGGTCGCTGAAGGGGTGATCGGGACCCCCGTGTCGGGGAGCTTTGACCGCACAAATGCCGCCAAACCCCGACGTGCCGGCGAGGACGCGCGCTGGACGGGACATTGGCGCGAGGACCCGCGCAACTCCGGTGGCAGTGTGCTCGAGGGGTTTATCCACGAACTCGACTGCACACGCTCCGTATTCGGCACCGTCGCCGGTGTCAGTGCCGACATCGCGGGTGGTCGGGAGTACGACGGGTATCTGTCGCCACAGACGGTACAGGGCCTGATTCGTTTCAAGTCAGGGGCACTGGTGACGGCGCGCACAGGCAGCGCTGTGGGCGTACCATCACGGGGGTATTGGGTCGGCGGTACCGAGGCAGGCCTGCGTTTCGACCGCTGGGGCCAACCTGTGCTGCTCTACCGGCCCGAGCAGGAGGGACCAGAGGAGGTCGCCGCCGAGGTCAACAACCCGTATACCGTCGAACTGGAGGACCTGTTGGCGGCGGTCCACGGCGATATCGATGAACCGGAGAACAGTGGTCGCAATGGCCTCGAGAATGTCGGTCTGGGGTTGGCGTTCTATCGCAGTTGCGAGACGGGAACACGTGTGCCTTTTACCGATGGCTTACCCGATCTGCCGATGTCCTATCAGAACACCGAGTTCAACTTTTGATC
>DPVW01000433.1:3062-13907 GCA_003529325.1 Candidatus Latescibacterota bacterium | reverse complement strand
GGAAGGCATGGAGTTTCTGTTGGAGCGTATGGACGGCACGGAGAGCAACGAGGAATTCCTTAAGGCGATGAACGACTGAACGGGAATACCAGTCCCCTTGCTGCCCAGAGGGCGTACTTTATCTTATCTTATTCTGCGAGGAAACCATGAAAGATGGCATCCATCCCGACTACCGGCCGGTAGTATTCCACGACCTGAGTTCCGATTTCAAGGTGCTCACCCGGTCGACGGCATCGTCTGGCGAGACGACCAAGTGGGAAGACGGGAATGAGTACCCCGTCATCAAGTTCGATCTCAGTTCTGCGTCCCACGCGTTCTATACGGGCAAAGACCAGCAGCTGAACGACAAAGGTGGCCGCATCGAACAGTTTCGTCTGCGGTATGGCAAGCAGATCGAGGCTGACGAGGCCAAAAAGGCCGCCGAGGCTGCAGAGACGCCTGTTGCTGCGGAAGGCGGCGAGACCGCAGACAGCTAGCAAAAGAGCTTTCTCGAAAACCGGGTGATGGGAGTGGCCGCCAGGCGGTTACAGTCCATCACCCTTTTTCGTGCGTGCCGGCGCGTGTGGGTTGATACCGGTCTTACATTCAGCGGGGGTTGTTTGGAAACCAGCGAAGAGAAACAGACCGAGGACCTGCCAATCGGCGGACAGGCGGTTATCGAAGGGGTCATGATGCGGGTCGACAAGCGCATCGTCACCGCCGTGCGTACAGCGGATGGGCAGATCGTGGTGCACGAGGAGGAACACGAGCCGTGGAATCGGCGTCTGGGCTTGCATCGTATACCCGTCGCCCGCGGCGCCGTCGCCTTTCTCGAAATGATGATCATCGGTCTGCGAACGCTGAATCTCTCCGCCGATGTGGCGATGCAGTCCGAGCGCCGCGAACGGGGCCTGGCTCCTGAATTGGAGGCCCCATCCCGATGGAAGGACCGACTTGCGCTGGGAGCAACCCTTGCCGTCTCGTTGGCTCTCGGGATCGGCGTATTCTTCTTTCTGCCGCTGGCGGCGGCACAGGCAACGGGTGCAGCCAAGGGCGCCTTGCAGTTCAACCTCATGGCGGGTGCGGTGCGCACCACCCTCCTCATCGGCTACATGTGGGGCATCGGACACTGGAGCGATATTCGCCGCGTCTTTGAGTATCACGGTGCCGAGCACAAGAGCATTTTTACCATGGAAGCAGGTGCCGAGTTGACGGTGGATGAGGCCCGCGCCTTCGGTCGACTCCACCCCCGCTGTGGCACCAGTTTTCTGCTCATCGTCGTCCTGCTTTCGATCTTCGTTTTTGCCCTCGTTGATACGGCCTTCGTCGATGTCTTCGGTCATGCACAGTCTCTGATCGAGCGCTTCCTGACACACATGAGTGTCCTGCCATTGATCTCGGGACTCAGCTTTGAACTGTTGAAGTTGTCAGGGCGTAAGCGCAATCATCCGGTGACCCGGGTGCTGATCAAACCGGGACTCTGGCTGCAACGGATCACCACCAAAGAACCGGCGGACGACCAGATCGAAGTCGCCCTCGTGGCGCTACGTGTCGCGCTGGGGCAAGAGACGGCTGTGGAGTACGCGCCGTGGGCTCAGTGGCGCCGCTCCCTGGCGACGTAAACATGCTCGATCGACTCACGGGCATCGAGTCCCGCTACACGGAGCTCAGCGAACGTCTGTCCGATCCTGAGATCGCCAAGCGACCCAACGAGTTTCAGCGGTTGGCTCGGGAGGCGGGTGATCTGCGAGCCACCGTCGAGGTGGCGGGACGTTATCGCCAGGCGTTGGCACAGCGCGAGGAAGCGGAGCAGATCATCGGTGCCGGTGATGACGACGAGCTCATCGAGCTGGCCAAAGCCGAACTCGAGGAACTGGTCCCGGCGATCGGCGACATCGAGGCGCAATTAAAAGTGCTGCTCATTCCGAAGGACCCAAGCGACAGCCGCAATGCCATCGTCGAGGTGCGTGCCGGTGCCGGTGGGGATGAGGCCGGTCTGTTCGCGTCGGATCTGTACAGACTCTACGAACGTTATGCTGAACGTAATCGTTGGACCATGGAGCCACTATCATCGAGTCTGAATCCCTCCGGGGGATTCAAGGAGGTGATCTTCATGGTTTCCGGTGAGGGCGCCTTTGGCCGTCTGAAGTTCGAGAGTGGCGTACATCGGGTGCAACGCGTGCCGAAGACCGAGGCGAGTGGCAGGATCCATACGTCGGCGGCATCCGTGGCGGTGCTACCGGAAGCGGCTGACATCGATATCCAGGTCGACCCCGAGGATCTTGTCATCGATGTCTATCGCTCGAGTGGTCCTGGTGGGCAGAGCGTCAACACGACGGACTCCGCGGTGCGCATCACGCACAAACCATCAGGCCTCGTCGTCAGTTGTCAGGACGAGAAGTCGCAACTGAAGAACAAGGCGAAAGCCCTCAAGGTGCTGCGCGCCCGTCTACTCGATAAGGAGAAGGCGGAGCAGGAGGCCAAGATGTCGCAGGAGCGTCGGCAGCAGATCGGTTCCGGCGACCGGAGTGCCAAGATCCGTACCTACAACTTTCCGCAGGGGCGGGTGACCGACCACCGCGTCGGCGTCAGTCTGCACCAACTGGACGATGTACTCGACGGCGGCATCGATCCCTTCGTCGACGAACTGACCAATGCCGATCAAGAGCGGCGCCTCGGCCAGAGGGGGACAGACGCCTCGGCTTGAGCGACGAACGGACGTGGAAGTTACTTGAGTTGTTGCGAGAGGCGACACAGTTCCTGTCGTCGAAAGGTCTCGAGAGTAGTCGGCTCGAGGCGGAATGGATGCTTTCATCGGCGCTGGATATCCGCCGCATCGATCTCTACCTACAGTTCGAGAAGGTGCTGACGGGGACCGAGGTCGAGAGTTTTCGCAGCCTGGTGCGACAGCGCCTGGCGGGTCGCCCCCTGCAGTATATCACCGGTGACGCCGGTTTTCGCCTGCTGGATCTGACCGTCGACGAGCGCGTCCTCGTGCCCCGTCCAGAGACGGAGATTCTCGTGGAAGAGGCCCTGACCCATCTCGGTGAGCAACCGGCTGGGCAGATCCTCGATGTCGGCTGCGGCTCTGGTGCCATCGCCGTGTCCGTCGCTCGTGAGTGCGAGGCGGCGCGCCTCGTCGCCACGGATCTGTCGAGTGCCGCCATCGCCGTGGCTCGCGTCAATGCCGAACGCCACTCGGTGGCGGAGCGTATTCGTTTTTTCTGCGGTGACCTGCTGGCGCCCCTCGCCACCGACGCGCGCTTCGCCGTCATCCTCAGCAATCCGCCGTATATCGCCAGCACCGACATTCCCACGCTGCAACCTGAGATACGCGATCACGAGCCGCACCTCGCCCTCGACGGAGGCGCCGACGGTCTCGACGTGGTGCGCCGACTGGTCCCCCTTGCCGCCCGGCATCTGTTGCCGGCAGGGCGTCTCCTCATCGAAGTCGGCGCCGGTCAATCCGACGTGGTGGAGTCTCTGCTCGAAGATTCCGGCTTCGACGCATCGACGATCTACACCCGGGCTGACCTGACGGGGATTCCCCGCGTCGTCACAGGCGCCACACCAGGACGCTGACCGCACTGTAGCCGCCAGCCCTCGGCGGTGTTACCTCTGCACCACACTTCGAGGTGCTGATCGCTCCACCTAGACTCATAGACAACCTCCTGTAAATACGTCTGTTGGCCACTTTAGATGAAGCCTGGCCCTGTCCTTGCATAGGCAGACCCGTGTCACCGCAAGCGCACTTTTGCTTGACACCTGCACAAATAATCCCTACTCTTTTGTGCAGGTTATAGTCAACCCCTGAAGGAGCTTTCAAAGATGGTATCTGCCAAACATCAGCCCAGCCGCTCCCCCAGCGCTGACCCCAAGGACCAAGAAAAGGCCATGGAGCAGGCCCTGGCACAGGTGGAAAAGCAATTCGGAAAGGGTGCTATCATGCGCTTGGGCGAGAACCACGTCGTCGATGTGGACATCATCCCAACCGGTTGTCTGTCTCTGGACGCAGCCCTCGGTATCGGTGGGCTGCCTCGCGGTCGGGTCGTCGAGATGTTTGGACCCGAGTCAGCAGGCAAAACCATGTGCGCCCTGTCCGCCGTGGCCCAGGCGCAGAAGCGCGGCGGCACCGCTGCCTTTGTCGATGCCGAGCACGCTCTCGATGTCACCTTCGCCCGCCGTCTCGGCGTTGATGTCGACAATCTGCTCGTGTCGCAGCCCGACTGTGGTGAGGAAGCGTTGGAAATCACCGACACGCTGGTTCGTTCCGGGGCCATCGACATCATCGTCATCGATTCCGTAGCGGCCCTCGTGCCCAGAGCCGAGCTCGAAGGGGACATGGGTGACTCGCAGATGGGGCTCCAGGCGCGGCTCATGTCGCAGGCATTGCGCAAGCTCACCGGCTCCATCCAAAAATCACGAACCACGGTCGTATTCATCAATCAGCTACGCATGAAGATCGGTGTCATGTTCGGCAGCCCTGAGACTACCACGGGAGGTCGGGCCCTCAATTTCTATGCTTCGGTTCGTCTGGACATCCGAGGTATCGGCAGCATCAAAGATGGTGACGAGGTGATTGGCCGACGCACACGAATCAAGGTCGTAAAGAACAAGGTGGCACCGCCATTTCGCGAGGCTGAGTTCGACATCATGTTCCGCGGTGAGGACGTAGGTATCTCGCGTGAGGGTGATCTCATCGATCTCGGCGTGCTGCATCATGTTGTCGACAAGAGTGGCACCTGGTTTTCCTACGGCGGTGATCGTCTGGGACAGGGCAAAGAGAACGCGAGGGTCTATCTACGCGAGAATCCGGCCATGGCGGGGCAGATCGAAGATGAGGTCCGCAAACTTCTCGACATCGAAGTCTCCGGCGATGATCCAGACAGTCCCCCTCCAAAAGACGATGCCCCCAATGACGACGGCGCCAAAAAAGCCGAGGCCAAGAACGTTACAGGTCGGCAGAAGGCGGCTGCCTGAGAGAATGTAGATCCTCCCCGGAAGCGGCCCGCGGCAGCCTTCACTTGTGGCCGCCAGCCCTGTCGTGGGCCGCTCCGTCGTTAGCCCCACTCCCTACCCCCACTGCCTCCTCCACCCCCAGCCACCCCATACTCGTCCTCGACGAAAGGGCTGCCCTCGCCTCAGGACAGCCCTTTTCGTTATTTCACCCGCTCAACCGCCCAGACCAGGTAGCAATCTTTGACCCTTCGAGTCCTGATCCAAGCCGCTGATGTCAGCCGCCGTGTCGAGCAACTCGCCGCCGAGATAGCGGATGACTTCACCGGTACTGCGCCCGTAGTGATCGGCATTCTGAATGGCGCGGCACCTTTCATGATGGAGCTGCTGCGTTGTCTGCCTGAGGCCATGACGCATCAGGTCTTTTACGACTTCGTCGATGCCACTTCCTATCGCGGTACCGAGTCGACAGGGGCTGTCGAGTTGACGCGGCCCCTTACCCTTTCTGTCACCGGCCGCCACGTGCTCGTCGTCGATGGGATCGTCGATACGGGCCGAACCCTGGCGGCGGTCCTGGAGTATGTGAATCAACTGAAGCCAGCACGGGTCAGCACCTGCACCTTGCTCGATAAATTTGCGCGGAGGCAGGTTGAGGTACCCATCGACTACCGTGGTTTCGAAATCGACGATCTCTTCGTCGTCGGTTATGGCATGGATCTCGACGGTCGATTCCGTGGATTTCGTCATATCGCCGTAATCGACTCACCAGCCGCTTGAGGGAGATTCACGAGTCGGTTATCTTCTGGCCATGACCCCAAAACGAGTGCTTGTCACAGGTGTATACGGTCTTATCGCCGGCGCCATCTATCGTCGTCTCTCTTCCGTACCCGATTGCTACGAGGTCTATGGGATCGCCCGCCGTGCGGAGCCTTCCGAGCGGGCGACTGCCGAGCGTCTCGACATTCCCGCGGACCGATTTTTCCTAGCGGACATGGCCGATCTTGACAGTGTAGAGCGCGCCTGCGATGGCATGGATTTGGTGGTGCACATGGCCGCTGACCCTCGTCCCGACGCCAGTTGGGAGAGTCTGTTGCAGAGCAATATCATCGGAACTCGCAACATCTTTGAAGCCGCCTTGAGTACGGGGGTCGAGCGCGTCGTGTCTGCGAGCTCCATCATGGTCTCCTGGGGGTATCGGGAGGAGGAGCCTTACAAAGCTCTGTCTGAAGGAAGATTCGACGGCTTGGTCCCGGAGGACATCGCCATCGTCACCCATGAATCGGCGGTCCGGCCTACCGGGCACTACGCGGCGACGAAGATCTGGGGCGAAGGGTTGGCGCGTTACAACGCCGACATCAATGGCCTCTCCACGATCTGTTTGCGTATCGGTTGGGTGAATGCAGAGGACCACCCGCACAAGCCTGAATCGGGGGCGATCTGGTGCAGTCAGCGCGACGTGGTACAACTCGTAGAGAGGTCCCTCGAAGCACCGAAGAGTCTGCAGTTCGGCATCTTCTATGCGGTTTCTGACAACAAGTGGCGCTGGGTCGACATCGATCATGCGCGGCAGGTCCTCGGTTATGTTCCGCAGGACAGCGCCGAACAGGCTCTGAATCGGCTGCAGCAGAGCTGAGTCACCTCTTGCCACAAGACGTCATTCTCAGCGACCTCTCCGTCTGTCTGCCTGGCACGGCTTTGACCCGCCAACCGCGACAAGCCGGGACCTGGATGTTGTTCGACTATGAGACCGAGGCCATCGACGGTCTGCCTCCCGTTGCTGGCACCATGGTTTATGGTGCGGGACGCCTGTGTTCGCCGCCACTGGTTCTGCCGTTGCCGGTGGAGGGCTGGTACTCCATCTACATCGGCTGCTGGCACGACATCCATGCTGGTGGTTCACAACTGCGCCTGCAGTTGCAGCAGGATGACTTCTATCGCCAGATCGAGCCGGAGGTCGTGACGCCAAAGGATGGCGAGTTTCTCGGGCACAAGTTTGGCCCGGGGGATGCGACCGAGGTGTTCTGGCGCGTGGCTGATCTTCAAGACGAGGCGCTGCTGATCGACCGCGTAAGACTCTTCAACGAACTCTCCGGACGTGGTGTACAAGCGGAGGATCGCGATGCCTGTCTGGCGTGGGTCCGTCTACGACCGGCGAGCGAAGAGGACCGGGCACGGTATGCGGGGGAGGGGGAGACGGAGGCGCCAGCCACACAATTCGGCATGTACGACAATGGCAACTGGTTTCAGAAGGGCTGCACCACCGATGATGACCTGCGCGCGTCCATCGACTGGTTTGCCGGCACGGATATGAATCGTCTGTTATGGGGCTGTTACTCCAACGAAGGCGCCTGTTATCCGAGCCGCATCGCACAGCCCATGGCGCGTGATCCGGAGGTGACCCGCTGTGTGCAGGACTTCTTTGCACGGGGCGTCGATCCACTGGCGCTGGCACTGGAGCACGCCAACAAGGTGGGGGTCGGTCTGTATCCGAGTTTTCGCATTGGCGGCCGCCGTGCAGCGCCCACCGTGTTGACGACGAACGACATGCCCTTCTTCGATGCCAATCAGGACAAGCTGTGTGTGGCAGCCGATGGCACACCGACCTGCCACTACAGCTTTGCCTACGATGAGGTGCGCCAGTATTTCACCGACCTGCTACGTGAGGTGGTGGAAAGCTATGACGTACCTGGTGTTCACTTCATGTTCATCCGCTCCAACCCCTTCGCCCTCTATGAGGAGAAGACGCTGGAGGAGTTCATCACCGCCCATGGCGCCGATCCGCGTCAATTGCCCGAGGATGATCCCACCTGGTGGACGCACCGTGCGGCGTATCTGACACAGTTTGTTGCCGGCTTGCGACATATGCTGGATGAAGTGGGGAATGCAAAGGGACATCGACTCGAATTGTCCGTGTCGGTGCCACCCTTGCCGAATGGCCCGACATGGTGTGTCGATGGCGCCGAGTGGGCGCGACTGGGGCTGGTCGATCACGTAATCCTCCACGCCGGGGGCATACTGCCACCCGAGAGCGTGGCCACCTATCGCGACGCCATGGGCGACAGCTCCACCGAACTCATCGTCGATTTCTATCCGCGCCGCATGCCGGCGCGGGCCCGGCTGTTGCGGGCGTTGCAGTACTACGATGCCGGCGCGGATGGGTTCTGCTTCTGGGATGGGCAGACCCGCGTCACCCGCGCCAGCGAGTTTGCCACGGGTCGGCATCTCGGGCACCGCGACGATCTGGCGCGCTGGGCGAAGGACATGGAGGAACCCTTCCAGGTGGTGCCGCTGCGCACACTACAGGGATACTCGATGGATCGCCGATACTGGTCGCTGACCAACGGTTGAGCGGGCCTGGCCGCCGGGCAACTCAGTCGTCGTCGCCGTGGTCCTCGTCGTCGGCTGCTCCGCTAAGCCCGCGGATGAGCTTTCCTCGCGCCTGCTCCCGCTGAAGTTCGCGGCGCTCCGAGTCGGAAGAATTTCGTGCTCCTTGTGCAGTCGCTGGCGCTTGCCGTCCAACCGTTTTCTCTTCCGCTCGAGGGTGGCGCGATTGGCGTCGGAGACCTTCTTCTGCGCTATAATCGCGCGCAGATTGAGGAGGATCTTCTCCTTTTCGTTATCGGCGCGCAGCACCTGTCCTCGCATGAGCCGAAAGCGCACGGTGATATCCGCTTTGGCCATGACGACGCCAAGGATGGCCACCAGGGAGCTTCCATACTTAGGCCAGGATGTCCTCGATGTGGCTTGCCAGACGATCGACTTCGGCCTCGCTGTTGTAGATGTGCGTCGAGAATCGCAGGCAGTTGTAGTCTTGCTTCTTCGCTTTGTCAACGGGGTTTGTGGCAAATGCGTAGGTACCCTGCGCATTCTTGACGATCATGCTGTGCTTGGCGAACAGCTGGCTGGCGATTTCAGCTCTCGGCATGCCGTCTACGGCAAAGGTGACGATGCCGCTGGACAATTCCACCTGCATGGGTGTCAGCAGGCGCAGCCGTGGGAATTGCAGCAAGTGACTGCGTAACCGGTTGCTGAGCTGACGACAGCGGGCTTCGACGTTGGCACGACCAAGGGTGTTGTGGAAGTCCATGGCGACGCCGTGACCGATGATGTGGGCGACATTACGAGTGCCCATGGAGGCGGAATAGGCGGAAAATCCGGAATACAGGCTGATAGGGTGTATGCGATCCTGGACCTCGCGCCGGATGTAGAGCAGACCGCTGCCTTTGGGTGCGAGCATCCATTTGTGGCTGCTGGATGCGAAGGCGTCGACACCCAACAATTTCAGATTCATGTGCAGCATACCCGGCGCGTGCGCACCATCGCAGACCAGCAAAATACCGCGCGGTCGCGTGATTTTCGCGACATCCGCCAAGGGGTAGACCATGCCGGTGATCGTATCGACATGCATCAGACTGACCACGCGTGTGCGTGGTGTGAGGTGTTGTTCGAGAAGTTGGAGAAACTGTTCCTTGTTCTGTACCGGGTTCGGCATCTTCATGTAATTGACCTGCACGCCACGGTGTTTCTGCAGGTGCTCCCAACAACAGACACCACCGCCGTGTTCGTGACTCGTCGTCAGCACTTCATCGCCAGCGTCCAGGTCGATACCTGTAGCGATCTGATTCATGCCTTCCGTCGTGTTGCGCGTGATTGCGACCTCACTGACATCGGCACCTAGAAATTCGGCTGCGCGGGTGCGCACCTCTTCGGCCAGGTTGCCGATGGGACCCCAGACATTGTGATTCGGATTGCCCTCGAGCTGGCTGAGATACTGTGACACGGTGTCGGTGACGACACGAGGTGCAGCGCCGACACTACCGGTGTTGAAGTGCACCAATCCCGGGTTGAGCTGAAATTCAATACGGACACGACGCCACAGATCGGCTTCCCCAAGGAGGGCGTCCAAATCTGTGCGTAGCGTCGACAACCGATTATTCACACCTTGAGCCATTTCGGGCCACATCTGGACTGCAGCCGTAGCCGCTGCCAGTCCCTTGACGAATGAACGTCTCTGCATCAGATAAGAACCCCTTTCTGCCTTCGATTGTAGCCGATGTTCTGCCGGTAGGCAACCGGGCGGCGTTGGGCATCTGGGCCCGGTCCATGTTTGAACGATGCACAAACCAGGAAATAACGTTACCAACCTGACCAAGGTGCCTCTCGATGCGTCATACCGACTCACTGGTCGTCGCATTCTTTCTGCGTCGCCCTCCTGTTTTCCGGACTGGTCTGCCCTCCAGTCCAGTTTTTCGTAAACTTACCCCATCAGGCTTAACTTCATACACAGCAACACCTTTCAGGATTCTGCCCGGCTGGCACGGCCCTTACGTCTACTTCAACTGATGAAATCCATCCGAATCATCATCGCCCTGCTGGTCCTGGTGGGTTGCAGCCACGAGGCCAAGCGAGAGAATCCCCTCGACCCCGAGTTGACGCCGGCCGTGACGCTGACGGTGGCGCTCGACGACACGGCGGGGACGGCGACCTGATCTGGACGCGGTACGATGGGGCAATGGTCTTCTCCGCGTACCAAGTGCTGCGAAATGTGCTGGACCGGAAGAGTGTGGACACCCGGCGGTGCTGTCGGCGGTGGAGCAGACCGCATTCCGTTGACTCATCCCTTGCGGCCCGTGTCTCCTACGAGTACCGGGTGTCTGTGGTCATGACGCCGAGGTCTCGGATGTGAGAACACGGGACGTACGTGGCCGATGTGGGCAACCGGAGGATTCGGAAGTTTGCTCCGCAGGAGCACAGCGAATCAAAAAAAGAAAAGGGTCCCCAAGCGCAAAGCCTGGGGACCCTTTTCATTATAACGGTGGGCGATACTGGAATTGAAACCATGCACCGACCTCCTGCATGTCAAGCAGACACTGATACCAGTAAAAACAACAAGTTATAGAGGTGTAACCC
>DPVW01000433.1:0-2726 GCA_003529325.1 Candidatus Latescibacterota bacterium | reverse complement strand
TGTAACCCCGTTTGGAGCCGAGCCCTTGAGCATAACGCTTGACGTTAATATCGCAATGCGTTATCATTTCTGAATGATAGAGTCGTTCCGCGACAGTGAGACGGAGAAGGTCTTCTTTCGCGAGCGGTCGCGAAGATTCCCCGGGGCTGTTGCCCGCTCTGCTCTGAAGAAACTCCTTTTGCTGGACGCAGCCGATTCAGTTCAAGACCTCCGATCTCCGCCCGGCAATCGCTTAGAGAGACTCAGCGGAAATCGTAAAGGTCAGTACAGCATCCGTATCAACGAACAATGGCGTGTGTGCTTCGAATGGAAGTCGGGTCACCCCGCCAACGTTGAGATCGTCGATTATCATTAGGAGTCAACTATGCCCGCCACGATTATGCCCCCGATCCATCCTGGAGAGATCCTGCTCGAGGAGTTTCTCGAGCCTCTTGGATTGAGCCAGTATCGATTGGCGAAGGACACTTCCGTCTCACCGCGACGGATCAATGAAATCGTCCACGGTAAGCGATCCATTTCCGCGGACACTGCTCTTCGTCTCGCCCGGTATTTCGGCACCACGGATCGATTCTGGCTCAACCTTCAAGTGCGCTACGATCTGGAACTGGAGAAGGACCGCCTCGGCGAGCGACTGCAAACCGAGGTGCAGGTTCTGAGACGAGCCAGTTGACGGTCCCTTCCAGCAACTTCGATCGAGGATACAGCCCGCAGTCCGGTTTCCGAAATCAGAGTCATCTATCGTTGAGGCTGCGTTGCTCTTCAAAGTGCCGAGCCACCAGAACCTTGATCAATGACTGGCGCCCAGCCTTCCGGCTTCTTTGTCGAGGGATCGAATCATCCAGATCGGGAAGTCCACATTGACGCGCCTCTGCTCCTGTCCCGGACGACGAGCACCCGGCAGGTCCAGGTACTGCGTGATGTCCTCCCCAGTCCACACCGATGTGGGGAATCGGATTCAGAAGTTCGCACCGTTAGCTGACTGCAGCAAAACAGAAAAGGGTCCCCAAGCGCAAGGCCTGGGGACCCTTTTTCTCATTATGGTGGGCGATACTGGAATTGAACCACAACCTCCTGCATGTCAAGCAGTGGGAGAGGATCAGGCAGGTAGTAGCTGACCACGTGAAGACGAGAGGTGTGATCTGTGTTAAAGACGTCGATGGTGCGATATGGGGTGTTGGCCGTGTTGGTGTCGGTGTGTGGCGCGGCGGCGGATGTGGCGCGCGGTCGTGTGTTTCACGACACGAACGGCAATGGTGTGATGGACAACGGCGAACGGGGAGTGAAGGACGTGTCCGTGTCCAACGGACATGAGGTGGTAGAAACCGATGGAAAGGGCCGGTATGAGTTGCCCGTGGGCGATGACACGGTCCTGTTCGTGATCAAACCGAGCGGGTGGATCACTGTGTTGAATGACGACAGGATATCTCAGGGATATTACCTGCACAAGCCGGCTGGGTCACCCGAGACCAAGTACCCAGGGGTAGACCCGACAGGACCATTGCCTGAGTCGGTGGATTTTCCGTTGTCGACGCATCGCGAACCGGATCGTTTCGATGCGTTGTTGTTTGGGGATCCTCAGCCTTACGACGAAGAGGGCGTCATTCACTATGGGCACGATGTGGTGGAGGAGCTGGTGGGAGCGAATGCCCTGTTCGGCATCACGCTGGGCGATATCGTAGAGGATCGTCTCGACTTACTCGACGACATCAACACGACTACCGCCCGGATCGGCGCGCCGTGGCATTATGTGATGGGCAACCATGATATGAACAAAGACACGACAACCGATGAACTGGCGGACGAGACCTTCGAGCGCATCTATGGTCCACCGTATTACGCATTCAATTACGGCAAGATGCATTGCATCGTTCTGGACTCGGTGTATCGCGAAGGCGACAGATTCCATGGCGAGCTCGGCGCGCGCCAACTGGCGTTTATCGAAAACGACCTGGCACATGTCCCCGATGACCATTTGGTCGTGCTGGCCATGCACATCCCAATGATCAACTTCAAGGATAGGGATGCGCTCTACGCCATCCTGCAAGATCGCTCTCATCTGTTCATGGTTGCCGCTCATTGGCACAGCATCGAGCAGTTCTACTTAGGGCAAGACGACGGATGGCAAGGGGAGAAGCCGCTCCACCTGTACGTGGCGGGCGCGACATGCGGCCCGTTCTGGACCGGTTCCAGAGACGCCGCAGGCATTCCCCATTCGACCATGGGCGATGGCTCGCCCAACGGCTACTCGGTGATGAGCGTCGATGAAAACGAGTATTCCTTTCGTTACAAAGCCGCGCGGCGTCCTGCCGACTACCAGATGACCATCTCCGCACCCGAGATGGTCGCAGCGACTCAGGCGGGGGCGACTGAGATCGTGGTCAATGTTTTTGCCGCGTCGGAGCGTGCGACCGTCGAGATGCGCCTTGGCGAGGACGGCACCTGGACATCCATGACACGATGGCGCGGCTTGGACCCCTTTGCAATAGCCTTCCACCAACGTGAAATGGCGCGCGACCCCGAGGAAGCGAAGTGGGGAAAGCCGAAAGAACACAACCATCTGTGGAAAGCGGCTCTGCCTGCAAACCCGCCTGCCGGAATGACGGTACTCTACGTGCGCGCGGTGGATGCATTCGGCGCCACGCATACCGGACGACGTTTGATTCGAATCGAGTAATAGATCCTCAGATCGTGGTTGGACTATGGTGGGCGATACTGGAATTGAACCA
>DPVW01000063.1 GCA_003529325.1 Candidatus Latescibacterota bacterium | reverse complement strand
CGTTACGGGAGTCCGTCGACATCTTCGGCAATCACATCAACGGTCGGGCCGCGTGGAAACACGGCACGGATGTCTCGGCGTTGGCCGGTAGGCCGGTGATTCTGCGCTTCGTTATGGGTGATGCCGATCTCTACAGCATGCGCTTCGTCCAGCCATGACGGTGCTCAACCCATATGCAGGTGTGAACTGGGAAGAAGCGAGGCGAGTGCTGTCGGCGACCTACATGCATCTGGGCAATCAGACGCAACTGGAGAATGCCTACGAGGATGAGACGTGAACGTCGGCGCGCGAGTCCGAGGTCGACACTGAAACTGAATCGGTTACCCGTAAGGATGGCGTTGTTGCTCTGCGCCCTCGGCGCAATCTTGCAGACGCCGGTCCACGCCGTCGAGCCAACGGTCACAATCGAGGTGCCCGTATNNCCCGTTTCTGACTAGCTCTTTCTCCACACGCTCAACTCTCCGCAGGAGACTGAACGCTTACGTTGTGGAGGGCAAAGATCTGGTGCCGACCTGCCAGGGGGGAAGTGCAGCAGCATGTATTCTCCGAATACTATCACAGTCTCGATCCATGCCGTATGGTGTTCGACAAACGTTTCAAATATATCCACACCGAGGAGGATGTCTGCGAGCTCTACGATCTGGACAACGATCCATGGAGTCGGTGAATCTCGCCTGGTATCCACAATACGCGTCGCGCATCCAGCAGATGGATGAACTCGTCATGGCGGACTGGAAGATTCCGGAGATACCGGCGTGGGCGGCGTGGAACGATCTCAACGAACGCAAGGAGCGACTGCGGCTCACCGATCCGGAGCCGACGTGGATTGCCAACTATACCGAAAGCGGGGAGTAGCGCCGGCGCGCGTTTCACCACATTGCATGGGTCTGTTACAGGGCATTCGAGGTCGAAACTGAAGAGGGCAGCCGCGTGGCTGGCGTTGTCGCTCTGCGCCCTCGGCGCCGGGTCCCTGGTCCCGGCACACGCCGCTGAGCCACCGGTCACAATCGAGGTGCCCGTATTCGAAGGGGGTTCGGGACTCACCTTCTACTTCCACGCCGCCAAGGCCTACGAGGCCGCACGGCCGGACGTGGGTGTCGACATCTATGGGGACCCGCGAATCGCCGACAAGATTCGCGTCCGCATCCTCGAGGGCACATACCCCGAAGTCACCAATGCGTCACTCAACTACTGGATCCTGATCCGTAGTGGCGAAGTGCTGGCCCTTGACGAATACCTGGACGGGCCGAGTTGGACAGGGGAAACGACGTGGCGCGAGTCCTTCCTGCCCGGCAGCCTCGACCGCTATACCCAGGATGGCAAGACCTACGGCATCCCGCTGCAGTACGCCGTCCACGCCGTCTGGTACAATCGCAACATGTTCGAGGAGCACGGTTGGCAGAAGCCGACCACCTGGGACGAGTTCTACGCCCTGTGCGAGCAGATCAAGGGGAAAGGCATCTGGCCCCTCGCCTTTCAGGGCCGATACCCCAACTACTCCCAGGGATTGACCGACAACGCCTACTACCACCTGGCCGGTCGGGAGCGATTCTACGAGCAGAAGTTTCTGGTGCCCGGCAGCTTCGACAATCCGGAGTTCGTGCGGGCCCTTGGGCTGGTGCAGCGCACGGGTGCCAACTACTTCCAGCCCGGTTCCGCGGGGATGAGTCACACGGAGGCGCAGATGGAGTTCTTCCTCGGCCACACGGCGATGATCCTGTGTGGCTCGTGGTTGAAGAGCGAGATGCAGGGCAAGATCCCCGATGGTTTCAGACTGGGCACCTTTCCCCTCCCCATCATAGCCGCAACCAAGGCGGACCCCAAGGCCCTGTATACCTCTGCAGGATATTTCTTCGTCCTCAAAGGCAGCCGTCATCCCGAACTGGGTGCCGACTTTCTTCGCTTTATGACCTCGCCACAGATGGCGGGCGACTTCGCACGCATGCGCGACATCGTCGTCGCCGTGCGTGGGGCGATGGAGGGCAACCTCACGGATGACATGCACGAGTTGATGCGGATCGTGCAGGGGGCGACGACGACCTTCGGTCAGGCCCCAGGTGAGGGGTACCCAGAGTTCGATCAGTTCCTTGAAGACGCTCGCTTCCAGTTGTTGAGTGGTACACCACCGCAACAGGTGGCAGACTTCCTGGAGGGGAATGCCGAGGCGGTGCGGTCACACACCGAGAACCCGGACGCGGTCACGGTGCGGCATGTGTGGAAGCCGGTATTGTTGCTCGGACTGTTGGCCAGCGCCATCATCTACTGGTTGTGGTCGACGCTGCGGCGCATGGCACAAAGGCGGCGGGAGAAAGGGGCGGCATCGGTCTCGTCGCAAAATCGAGTGCGCCTGAGTTGGGCGGGGGTGGTTTTCTTCGTCGGTCCGGCAGCGTTGTGCTACACGGTGATCGTCATCATTCCTGCCCTCAAGTCATTCTCCTGGTCCCTGCACCGCTGGGATGGTCTGACGGAGATGACCTGGGTCGGATTGCTCCACTTCCGGCGACTGCTGTTCGAGAGTGACGGTTTCTGGATCGCCCTCAGTAACAATCTCTTCATCATGTTCGTCATCCCCTGCTTCGTGCTCCCCCTGGCCCTGTTTCTGGCGGTCTGCATCAGTCGCAAGTTGTGGGGATCGCGGCTGTTCCGGATCGTCTTCTTCTTTCCCAACATCCTGGGACAGGTCGCCGCCTCGTTGCTGTGGATGCACCTCTATCACCCACAGGGGGGACCGGTCAACGCCATCCTCACGGGCCTCGGACTCGATTTTGTCGGGTATGCCTGGCTCGCTCAGGAAAATCTCTACTGGGCTCTCGTGCCGATGTCGATCTGGGCGGCGGC
>DPVW01000469.1:1398-4014 GCA_003529325.1 Candidatus Latescibacterota bacterium | reverse complement strand
CCTGATCGGATCGCGACAGATGGCGGGCTTCCAGCATCGGTGCCGGGATCGATGTAGAGTCGGCCGCCAGTGAAGATGATCTCGTTCACACCGTTCTTCAGGTACCGAGCCGCTATCCGCATGCGATCCCAACCACATGTCCTGCCGGCAAAGCCGGCTATGCGCTCTTTCCTTTGGTGATGGGTGATACGATAGCCGTTGACGAGCAGGCGCATGGCATCAACCTGAGACTCGTCCTGTCCCTTGACATAGAAGACCACCTCGGCGCTTTTGACCTCGGCTGAAGGGACATCAAATTCGACTCGAGCCCTACCATGCGCTCCCAGCTCGTCGCCGATTTCCGCGCTGACTCCCATTTCATTGGTCAGCAGCAGGGTCGGAGACAGCTTCGCACGGGCGCTAGTCTGAGCATCGATGAAGCGGTCTCGTCGGTAGTGGCGAAAGTCACGTTCAACGATTCGACTGCTGGCCATGATATCCTTTCGGGGGTCTTGCTCCTGTTGCCACAGGCAGGATATGAGCCCTTTGTCGGTACTCTGTCAAGACGATGGCGGGCGAGCCGTACATGCCTGGATTTAACCCACGTCCCGGAGCGCCAAGTCCGGCAAGGACGTCCGCTAGCGATGGCGCTCATGCTCTGTGGGTCATCGCATGTGAGGAGAATTTCGCCTGCTTTCGTCGGCTTATTCCATGATGTACCCTTTTGACCACCTCAAGTCCTGAAGGAGTACCATGATCGAAGCCAACGAATCGCAACCGTTGCGTCTCTTGACGGTCACCGCTCATCCCCACGACGTAACGTATACCCTGGGCACCTCGGCCCACCACATCGAGCGTGGCGACAGCGTTACGGTCGTCAGTCTCAGCGACGGCGTGACCACACACGACGAGGAGCTCGAGGACGAGATGCGTAAGCCGGCGAGCGAACGTCGGGCAGAGATCCTCCAGCGCCCCAGGAGCGAGCAGGCGATCCGCAAACAGGGTGAGCTCGAAGGGGTCTGCGCCCTCTTCGGGATCGAGGACGCGCGCGTGTTGCCCTTCCCGGACAATCCCCTCGAGCCTTCCTCATCCAAAATACTGAGTGAATTGACGGATGTCCTTCATGAAATCCGTCCACACATCGTCATCACCCATGCGCCCTACAACTATCCGTACAAGAACATGACCAGTCTTTGGGACAACGACCATTCCCTCGCCGGCCAACTTGTGGCACGAGCCATGCAGCGAGCGGCTCAGGCCGACGCAGGCAGGGGGCGCTCACCCCTTCACGTGGCTCAGGTTTACTACATCGGCGCCGAGTTCGGCTGGACGGACATCGACCTGTTCGTCGACATCTCGGACCAGGTCGCCAGGCGTATCGAGGCCGAGGCCTTGTACGAAACTCAGGGACACACGTCCGAGTTTTCGCGCAAGCGTATCGAGGCGTTCGCCGGGTACCACGGATGGTTCGGCCGCACGGGCTACGCTGAGGCGTTTATCAGGGAGCGCGCGCAGACCAGCGACTATCTGACCGTCACCCCCAACGATCTCAGCTCGGCGACCCAGACAGGCAGGGAGACCCTGGATCGGATCGGCCAGTTCGAGAGCGGACGCGCCGACGGTGATGCCCGTTGAAACTAAACGACGCTCAGTGCAAATGTTTCGATGAAGGAGGTTACATCCAGCTCGAAGGCCTGATCGAGGGTGAAGAGTTGTCGCAGTTGCAGGAGGAGTTTACCCGTGTTGAAGAGGCAACTCGCGAGGATTGGCGAAGACAGCTCGTGGAAGGCATCGACCACGACGGTTACGGAATCGGCGAAACAGCCCATGTAGTCATGCCCGTCGCGCCGCACAGCGATATCTTCATCGATCTTCTGGAGCATCCCGCGACGATGCCCGTACTCGAGGCTTTCATGGGACCAGACGTACGGATGAAGGACAATGCCCTGCACGTCAAGCCGGCGGGCACCGGGTCTCACAGCGAGTGGCACCGCGATGGCGAGAAAATCGACGGCAATCGATCCACGGCCTGGCCCTATCACCGGGCGCACGAGTGGAGTGCACAGGACCGCCAGGCTTGGGAACGGATGCGGGCCTGCGAGACACCATACATGAAGATCAAGGTTTTCTTCTTCGTCTACGACGTGGACGAGGAGACCGCACCATTTAGCGTCGTTCCGGGGAGTCACAAGATCGACGGCCCTCCCCCGCAATACGACTCCCTCGAGGACATGCCGAACCACATCAAGCTGGTGGGAAAGGCCGGCGATGCCATCCTGTGGAGCGGCTCCATCTGGCACACCGCCATGGACAACACGGACACCAAAGCCCGGCGCATGCTGCTCTACAACTACACCCACTTCGGCATGTTCCGGAAGCCCGAGTTCATCCCCAGTGGTGAGTTCAAGGAGCATATTCGGAGGCGCTCACCGCTGTGCCACCAACTTTTTGGCCTGGGGCGCATGGCCAGAGGGTGACCGGCGCGGCAGAATTCACGGTCTGGGGAGAAATATGCACTCAACACTCACGGGAAAAATTGCGATCGTCACCGGCGCAGCTTCGGGTCTTGGAAGAGCGATCGCAGAGCGTCTCGCGCAAGCCGAATTGGCAGGCTTGACAATCGCCGATATCACGGGC
>DPVW01000469.1:0-1090 GCA_003529325.1 Candidatus Latescibacterota bacterium | reverse complement strand
CGCCGATATCACGGGTGCGGAGGCCGCCGCTGAGGACTTGAACGACCGCTTGCAAGCCGACGTGATGGGTGTTGCCACGGATGTCGCAGATGCATCCCAGGTTGAAGCCATGGTAGAACAGACGGTCGACCGTTTCGGGCGCATCGATATTCTCGTGAACAATGCCGGCATCGCGCCGGTCGTGGAGTGGCCGGAGGTCACGGAAGACAACTGGCATCGTGTGCTGGACATCAATCTGAACGGCGCATTGCTGTGCATACTTTCGGTGTTACCTGTGATGCGCCGGCAGAAGGCGGGTCGCATCGTCAACATCTCCTCGGTAGGCGCCTTCCTGGGCAGTGTCTGCGCCCATCCGGCCTACGGCGTCTCCAAAGCGGGATTGATAGCGATGACGAAGTCTCTGGCCAAGGCGTATGCCGCTGAGGGTATACTCGTCAACGCGATTGCCCCAGGCAGCTTTGACACGCCATTGGCTGCAGCGTTCGGTAAGGAACAGCTACAGGAGTTCATCCAGGCGGCGCCTCTGAAACGCCAAGGCGACCCGCGGGAACTTGCCGACGCCGTGTACTACCTTGTGTCGGATCTGTCGACTTACGTCACCGGTTCGACCCTGCACGTCAACGGAGGCTCGTTACTCATCTGATCACAAGGGGATCTAAATGAGGAAGTATGCAAACTGCGTAATCCAGGCCGACCAGCATGCTATGTGGCAAGCACCGGACGGCTCGCGGGAGGTAGCGCCGCTGATCACGGAGGAAACCTGTGGGGCACAGAGCTGTTCAGCCGGACTATGGTGGTTGCGGCCAGGGCAGGAATGCTCGCCGGACATCCATCCTGATGCGGACGAGCTCTATTATGTGGTCAGTGGACGGGGCAAGCTCTTGCTGGGCGATGAGGAGTACACCGTACACGCCGGAATGACCGTATTCATTCCCCGCAACGTCACTCATCAATCGCTCAACACGGGGGAGGAGGATCTATGTTATTACTGGGTCTTCGCTCCGCAACCGACTACACCGCCCAAGCAGGATATCCAGGAATGGAATCGGTTGCGATGATCATCCAAAAGCCTATATCGCCAGACGACGCG
>DPVW01000122.1 GCA_003529325.1 Candidatus Latescibacterota bacterium | reverse complement strand
AGTTGGACAGCGTTACGGCGGCGCGTCGTCGCGTGCTTTGGTCGCCCTTCCTGTGGTCGCGTCAGAAATAAATATTTCTGGCGCAGCCAACCCTGTAACGCGATGGCGCGAATACAACAGCACATCGGGGCGAAAGTCCGCCTCTGATTCATGTGCAACCAAGGCGGGGCGTCCCACTCTACGGCGAGAACAACGCACCCCAAGAAATCGTGTTCTTCCCCGAGCAGGTAGTGCAATTCATGACGACCTTGCAGTCAATGAAGTCGCCCGCCTTCAACCGAACCTCCTCGCGGTCTACTTTCAGAAACTCCCCAGCCGCGTGCTGATTAGTCGTGAGGGGGCACTTGCCTTGGAGTCAATTGTCGGCAACCTTCCTGGCTATCAGGGTTAGAATCGGGGGAACGCATGTTCGGACCCTACGTCCACCAGATCGACCCGATCCTGTTTGACATCGCCGGTGTGCATCTCTGGTGGTACGGGCTGGGCTTTACTCTCGGGTTCTTGGAGATTCATGTCTTCCTGAGACGCCGTCATAGCCAGCCGGACCTGTCGCTCCGGGAGGTCTGGAGCCTAAGCCTGTTCATGGCCATCGGCGTCCTCGTCGGAGGCCGAGCCGTCGAGATCGCATTCGACGAATGGTCGTTCTACCGTGAGCATCTTGGACTGATTCCAGCCTACTGGCTCGGGGGGATGGCTACGCATGGGCTTATGCTCGGTGGCGCGGTTGGCGCGGGACTCTTTGCACTCCGGTACCGGAAGTCGTTCCTCCTCCTTGCCGACACTCTCGTCATTCCGGCGGCGTTACTCATGGGGATCGGGCGACTCGGGAACTTCATCGACGGCCAGATCGTCGGTGCCGTGACGGAGGTGTGGTGGGCAGTCAAGTTTCCGGACGCGGACGGGTTTCGCCATCCGGTGGTACTGTATGACGGTGCGAAGAACCTGCTGCTGATGGCGTACCTGATGCGCGTGAGAAGAGTGAACACGACACCTGGCGCGACCGGGGCCCGGTTCGTGTTCTGGTACGCATTCCCTCGCTTCTTCATCGACCTCTTCAGAGACTATCCGACTCACCGGCTCGCCTTCGGGACGGGGCAGACGCTCAACATCGTGATGGCCCTGCTCGGCGCTGCACTGTTGTATCGCTCGCGTCTGCGGAGGCTAGGTCGCCTTAAGAATAGCTTGGCTGCCACTCGATCCCCGGGCGGATCGCACAACGCAGCGCCGTTGGCCTCCCAGCGCATCGCCTTCATATGCCTACTGGCGTTCTGCCTGACAATTCCGAGTAACTGGACACAAGACATCCCGTCGCGGTACGGCGAGCGACACGCGGGACTGGAGTACTCCTGGCTGTACCCCATGATTGACACCGCGCCGCCGCCTGCAGAACCCCAGGTGCTTAATCAGTTCCCCGGGCGTTTCGAGGTCGGTGAGCTCGGCGTTGACCCGAATGGGGAGCCAGACCAGCGGCCAGACTGGCACACCGCGGGACAAGACCAAGCGTTGTCGAGCAGGTCGGCGGGGGCGTGGATTCCCGGTCTGCGGTGGCTCTGGCAATCGGGCCACCAGTGAGATGACTCGGTCGATCCTGGCGCTCGTCCTGTTTGTGACCGTGTCGGCTTCAGCCGTGGCCCAATCGACCGCTCTGGACACGGTCAACGAGCCTCGCAGCGGCGTGCCGTTCCCGGTCTCGCTGACCCCGCCTGGTGACACGACGCCGCACTGGATCGTGGGCACGGGGGTCCGGCAGCGGACGATTTTCAGGGTGAAAATTTATGCGTTCGGACTTTATGTCGATCCCGAGGGCGCTCGCGCATCTCTCTCTCGGTTCGCGCGGCTATCGGCATCGACGCTCGAGCGCGACGAGAGCTTCTACCGGCACCTCCTCGATCTGAACTTCACGATGACGCTCCGGCTAGTCATGACGCGGACCATCGACGGCAACGACGTGGCCGAGGCCTTCGATGACGCCCTGAGACCCCGGATGACCCGGGCTGTCACGGACACAAACAACTCACGCGAGTTGGCAGTGCTGGAGAGGTTCCGCGGCTACTTAGAGGTTGACGAGGTAAGAATTGGCACGGAGATCGTCTTCTCCTGTGGCCCGGCGGGACGCCTGGCTACCTCGGTTGGGGGAGACGAGCGCCCACCCATCGACTCGCGGGTCCTATGCCGGGCGCTGTTCGACGTCTACCTCGGTGAGGATCCGATTTCCAATGACGGGAAGAGGAGCATCATCGCTGGATTTCCTGCCCTGATCGGGTGAGCTACGCGTCGGCGTCCCCTGCCTCGGGGAGGCGCTAATGTTTCCTATCGTCACATCTTTGTAGTCTTCTCAATGATCGGGAGCTGAGCATTAAATGAAAAAAGTCTTCGTCGTGGCCTATGGAGTTGTCGCTTACACGGTTTTTCTTGGTGCCTTCCTGTATGCGATCGCATTTGTTGGGAATTTCCTTGTTCCAAAGTCGATTGACAGCGGCACCGAGAACGACCTCACGATGGCCGTCATTATCAACGCTCTGCTGTTGGGGCTGTTTGCCGTCCAGCACAGCGTAATGGCGCGGCCAGCGTTCAAGAGTTGGTGGGTGAAAATTGTCGGTACCGCCAGCGAGCGCAGCACCTATGTGCTGCTCTCCAGTCTAGCCCTGCTCCTGCTTTATTGGCAGTGGCAGCCTTTGCGCGCCGTGATCTGGAGCACCGAGAACGAAACGGTCGTCTACGCCTTATGGTGCGTCTTCGGGTTTGGATGGCTCATTGTTTCCCTATCGACTTTGATGATCAACCACTTTGAATTGTTTGGGCTCAAACAGATCTACGAAAACCTGAAGGGCATCGATTCTCAACCGCCCGAGTTCCAAGCCAAACTTCTCTACGGGTTCGTCAGGCACCCGATCATGGTGGGTTTCATCATCGCGTTCTGGGCGACGCCGCATATGTCCCTTGGGCACCTGATCTTCGCCCTCGCGACGACGGCCTACATCGTTATTGCTGTCGCAGCTTTTGAAGAGAAAGATCTAATGAAAGCCATCGGGCAAGAGTATGAGGATTACCAGAAAAAGGTTCCCATGTTCATCCCCTTCACGAAGTAGCGAGCCTTGCACGAGGTAACATGGATGCCTCAAGTGTCTAAAGCCTCTCTGCTCTAAGCGGAGTCGTTCAGTTCTCGTGGTCGAAACGAGAAACAGAGGGAAGATGACAGGAGTCGATGACCAGACTCGGACTCGGGAGGGGCTTGGCTTGGGAGTCGGGGAGGCGCTAATGCTTCCTATCGTCCAGACTCCCTGGGTGAAGTAGTCCAACGGGGCAACTCCAGGGGAGGCTCTCGAGAATGGGACGCCGCGCACCCGCGTGAGCCGTAATCCGTCCCCGTTGAACCGCGCGCCGCGTTCCGCTTCGCCACGTGATCTTGAATGGCGACTAGCCGCTCACTAGGGCTTGCGAGAGGGCAGCGAGTTTCTCGTCGTTAGCCGGTCCGGTGCTACGCCACGCAATCAGACCCTCCGTATTGAGCAGCAGTAGGTGAACGTCACTCGTATCCGGAATTGACAGCGCGGCGTTGAACTGCTCGCGGTCGACGTAGATCGTTATTGTGCGCCGCCGGGCAACCTGGTCAGTGATCCCAGCGCGCATCCCATTATTGAGCCAGAGGCGGAATAGGGTGGAACTCTCGTAGATGGTTGGCACTTCGTAGAGGCGGAGTTCGGGGTCCTGTGCGAGGAGCGGTTCCACCCTGGCGATCCATGTATCCACCACGGGCTGATGTTCGCGTTCGAACGCAATGGCCACCAAGTTTCTGCGACCAGACAGACCGGTCGGTAGTGAGACCTCCTTGCCTTCTAGATCGATCCCAACGACGTCTGGGAATTTCACTCCCGCCACGCCGCTGGACTGTACCGGAGAATTAATGCCGGCCGGGATACAGCCGGTAAGGGTCAGTGCCCCAAGAAGGCTGCCGACGACGCCCAAAATGATTGACTGCATTTTGACTCCTGTCATTATTTTATTGTTATGAATATTATTTTTATTTAAACGAACACGTCAACGTGTCTGTTTCTTCCTAAGACAAGAACAACCTGGCTTTTCGATTCAGAGTAAAAACGGTGTGAGTTTCTTGCAGATCGGTGTGCCCGTTCAGCTAGGTAATTCTGGTGACCGGCTGGTCAACGAAGACGGTGAGGTAATCGGAGTTGTTGTGGCGACGGCGGATGCCCCGCTATTCATTCAGGCGACCGCCTTGATTACCCAAAATATCAATTGGGCCGTCAAGAGTGTGTTTGCTAGTGCCTACGCCGCCGCCCTCAGATGCCGCGTCAGCCACTGACGGGGTCGACATGGTTGAAGGGTGACTGAGGCGACCTGCCTCGTGCGGGTAACCGCCCCTTCGACAATTTTGAGACGGGAACGCATCACCCTAGCCTACGTCGACGGTGGATTTGCCGCGAGTCATCTTTTTGGTGGGATGTCAATCATCGCCTGAGCGGATGCGGCAAGCGTAGTATCATCTACTTCTCACCTCAAAAATCTGGTCAGTCACAGACGTGCCAGTCTATTCGCCGACTTACGGCTGGTTGGAATTAATCATTTGCCCAGGCTGTGGAGCTTATGAACCAAAGCAACTACGACGAACAGAACCGCGTTAAAGCGTCCTTCTATGCAACGTATGCCGCACTGACCCCGCACCAATACCTTCACAACATGACCGCCGTCGATTACCGGATGGCTGACTACATGAACCCCTTTCTCACCGCCGTCGTTGACATTTCCGTGTCTCGCTTTCAGCAGCACCCTGTCCGGATCTTGGACCTGGGGTGCTCCTATGGCGTGTCCGGAGCACTGCTCAAGACAGGTTGCTCGTATCAGGAGTTGGCCAAGTTTTTCCTGCACGAGACGAGTTTGGAATACTCGTCGTGCGTCACCGAGTCTAAGCGTTGGCTGGAATCACACGTAGCGCGAGAAAACGTAGAAGTCGTCGGGTTCGATAGTTCGACGGAGGCTGTCAGATTCGCTACGGCTTCTCGGATGATAGATAAGGGCATCACACGCAACCTTGAGGAGAACGAGTCCGAACTAACGGAAGATGAGAGAAGCCTTATTCGACAGTGTGATGTGCTCCTTAGCACCGGCGTCATAGGGTATGTCACCGCGAAGACCGTCAGTCCCATCTTGGACGCGTTTGGTCACGATGCCCGAGGCCCGTTAGGGGCAGTAGCCATCATGTCGGTGCTTGAACTCTTTGACCCTGAACCCATCGCGGCGTCCTTTGCCGAGCACGGCTATCGATTCGGCCAGCTTCCGATTCGGATACCCCAGCGGCGTTTCGCGGACACGGAAGAGCGCGAGCGTGTGCTGGAGGCACTTCGAGACCGAGGTGAGCCTACTGCGGTCCAAGACCCAGAAGACCAGATGTTTGCCAGGCTTTGTGTCGCGGCCCGTCCGCAGTCGTTTGAAGTTCTCTCTAAACGGATGAACGAAGTCGCCGAGGCGCTACCGGCAGAAGTCCGCCTAGGTCACCAGGAACCCACTACCTTCTCAGAGAGTGGGAGGGTGCGTCCTCGTCCCCTACGGGGTGTATCCAAGACGTTTCCGTTGAACCGCCCGCCAAGCCCACGGTAGGTTGTTGCCATCGACCAGGGCCGCCACGACCACATCTGGACGGGTGATCCGGGGCCTCAGATTTTCAAACTAGACCACTACCCTCCGTTGACACCAAAACTCAGGTCATGTTTCTATTGAACGGTTGTCGCTAGGTGAAACGTTCTGAACATTCGGGATTATCAGGAAAGGGAAGACCACATGAGAAAGACGGTATCTGCTATCAGCGTGATCTCGGTCGTTTTGCTGGGCTTCGGGTTGGCCCTGGCGCAGGGCCCACAGTCCGCTCCCATGACTTTCTTCATTGCGAGCAATGGCTCGGGCGAAGGAGCCGACTTGGGGGGCATAGCCGGAGCCGACGCGCTCTGTCAGAGGCTGGCGGCCGAAGTGGGTGCCGGCGACCGTGCCTGGCGTGCTTACCTCAGCACGCAAGGCCCAGACGCGGTAAACGCGAGGGACCGTATCGGTACGGGCCCATGGCATAACGCTCAGGGTAATCTGATCGGGAATAACGTCGACGAGCTTCACGGTATGGGACATCGGTTTACCGTCATGACGGTGATCGACGAGAGAGGCAGAAGGATACCCGGGAGCGGATACGCTCCGAACCGGCACGATGTTCTGACAGGCTCGCAGCCGGACGGCACGGCGTACGCGGCTGGCGAAGACATGACCTGCAACAACTGGACGAGCAGCGGCGATGGAAAAGCCAGGCTCGGCCATCATGACCGCGCAGCTTGGAATTCAGCTCACGATAGTCGTGGTTGCAGCCAGGAACAGCTGCGGGATTCGGGTGGCGACGGCCTGTTGTACTGCTTCGCCGCTCAGTAAGAAAATCTCCACAACGCGTACGTACGCGTGTGTTGAAGTTGCTGTCCCGGTAGTTGTAGTCCCGGTGTCTGATCTCGTGCGGGGAGACATAGGGGAGACGGGGCAAGTGACATGGTAAGGCCCCTGTGTTTACAGGGGGAAAAGCTTCTTTGCCTGTGGCGTCGCCGGTGCTGGTGGCGAGCCTTGCGTGTGGGGATTCACCGGATGTGGTTGATTTTACCGAGGAGGAACAGACTTCGGACGTATTAGAAGAGACGTTAGAGCTAGCGGAGCAGGGGGATGCCGGCGCACAGGCAAACCTCGGCCTTATGTATAGCGAGGGCCGTGGCGTGCCGGAGGATGATGCGGAAGCCGTGCGGTGGTACCGCGACTGGGCGACAGGCTCGTCATTCGCCTACTCTGCCAACTGTGGCCTCAACTTGACAAAGTCAGTTGAAATGTTCGCTTGAACCATGTTGTAATGCTGCCATGTCTTCTCGGGTGAACAGTAAGTAATGGCCTCTTCCATTGTCACGCTCTCCGTCATCGATGCGTGGAAGGAGGGG
>DPVW01000476.1 GCA_003529325.1 Candidatus Latescibacterota bacterium | reverse complement strand
TGAGAAGCCAGGTCTCGTACGGCACGGGGGACAGCGGACGCGGGTGGCGGCGGCCCTCGGCCTGACGCCACAGGAACGCAGCGTGACCGACATCGATGCTGTGCTGGTCGCTGGGATCTGGTTGAGTGGGGCGCGCCATGAATGTCTGTTGCCCGTCGACAGAGCCGCCGAAATTGGCCTTGCAGAGACCGATGTCGGCAGGGCGTATGTCGATTATTTCGGTGAGAACTACCTCCTCGTCGGCCTGTTCGATGCGGACGCTTTCGACGCTCTCGTCGATATTGGCGGTACGTCACTGATGCCGCTCGATGTCGATGTCTACCAGCCAGAGGAACGACGTGCCGGCGCGTTTCCCCGTGGTGAAGCACCTGCCTTCGCCCATCTACCGGCCCGCCAGGTCCTCGTGTTGCCGGCGCCGGTGGTGTCCGGCATGGGACGATATGCGCGCCTCGCTTCGGTGGCGGCGCTCCTTCCCGGGGGACGTAACCAACTCGAACGCTTCGCTCACAGCATCGACGACAATCTCTTCGCTCGTCTCGATGGTCGGCTGTGGGTGGTGGATACCGCCCAAAACCATTCGATGAGTGCGGAGCGTGGCGTCTGGGTGCCACTGGCGATCGCCGCCCTGATCGTCTTCAACACGATGCTTGGATCGGTCTACGAGCGCACGCCGGAGATCGCCACATTCAATTCCGTCGGTCTGGCGCCAGACCATGTGACGGGTCTGTTCCTGGCCGAGGCGGCGGCCTTTGCCACCCTCGGCGGCGTCGGTGGGTATCTGCTGGCGCAGGTCGTTTCCAAGGTGGGACTGGTAAGCGACCTGTTCCCAGGATTGACGGTCAACTTCTCGTCGTACTCAGCGGTGGCGACGCTGGCGATGGTGATGGCCCTCGTCGTGTCGTCCGCCATCTATCCTGCACGAGCTGCGGGTCGATTGTGTGTGCCCGGTGTCGAGCGCTCGTGGCAATTGCCACGGCCAGAGGGGGATGAGCTGGTGCTGACCATGCCATTCTCCCTGCGCCTCCGGGAGGGGATGGGTCTGTGTCGTTTCGTCGCCGAGTATCTGGCCACCTGCGACGAGCAGTCCATCGGCGCCCCATTCTACGCCGAGCACGTTACCGAGGTGCTTGATGGTGCCACCGGAACCGTCCGAGCCGTCGTCTGGTTGGCGCCCTTCGACAGTGGTGTATCGCAGAGTCTGAGCATCGATGTCGAATCCGGCGACGATGGGTATGCGACGTTGACCCTGTCGCTGCGGCGCACCTCGGGAGAAGAAGGCAGTTGGATGCGGGGCAATCGACACTTCGTCGACGGCATACGGCGCCAATTTCTGATGTGGCGCGCCCTTGCCGAGTCGGAACGCAGGCTCTACCTGGCGACCGAGTCGTGAGTACGAGCGAACGCGACACCATGGTACCGCCGGAGCAGTTCGAGGATGGACTGAGTCCTCGCGTTGTGCTCGGCGCCTTCTTCATCGGCTTCCTGATGTTGCCAGGGGCCATCTATATGGGGCTCATCGCTGGATCGACGATGGGGCCCGCCGCCGAATGGGTGACCGTTATCCTCTTCGCCGAAGTTGCGCGGCGCTCCTTCGCGCCGCTGCGTCGGCAGGAGATCTACGTCCTCTATTACATCGCCGGCGGTCTCACCCACGCCATGGCGGGGGTGATGCTCGCCGGTGGGCCTTTTGGCGCACTGGTCTGGCATCAGTATCTGGTGCAGTCGCAGGTCGGTCAGGCCCTGGGCATGGCGGCGCAGATTCCACAATGGGTGGCGCCCGCCATCGGCTCCGAGGCGCTCGCGGCGCGCAGTTTCCTGCACCGCGACTGGCTGGCACCGGTGGCACTACTGGTTGCTGGTCAGGTGCTGGCGCGAGCGGAGTGGTTCGGCCTCGGGTACGTGCTGTTCAGAATCACCAGTGACATCGAGCGGCTGCCCTTCCCGATGGCGGCCGTCGCCGCGCAAGGGGCGACGGCTCTGGCCGAAGGAGCGGGAGAGGGGGGCAGTGGTCCAGCCAGTTGGCGCTGGCAGGTTTTTGCCACCGGCATGGGGATCGGCTTGTTGTTCGGCGGCATCTACGTGGGTTTGCCCGCACTCACCGGGCTGATCGCGAGTCGGCCGTTGGAGTTGCTGCCGATCCCGTGGATCGACTTTACTCGCGACCTCGAACACCTGTTGCCGGCGACGCCCCTCGGGATTGGCACCGACCTGGGACTCGTGTTGGTCGGCTTCGTACTGCCCTTCTGGGTTGTTGTCGGCGCCTTTGCCGCCGCCATTCTGCAGCTGGCGCTGAATCCGGTACTCCATGCCACGGGGGTGCTGACACGCTGGCATCCGGGGATGGACGCCGTGACGACACACTTCGTCAACGATCTCGATATGTGGCTCAGTGTCTATCTGGGCACGGCGGCAGCCGTCGGTCTTGCCGGTATCGGTTCCGCCATCAGCGCTCTACGCCGGCGTCGGGCGGGAGCTGGCACGGTCGGGACGCCACCACCGGGCCGAGGTGATTTCCCGCTGTGGATCGCCTTCGCCCTGTATGGAGCAGCAGCGGCGGGCTACACCGGACTTTGTGTGTGGTTGCTCGAAGATGACGAGTTCCCACTCCTGTTCCTGCTGTGTTTCGCCTTTCTCTTCACCCCTGCCGTCTCCTATGTCAACGCGCGAATGGTGGGCCTTACGGGGCAGAGCGTGGGCATCCCTCTGGTTCGAGAGGGCGCCTTCCTGCTGTCCGGATATCAGGGGATCGACATCTGGTTTGCACCGATCCCTTACCATGATCACGGGCGTCGGGCGCAGCTGTTTCGCGAGGTCGAACTGACGGGGACGAAGATCACCAGTATCGCGAAGGCGGAGTTGCTCATTCTACCGGTGATTCTGGGTTGCGGTTTCCTGTTTTGGTCCCTTGTGTGGAGCATGGGTCCCATCCCATCGACGGCATTTCCCTTCGCCCAGAAATACTGGCACCTCATCGCGCTGCGACAGTTCATGTGGTTCTCCT
>DPVW01000196.1 GCA_003529325.1 Candidatus Latescibacterota bacterium | reverse complement strand
TTATCCAGGACGTTGGCGACCGGCCGTATGCCGAGTTCCTAGCGCCAGGCCTAATCGCTAGTTACGCCATGTTCCATGCGACCTTCGACAGCACCTACGGCGCCTACCTGCGCATGTCGACCCACAATATCTACGAAGCAGTGTTGTTCACCCCGCTGCAGCCAGAAGACATCGTTGCCGGAGAGGTCATGTGGAGCGCAACCCGCGCCGCCGTATCGGGCACGGCTGTGCTCATCGTCGCGGTGAGTTTTGGGCTCATCACCTCGCCGTTCGCCATCCTTGCGATTCCCGCCGCCTACCTGATCGGGTTCTCCGTCGCCGCCATCGCCATGATCCTGACGGCCACCGCCACAACAATCGGCGCGATGAACAACTTCTTTACGCTGTTCGTCATGCCCATGTTCTACGTCAGTGGGGTATTCTTCCCCCTCGATCGACTCCCGGAGTGGGTGCAGAATGCATCCTGGATCTTGCCGCTGACCCCTGCCGCAGCCCTGGTTAGAGGCCTCGCAGAGGGCGACTTGACGTGGTGGATGGCGGTCTGGACGCTGGAACTGCTGGCCATCGCGTTGATAGCCCACAGGATTGCGGCCATGCTAATGCGACGCCGACTGGTCAAGTAGGTCCGGTAACCATTCTTGTTGGGGCGTTGTCGTCGCTGATATAATGATGCTTCGTTGGAATCCGCGTGCCTCAGGCGCGCAGGGGGCTGCCCCGGGGTCTGCAGATGGCTTTCCAGAGCAACGCTCAGACAATGCGCTCTAATACCCGGCGAGATCCTCCAGCCTACCGCCGCATCGTCGTAAAGGCCGGAACCACGCTTTTGACGGGTGGCAGCGATCGGCTCAACCTTCAGGTCATGGCGACCCTGGTAGAGCAGCTCGCCCTGCTTCGCCTCTCAGGGGTCGAGGCCATTCTTGTCTCGTCAGGGGCTGTGGCCGCAGGACGTCACGTCCTCGGGATCACCCGTGACGGCGACCCGGGCCACTTCAGGCAGGTGCTAGCCGCCGCCGGCCAGGGCCGCCTGATGCACGCCTACGAGCAGCTCTTCGACTGGCACGAGATCCCAGTGGCCCAGGCGTTGCTTTCCCGCAAAGACATCTCCGAGCGTCTCGGCTACCTGAACATCCGCAACACGCTGCTGACCCTAATGGAGCTGCGGGTTGTCCCAATCGTCAACGAAAACGACGTCGTCGCGGTTGATGAGCTCAAGGGAGACGTATTTGGTGACAACGACACCCTCTCCGCCATGGTGGCAAACCTGGTAGACGCCGATTTTCTGGTGATGCTGGGTCAGGTCGGCGGGTTGTTCACGGCAGACCCGAACATTGACAGCGAGGCGAAGCTGATCGAGACCGTCGAGACGCTCGACGAAGTCGCAGCCCTGGGCGGCGAGTCGTGGGACGGTCGCGGGCAGGGCGGCATGGCGACCAAGCTAGACGCAGCACGTCTTGCCACAGCTTCCGGTGTCAACGTCGCCATTGCCAGTGGCCTGGAGCCCGACGTACTCACACGGCTTGCAGGCGGCGAGCGTATCGGGACCTTCTTCCCATCCACCGCCAACAAGATGGAGAGTCGCAAGCGCTGGATGCTCAGTGGCCTGACGAACCACGGAGACATCGTTGTCGACGCCGGGGCATCGGACGTCATTCGCAGCCAGAGCCGCAGCCTGTTGCCCGCCGGGGTCCAAGAGGTTCGAGGCGGCTTTCAGCGAGGCGACATAGTTTCAATACTAGACTCGGATGGGAACCGTATCGCCGCTGGAATCACAAACTACGACTCGAAGGAACTCGACATGATCAAGGGCTCCCATTCGAGCCGCATAGAAGAGGTCCTGGGCCACGCTTATGGCGACGAGGTGGTCCACCGCAACAACATGGTGTCTCTTTAGTCCAGGGGGAATGCCAGTGATCGAGACAAATGTCGTGGATATTAAGGATATAGGCGCGCGTGCGCGGGTTGGTTCCCGGGCACTGGCCAAGGCGTCAACCCACGCCAAAAACGTGGCGCTCGGTTACATCGCCGACGCGCTGGTCGAGAACACGAATCGAATCGTCGAGGCCAACGAGAAGGACTACCGGGGAGCTAGTGACGCTGGTGCATCCAGCGCGATCCTCGACCGTCTATTGCTGGACGCCGAGCGCATTGAGGGGATGGCGGAGGGCGTGCGGGGCATTGCGGCGCTGCCGGACCCCATAGGCGAGACATTGGAGGGACGGGTCCTGCCAAACGGCCTGCGCATCGCGAAGCGGCGTGTGCCCCTCGGTGTTATCGGCACGATATACGAAAGCCGCCCGGACGTCACCATCGACATCGCTGCACTGTGCATGAAGTCGGGGAACGCCGTCATTCTGCGAGGTGGTAAGGAAGCGTTCAACTCGAACTTGCTGCTGGCGTCGCTGGTGAGAGACAAGATCGAAGAGGCGGGAATCCCCAGGGACGCCGTGCAGTTCATCGAGTCGACGGACCGGGCGCTGGTCGGGCAGATGCTGGGAATGAAGGAGCACATCGATCTCATGATCCCGCGGGGCGGCGCGGCGCTCGTGCGCCGGGTGGGTGCCGAAGCGACCATGCCAGCCATCACCGGCGGGATCGGCGTATGCCACACCTATGTAGATCGCTCGGCAGATGTCGACATGGCGGTCGATATCGCGGTCAACGCGAAGATTTCGAGGCCCTACGTCTGCAATGCTCTGGATACGCTGCTGGTGAACTCGGCGATAGCGCCTGCGTTTCTGCCGAAGGTAGCCTCAAAGCTGGGGGAGGCTGGGGTGGAGTTGCACTGCGATGCTCGCGCCCTGAGCATCCTCGGCCCGGCGAGTGGGTCAGCCCTCATACCCGCAGTCGACGACGACTGGGGGATGGAGTTCCTCTCGCTGACGGCGGCCGTCAAGGTCGTCGATTCTCTGGACGAGGCGCTGGAACATATCGAGACGTACACGTCTGGTCACACTGAGGCTATCGTCACGGAGGACTACTCCTCAGCCAGCCGTTTCCAGGACGAGGTGGACGCCTCGGTCGTAATCGTCAACGCCAGCAGTCGCTTCAACGACGGAGGCCAGTTCGGCATGGGCGCCGAGGTTGGCATCAGCACCGACAAGTTCCATGCTCGCGGTCCGTTGGGCCTAACCGAGCTCACGTCATACAAGTGGACGATGCAGGGCACGGGACAGATCCGCGAGTAGCCTGGCGAACGAGACGCAGCCTCACACGGACGCGCCCGAAACGTCAGACACATCTCAGGTGGTTAAACATGGCACAGTTCTTTTTTGAGCGAGAGGCGAGGACCGCGCAATCAGAGTGTTACACGGTCATGACCGAGGAGAGCGCCGTGGGGCGCGTCGATATCCACTTTGCGGACACCGTGGTACACGCCACGCTCAATGTCGCTGAGAGTATTACCACCGAGGAAATACAGGACCTGATCGACATCATCGACGAGCAGCTCATGGACTCCGTGGGGATCACGAGACAAGAGGTCATCGTCCACGTACACCAGGGACGGGACCTGGGCGTATTTAGCACGCGCAACTTCGAAGGGAACGGTGGTCACGAGCGGCTCGGCTGACTGCCGGGCGGGCCTGTGGATGCCAAAAGGAGAACACTCGTATGAGACTGACCGAGGGCCAGATAAAGTATTTCCAGGACTTTGGATTTCTAAGGTTCGACGGCCTGCTGTCGGACAGGATAGATGGCATCGTAGAAGGGTTCGAGCGTATCTGGCGCGATTATGGCGGTGGTCATGGCGGGCGCAGCCACGATCAGAAGCGCAGGTCCGCCCTATTGCCCTTTATCGATAGGGACGAATATATGAGCACCCTGATTGACGACGAGCGCATCGATGGCATCGCAGCCTCGATACTGGGCGATGACTACAACTACACGGCCAGCGACGGCAACTACTACGTCGGTGACACGCCGTGGCACTCTGACGGCTACGTCGATAAGAAGTACATGTCGGTGAAGATGGCATTCTACCTGGACCCCGTGGACCCTGAAACGGGATGTCTGCGCGTAATACCCGGCAGCCACAAGGTCGGCGATGTCTTCGCAGAATCACTGCATGTTGCAGCCACAAACTCCAAGTCGAACGTCATTGAGGACACGTGGGATATCCACGGCAGCCAGGTCCCCGCATTCGCCCTTCCCGTTAAGCCGGGCGACCTTCTGATGTTCAACCACGCGACGAAACACGCCTCGTTTGGTGGCGGCACACGGCGGCGGATGTTCACGATCAATCTACAGCGACGCCACCAAGACGAAGATTTGCAGTTGCTTCGGGACGAAGTTGCTGGCAACGCCCGGTTCTGGCACGACAAGGCCTACGGCGAGGTGATGATCGAGACGGCAAACCCGGCCAGGATGGTGCACTTGGAGCAGCGACTCGCCAACGACGACCACCTGCCCGAACTGGTCCGCAAGGCACGCGAAGAGATGGACGAACCCAGCCGCGGCTAGGGCGGCGCGCCGCCTTTGTGAGTGGTGTGGAACAGGGCATCAGTCGATGCCCTGTTCATGGCCCCACGAGCATGGGCTCGTGAGGGTGTCTCTCACTCAACAATTCACCCTGGGACTACACTACTGTCGTAGGTTCAGATTCCCGTTCGCCCTGAGCTCGTCGAATGGCAAATCACCAACGCGACACTCCCTCTTGCAGAGTGCAAGGCTATCCAGAGGAGACGGGTAGTGTTCGGCGGCCTGCTGGCGAACTATGCTCAGGTAGTATCGAGTCTGCGATGCGCAGCCAGTGCAGTCAGCACGGCCAGCACCGCCCCCAGAACCGCGAGGCCCCACGCAGTCATCCCTGGAATCGGCTCTGGAGTCGGTGCAGAGGGCGCCGTCGGTGTTGCCGTAGGCGTAGAGACGGCCGTCGCGGTGGGGGTGGGTGCGGAGGGCGCTCCTGTGACCGTGCAAGCTGACGTGGATGGCGCCGCAGGGATACCTGTTGGCGCAGTCAACGAGGGGATGGTTAGGTCGACCCGGAGTGAGCCGTCCACAAGGAAAACAGTCGACGGCTGGGCCGCCGCCTGAATCCCTGCCACGTAGAACACTATCTGGTCGCCTTCCGCACCCCCTTCGACCGCCTCGGTAGCCGAGTCGTCACCACATATCTGGAACGCTGCGGAGGTGCCATAGTTAAGACCGCCGCCGGTCAGGGAGTGCGTACGGGTGTCCTGCGATCCTACGCCCGTTGACTGGTTTATCGTTTGCGCGTAGTTGACGTTCCCGATCCTGGCCTCGATTAAGGTGCCCGAGGGCAAGGCGTGCCAGACTGGGTCTTTGCGACGCCAAATAGCACGTAGGGGACACCTGGAGCGGCGTTGATCGTGGCCTGGTTTACGTGGATGAGCAGGCCGAGCTAGTGCGGAAAGTGTCGACAGTGTGAATGCGCGGTCCGACGTGACGGGCAAAATACCCCTACCCTAAGCACATGTTCCAAGTGACGGTGGACGCCCCGAACGGGAGCTTACTCTTCC
>DPVW01000457.1:1654-3322 GCA_003529325.1 Candidatus Latescibacterota bacterium | reverse complement strand
ATCCACACTACTTCCGCCGCGCAGAACTAGGGAACGCGGCTGAAGATGGCATGTAAACGGTCCATGTCGAACTTTGCGGAGCGGTCGTGGCGGAAAAGGAAATCATGAAGGCCGAACCTGACAAGGGGGATAGGTAAACATGTCGAGAATAGCAGATTCGGACACAGATCGATTGAGAGAAACCTTTCTCCCCGTGTTCGATCCAGCCCCAGATCTGGAGGACCCGCGCAGCTTGTTCTACTTCAGGAAAATCGGCGACCAGTGCCTCAGCCAGCGCACCTGACGTGCGGTCGTTGGTCACCCGGCTGCCATCCTCCAGCAGCGTCTCGCGAAGGATCCGGTGGATGCGATCGGCGTGAACGTGGTGGCGATCGAAACTCATCTCTTCCTGCACGTATAGCATCAGCAGGATGCAACAGGCCAGTCCGAGCCCGAGGCCGACGATGTCGATCGTGCTCTAAAGGGCGGTATTTCAGCAGGCTGCGGAAGGCGACGGCGGCGTAGTTTTTCAGCATGATCCTTCGTCAGATGTGGTGTCTCCGGTCAGTGGAAGCAAACCACGGGCCCTCCCCATCTGCTACCCATGTATCTCCGAGTACTTCACAATGACCGACCTGACAGCGTCGTGATCGGTTACTACGAGGACTCTCGATGTCATGCGACCCTAAGAAAGTTGACCCCCAGAGAGCGCCATTATGGCGAATTTTTCTCGCCTGGTGCTGCGACGTAAGTGCAGGCGATCTCCGGGGCTGTGTCGCTTCCGTCAATCAGCTCCCGCAAGGCTGCGTGCAGACGCGCCGCTTCCTGGGGATGGTCCTGCAGGATATTGTCAGCCTGGTCCAGGTCCACCCTCAGATCAAACAACTCGTCCACTCGACGTTCTGGCATGCCGGTGTTGGCATAGGTCTCCTGACGTACAGGGTGGCCCCTGTACGACAGATCCTTGTTCGGCCAGTATTGCAGTGACCAGGTGCCATCCGTCACCGACGCCGGCACCGTTCCCCAGTGGTCGTCCAGGTTGCGGCCGCTGATGGCAAACTCCCGGTGCGCCCGCTCCGGAGCAGCGATCACTGGAGCGAAGGATCGGCCATGCAGCCCATTCGGCGCCTGAAGTTCGGCCATCGTACACAGGGTCGGAAACAGATCCACGGGCTGCACAAGCGCCTGGGAGTGCTCGCCCTGGGGCCCGCCCGGATGCCGCAGCATGAAGGCCTGACGAATCATCGGTTCATACAGCTGACCCAGATCCCCCCACGGTTTGCCCTGCAGGCCGTGGTCCCCGAAGTAGTGGCCGTGATCGGACATCAGCAGAACCAGTGTATTGTCGTTCAGACCCAGCAGGTCGACGGTGTCGAGGAAATACCCGAGCCAGCGATCTGTCATCGTCACTTCGGCGGCATACAACGCCCGCGTGTGGTTCAACTCGGCCTCGCTCATGAAGTCGAGGGAGAAGCCGTAGCATGGATACTGAATCTCGTCGCCCGACCAGCCCGGGTCGTACATGTCGACGTAGTACTGGGGCGGATCCCAGGGCTCGTGCGGGTCCCAGCTGTCAATCCAGAGGAAGAAGGGGGATTGGTAGTTCTTCTCCAGCCAGTGCGTTGCCTCACGAAACACACGAGGGCCCAGGTAGTCGCACTCGTAACGGCGGCGACTCTGGTTCAGCAT
>DPVW01000457.1:0-1277 GCA_003529325.1 Candidatus Latescibacterota bacterium | reverse complement strand
TCGATGGTGGCATCAGCGATCCACGGTTCTCCTCCCTGACCGCGGATCCATTCGATCGAACCGAAACCACGGTCGAGAAAGTTGCCCTGCGTCATGAACATGGGCGTGTCGAAGATCAGACCCGTGGTGTAGCCGGACTGGCGGAAACTTTCCGCCATCGTCGGCAGGTGCCGCTCCATCTCGTCCCAGGTGTTGAAGGGATGCCCCCACCGACCGGTGAACAGATCCCGGCGACAGGGCAGCGTCGGGAAGGAGCCGGCATAGGCCCGATCGAAAATCAGCGACTGCTGGGCGAAACAATCCATCGCCGGTGTTCGCGCCCGCGCCACACCGGCACCACCCGGCCAGTGCGCCGCATCTTTGCCGCCGGTATGCGCCTTGCCGTAGGCGCCGACGTGGTCGGTGCGCAGCGAGTCGAGCATGATACAGATGACGTTCATGGCAGACTCCGTTGCGTGTGGGCTCGCCCGATCCGGGCCGTCTCCTCACTGCCGCCAGCGATCACGCGTGCCCCGCCGTCGATCTTCTCGACGACGTTATCCGGTTTGGCTGAACTCAGGAAAGCGACACCGTTGGCCGCGCAGGCGTCGCGTACACGATCGTGCGTTTCGAGCATCTGTGCAGACCACGGGTCTGGTACCCGCAGGTATCCCAGTGACATGCTCAGGTCACCGGGACCCATCTCGGCGAAACCGATGCCCGGTACGGCGAGAATCTCTTCAATGTGCGGCAATGCCGCCTTCGATTCGATCTTCAAACCCAACAGCAACTCGCCCTCGGGGTTCAGTGGCCAGGGATCGGCACGGCGTATATAGTCATCTCGATCCAGGCCCCAGACCCTGGTCGCTGTCGGTTCAGAGCCGACGCCTCGACGCCCCTCGCCGAGGCCGGGGCCGACACCGATGCGGTTGATCGGATAGCGGCAGCTCTCGACAAAAGCCCGCACGGCCCCGGCCGTTTCGGCCTGGCACAACAGGATCCCGTGTACTCCTCGAGCCAGGATCTGGCGAAACTGCCAGGCGTTGAAACGCACGATCTCTTCGGACACGGCCTCGACAGGGGATTCGACGATCACCGTGGGTGTGCGGTGGCCGCTGCGGGTCGGCCCCGCGTCGACAAGGCCGGTCATGTATTGGTCCAGGCCGGTCATGTCGAAGGCGCCGTGCTCCATACCGATGTTGATGTAGTCGGCCCATGTGTCCGCATCCTGCTGGCCCTGCGCCTGCGTCAGCACGTGTCCGGTGTGGCTGCCCATGTAGTAGACGGGCTGGTCGTCG
>DPVW01000184.1:38574-67321 GCA_003529325.1 Candidatus Latescibacterota bacterium | reverse complement strand
AAGATGACGATCGTATTGTCGCGTTGCCCACTGTCATCCAACGCCTGCAGAATACGCCCCAGTTGGTCATCGACGAGTTTGATCATCGCATAGTAGACCGATTTCAGCAGGCGGGCGTCACTTGGTCCCCACGGCCCGTCTTTCTCTTCGGAGTAATACTGATTCTTCCAGGTCAACTCCTCCGGTGGACGTCCCTTCGACTGAAAGTCGGCGAAGGACAAGCGCTCCTGTTCGGCCAGATCGGACTCGCGGAACAGAGGACCGGCCATGTTCTTGGGGTCGAATAAGTCTCGGTATTCCCGCGGGGCATTGAATGGTGGATGCGGGTCATAGATGTTGACACTAGCCAGCCATGGCGTATCGCGCGGTTGTGCCATGAACTCGATCGTCTTGTCCGCACACCACGTCGTCTGGTGGTACTCGGTGGGCACACCTTCCGGGTCGGGCACCAGGTCGGCGAGGATCTTGCCCTTGGCACGCACCCAGTCCGCATACCCGTGACCGACGGGCCAGTCGTCTCGCGGCGCATGGCTGTATTCCCAATAGCGATAGCCATCGTCGGCGCGTGGCTCGATGCCCTGCGAGGCGCTGGCCAGGTGCAGTTTGCCAATCAGACCGCAGTCGTAGCCGGCGTCTGCGAATGTGCGCGTCACCAGTTTCGGTCGATCCGGAAAGTACTCGAGTCCGTTGCCATTGACGTGCACGGCGCTGGCATACATGCCGGTGAGGAAGCTGGCCCGACTCGGCGTGCAAATCGGGCTCTGGCAGTAGGCATGGGTGAAGGTCGTACCCGCAGCGACGAGGCTGTCGATGTTGGGTGTCGACACCTGTTTGTAACCCAGGGCGCCAATCGTGTCGTAGCGCTGTTGGTCCGTGCAGATCCAGAGGACATTCGGTGTTGTCGTAGCTTCAGCCATCCTTAGCTCCACACGTTTTTCGGATGATCAATGATGGATCGAGTAAGATCTGCTGCGACTCCTGCTCGGAAGCTGCACCCTCGATCCGCGAAAAGAGGATCTCCGCCGCCCGTCGACCGGCTTCCCGCTTTGGCACAGCCACCGTCGTCAGTGGCTGGCCGTCAATGCTGGCTCGATGGGTGTCACCATAACCGATGACGGCGACCTCTTCCGGTACGCGCACACCAGCTTCAAGTAGACGGTGGATGAACCCCAGAGCGAGGCGGTCTGCACGGACAAAAACAGCGGAGACGTCGTTCCTCTGTCGCAGGAAATCCTCGGCAGCCTCACGACCTTCTGAAGTTGTGATTCCGCTTTCGGTCGTCAATGAAAATCCCGCTTCGAGACCGCGTTCCGCCAACGCCGCCTCAAACCCCTGCCGGCACTGTTGTCTTCCGGAACCGAGACTGTCCAGTCCACCGGGCATCACCCAGCCAAGACGGTGATGTCCCTGGTCCAACAGGTGTTTGCCCACGATCTGCCCCGCCGCAAAATCATCCACCGCGACGTAGTCCCCCTCCTCCCAGCGCCCGAAGATGACGACCATAGGCATACCACTCTTCTTCAGCACCCGCAGGTGACTGGCGTCTGAGTCAACCGCAGCGATCAGACTTCCCGAAACCTGCAGTTGGCGCAACTGGTTGATCTGAGCGAATTCCGTGTTCACCTTGTTATGAGACTGGCTGACGATCAGCATGTGGTCCCGTTGTTGTGCAACATCCTGTACGGTCTCTATGAAGGTGCCATAGAACAGATTGGCCAGGTCTTGCACGATGAGACCAATCACGGGACTGCGCCGTTGCACCAGCCCTCGTGCGAGCAAGTTGGGCACATAACCCAACTCCTGTGCCGCCTGGATCACCTTCTGCCGCGTCTCCTCGGCCACCGTGTGCGTGCCACTGAAGGTGCGCGAGACCGTGATCGAGGAGACACCTGCCTTCAAGGCTACGTCTTTCGTCGTGATCGACATCAGGGAATTGTCGTTTCCTCTCTTAGAATGTCCAGATAACGTTCGCCATACCCTTCGTACTGCAACCCTTCGCTGTAGGCCTGGCCGCTGACACTGTCGTCACTTCGTGTTGCCGCAGCGGGGGCAACCGGTTCGATCTGGGTGTCTTCGTGCCACTCGTTCCAGGAGGTTACCAGCAGCATTCTTCCGGTGGCCTCCTCCGTCAGCCCCACAGCCTGCCGCACCATCGCCCGGAACAGCGTACCGGGCTGGCTGTCCTGTTCCAGCTTGCGCGAGACGGCGGCGTGTCCATCGCGCACGCCCTTGTCATTGAACCCGGGTGTGGTGGCAGGAATGAATGCGGTGCCAGCTTCGGTTGAAAGCCGCTGCCAATCGGCTTGCGCCGCGTAGTATGCGTCGACGGCTTGTTGCCCGGCATACCCCCGGGAGCCCATGCTGCCATAGACATCGTAGTTCGTCACCGCGTCTAGCAGTCCGATGGCTGAGGAGCCTGACGGGGGCCGGCCGAAAACCTGATCGCCGACGATGTAGAGTTCATATCCCGCCTGGCTTGCTGCAGCGCGCATGAGCGCGATGGTCTCGGCGAGTACCCCATTGCGTGAGAGAACGCGCGTCAGATAGACGAACAACGCGGGGCGTCCGTCGATGTGCAGGTAATTCGGGTGCTCGAAGTAGTTGGCCGCTATATAGGCCACGTCCGCCGAGACGTTGTCCATGTCTGTGAAGTCTCTGATGCGGCCACCGGTTTCGTAAAACAAAGCAATCTTTGTATCTTGCAGGTCCTCGTGGGGCAGGATGTGATGCAACAAGGCGGTGTCCTCACGACGCCCTGGTCCCCACCAACTGGCCACCCAGAGTGAGACATTGGCGTCTCGGCTCCACCGCAAGTGTTGGGCGATGACCTCCGAATCCCGATCGTCATACTCGCCAAGGCTGGGTAGTTGTGGTGGCTGGAGATGCTCGCGCAGATACCGGCCCCCATGAAAATCATCCCCATACCACGGGTAGTAATAGACACCAACAGTGTATGTCGAACTTGTAGTTGACTCATCTGGGTTCATCGTGCCCTGTCCTGCGCAGGCGCCGACGAGGGCCAAAATGACACTGCAGGCAACCACGAGCCGCTGGTTCGGCGACCCAAAAAGCCTGATTGCATTGTACAATGCAGCCCTCCTGAAGTTTGTCTTGGATAAGTGCCAGTTGTATTATCTGCGTATGATAGCGCTGTCATCGACCTGTGTCACGTCCGAAATCGACGTATACCAAAAAAAAGCCACGAGGAGATCTGCCACCGAACCCACAATGGTAACAGATCGACACAGATCACAGGCGCTGCTCGCCGTACTGCTTTTCAGCTGGGCCTGCCCCGTGGCGTCCCAACCAGAGGACGGCTACACCCTCCGATCCAATCGAGTCACCGTCTCTAGCGCCAGTCAGTGGGAGTCCTGGACCACACAGCCTGGTGTCCGCGTCATCGACGACGACGGGACCGTCCGGCCACGACAACTCGTGGACCAGTTCAACGCCGCCACGAATGCCACCGAGTTCAGCTACTCGCTGCTGCAGGAACAGGATATCGTGCATCAGGGCGGCATCAGCGCCGCCGGAACAAATCGTGATTCGGCCCTATATCTCATCGATGGTGATTCGACGACCTACTGGGAGCCGGACCGCGATGCCAGCATCGATGACTGGTTCGTCGAAGTCGATCTTGGACGGTCCCTCATCATCTCCCGTATCGAACTGCGTTTCGTCGGCGAGTCGGAAGGAGATCCCTTTCTTCGATTTCGCGTACTGATCTCTGATGGTCTGCCCAACTTCGAAAAGGAGAAGACATTTTCCCGCGTCGGGCTCATCAACAGACCGAACAAGGATCAGCGCACATTCAGCTTTGATATCGATCCGCAACGCCCCGTGCCAGCAGGCATCGAAGGCGAGATCGCGCAGTTTGTCCGTATCGATGTACTCGACACGGATGGCCCGCGGGCACAGGAGGTCTCCCTTGCCCAATACGAGTTACTGCCGGAAGAACAACGTGGCGCTGTCGACTACTTCCGCACCACGGCGAGTGGTCGGGAGTTGCTCGTAGCCCGGGAAGTCTGGGAGGGACTGCCCGAAGATCTGCGGGGACCGATACGGTGGTATCGTCACGAGAGGCCGCGCCTGGCGGAAGTCAAAGTCATCGCTTTGGGCGAAAACGTCATCGGTGTAACCCAGCGCGCCGTGGTGCGCGACGCCGACGCGGGGGGCTTCGACTTCTTTCTCTTCCAGATCTTCAGCGATGGTCTGTACAGTTCGTGGTTTCCCGTGCAGCCTTATGATGAACTTCGCGACCGGAATCAGGTCGCCATCGATCTGCGCGCTCGTTACTGGCTGAATCGCATCAAGCTGCTGGCGCCGCAATCCCCACCACAGATCTACCAGATTCGCATCTCCGATGGGGCCCTCGATCCGAGTGGCGATCTCGTCTGGACGACATTTCCAGAGCGACGCAATCGGTCGGAGCATCAGCATGTGGAAGAAGCCTTTCCCACGCAGAAGGTGCAGTACATAGAGGTCCGCCGGCTGGGTTTTTCCGGCGTCGAGCAGGAGGTGGGCAATCTGTCCGAGATCCAGGCCTATGGGGAAGGTTTTGTCTCGAACGTGGAGATGATCTCGCCCTTCATCCGTCTCGGACAACAGCGCATGATGATGACTGTCGATTGGGACGGTGTGGCCCTTTCCGGTACGCGCATCGAGATCTCTACGCGGGCAGGGGACGAGATCGTGCAGGTCCCACACTACTTCGCCATCACCGGCAGAGAGATCTCGAAGAACCTTTGGGAACGCATCCCTGAGAGCCTTCGAGACGACCCGACAATCGAGGAAATTCCTGGACCGGACTGGAGCAACTGGAGCGAGACCTACGTCACACCCGGTGAGACATTCCGCTCACCGACACCGAGTCGCAACGCCCTCGTCCGTGTGCGCCTGACCTCTGACGACCCCTTCCGAGCCCCCGAAATTTCCTCGCTGCAATTGCGTTTCCGACCGCCCCTTGTGAATAAGGTGATCGCCGAGGTGGACCCTTCCTTCGGCGTCGAACCTGGCATTGTCCAACAATTCACCCTCTACTTCCGGCCACGATTTGCCGCCGACAATCCGGGCTTCGACAGGGTGCAGCTACGCTCATCGGCGGCGGCGGCAATGGAACCGATACGAATCGTACAGGGGTCGGACACCAGTATCGGCTTTGGTTTTGCCGCCGTGCTGTGGGATGCCGATGAGGGCATCAATAGAATCGAGTTGACGCCGGCCGATGGCGGTTTCGATCTGCACTATCCTGAGCCTGTGGAATCGGCCGTGCGTGGGGCACTTTACGCCATCACCTTCCGTACCCGCGTGTTCCTGCAGAGCACAACCTTCCGCCTCGGATTTGCCAGAGACACAATCCCGGGGGTGTTGCAGGTAGCCAGTGAGGGGGATGCCACCGAAATCGCCTCCGGCGCCAGCCTGTCGGTGGTCTCCGATTTGCGGGGCGTTCCGCTCCTCGACGAGCTGTCGATCACACCGACGGTGATCACACCGAATGGCGACGGGATCAATGACGAACTCGCCATCGGGCTGTCCGTGTTTCATGTCGAAAGGGAAAAGTCCCTCATCGTCGAACTCTTCGACCTTTCCGGTCGCAGGGTCCGCGATCTGACGCGTGTACAGATACATCCCTCTGGCGATCACACCTTCGTCTGGGATGGCCGCGATGCGTCCGGCCGACTCGTAGCGCCCGGCACGTATGTCGTGCGCGCCGCCTTCGTCGCTGACGGGACGACGGGGACAGTCTCTCGAACACGCATCGTTGGACTGGTCTACTGATGGCTCTCAGGTGGGTGGCGGCGGCCATCGTCGCGACATTGCCGTGGCTGACAGTCCAGCCACTGCAGGCTCAGGCGAACTACGATCGAACCCTGCAATCGGTTCGGTCCATCGGCGTGGTCCCTGGCTTCGAGATCGGCAACGTGGCGCCGAGGGTACGCAAGATCCTGGGACCTCAGAATCTGGCCGAGACCTGGATTACGCCATGGTATGGTCAGATCCAGGATTACAGTCGGGCGCCCTATCAGCGTTACGTCAACGCCCAGCTGGAGGGTCCCTTGGTTTACGATGCCTTCGGCAACAGTCTGGGGCGCAACTGGCACGTTTACAGCTGGTCACAGCAGCAGCCCACACCAAGGGGCAGCTTCATCGACAAGCGGCGGCGATTCAACAGCCGTTCGCCTGGCAGTTCGGGATTCTCTTCATACGATGGCTTTTTCGGTGCCCTTGTCATCGCCAAAGACGTGAGTGGCGGTTCCTCCTTCCGCCTGTCGATCGGCGATGCCATCTATTCGCGCTTCACGCCATTGACGCTCTACAAGCCGCGTTTCAACGGCGTCCGTCTCGACTATTCCGCGCCGCGATTCTCCGGAACACTGCTGATGTCGCGACCGAGTGATCCAAACGACTTCGAACGCACGAATTCGACGACCATGCTGGGTGGTCATATGCAGGTGGAACCACTGTCGGGAGCGACCTTGGGGGCGACCTATGTCAACGCCCACAATGTCTTGACGCAGATCGAATTCGACGATGGCAATCCTCTGCACGGCACACTTACGACGAGCCACAACACCCCCCTCGAGACGATCTGGATACGAATACGAGATGATTCGCCGGGTGCTGGGAGGGAAGGTGTCAAACTTGCCGGTTTCGACATCGTCATGATCGATACGTCGGGACGCGCATTCCGTGGTGGGGAGATCGGTTTTACGCCGACGGTCACTGGGGGACGATTTGAGGCGGGACGCATGGTGGCAGAGAATGAGGACGGCATCCTCCTCCAGTACGATCTGCAGAATCTCGACCATGACAGCCTGCGTACGGGAGCGTTGTCGCAGGTCAGAGTCGATGTGTCGGTGGCCAATGATTACCGCGTGGAGGTCGCCTCGAACCTGCAGACCGACGAGGGAAACTTCAACCCCGAGATCGTCTTCCTGACCGTAACGCGCGCACCCCGTAATGTGCAGGACAACAGCAACAGTCGTATCGTCAGCGTCGACTACGGTTTGCCAACCGGCATGGATATCATCGGCCTCGACGCCAGCATCGTCGCCTCACACCTGTCGATGCAGGGGGAATTGGCTGTCAACCGCCGATTTCGCCGCTACCCAAATCCTGCCCTCGATCATCATCACGAAATGTCAGACCGATCGATCGCTGGATACGCACAGGGGTTGTGGCAATGGCAGCCTTTGGCAGCGTATGGCGAATTCTTCTCCACCGACCACGACTACGCCACCACCTACTGGCTGACCGATTCGCGCGGTCGCATGACTTTCAAGAATCCAATTCCACAGGTATTTGAGTTCGTCGATGATGACGACGACTACGACGGCATGCCGGAATGGCAGCGGCCATTCCACGGCTTCAACAACACCGTCTGGCCCGGCCTCGATGAAAATCGGGATTTCCTCAACGACCACAATCAGAACCGGAACCTGACGCCGGATTACGAGGAGCCCTTCCTACGATACGCCTCCGACCGTCCTGAGTTTCTTTTTGGCTACGACCTGAACTACAACGGTGTCATAGATCGTTTCGAGAATGACGACCTGCCCGACTATCCGTATAAGACGGACCATCGCGGCTACAACGGCTACGTCACCGTCGATCTCGGGGCCGACGCGGAGTGGACGGCGGGTCGGCAGAAAATGTGGCTCCTCGCCGGAGATGGACAGACGCGGTCGTGGTACTCCACGCTGCAATGGAATGCGAGTTCACCACGACTGCAGCCTCGAATCTTTCTGTCAGCTGCGATGGTAGAGGACGACATCGCCGATGATCTGATCTTGTGGACCCAGCGCCTTGCCGCACCGGGGAGCATGCAGGACGTGCGCGATCCCCTCGCCGCTCTCAACACGTGGAAGGCGACGCTGTATGCCGACCTCGATTCTCGCCTCGGCAAGGGTCTGCGACTTTATCATCGAGCCAAGTGGGACGTGGTGCGTCAGCGTGACGCCGAAAGCGAAGTCGTCGCTCGTGAGGGAAGAAAGGATTCAGGGTTCCTCGGCGTCATCAACAAGGCCGAATGGGTGATCCCTGCGGGTCTGTCCTATTTCGAACCGCGATTCAAGAGTGCCTTCCGGCGTATTACGCCCTACTCCCGGCGCCTGCCAGAGGCCACGGTTCTTGAGGAGACAGTCTTCCTGTTGTGGACACAACCGATCTTCTCTGAAAGCATCGGCGTCAACTATTTCCCACGCTATGGGCGTGGTATTTTCGACAGCCAGTTGCAATTCGGTATCGAGGCATCCCGTCTGTGGATGCTGGACGGTCAGTTGATCGAAGCCGATGAGGGCTTCTCTTCCATCTCCGGTGTGGCGCAACTGACCAATCGCTCCGCTTACCTGGGTTACACGGTAGCTACGCGCCTTGGTGTCCTTGTCAGCGAACGGCATTTCGACACGGCGTCCAACCAGCGCTCCAGTCAGGTCTTCCTCAGCATCACTGCGGGGCTACGGTGATCGGCGCCCTCCTCGTGTTCTGTCTTGCTGGCTCCCCCCTGCTCGCCCAGCCATCGCGCACATTTGTCCTCGGTGACCAACTGACTACGTGGGAGAGTGGTGGACGGGGCCTCGACGCACTTGTCGTCAAGCGCCGGTATCTGGCCATCATCGATACAACAAACACGCCGGGTGACGCCATCGACTTCGATCTGCGACGTGGCTGGATCACACCATTGTTCTTCGACCCGGATGTCAACATTGCCCAGCGTGTTCTTTCCGGTGGCTCCATCACGGCGCCGAATGCGGGACGGGGTAACGAAGATCAGCTCGAGGGTACCGTGAACGAAGACCACCTCGTAGCCTTTCTCCGCAAGCCCACATTCTTTGAACCCAACGTAACGATCCGTGGCGTCCGCGTGATTCTCGATTTCGATCCACCCATCGGTGTGCATCGTGTTCGATTCTATCCCCGCAATACGGTAGTGGCGACGCCGTCGGCGCCATTCCAGACGGACTTTCTGCGGGGATACGAGATTCTTCTCAACATCGTCCACCGCAGCGCCAGCTCACCTGACGTACTCGTCGGACGCAGCACCGAAAATGACGATCCCATCGTCGATGTGGAAATACCTGACCAGTATGCCCGTTTCGTCACCGTCAAAGCCTTGTCGGACGTACCCTTCGAAATCGACGAGATCGAGGTCTACGGTCGTGGTTTCCTGCAACAGAGCCGGTACCTGTCCGATGTCATCGATCTTGGCTCCGCGGCGACGATCGGTCCTGTCGCTTGGGTCGAAGACGTCATCGGCAACCCTCTTGCGTCGTCCTTGTCGGTGCGCATGCGCACCGGGATCGATCCTCAGCCGCTTCGTTTCGCCAAAAAATTGTACGACGACCTGGGTGCGCTCGCGGGGGTGGAGGATATTTCGCCAACGCTGTATTGGACGCTGGAGCCAGGTGTGCAGGAACCGGTCACCGAGGATCTGCAGAACTGGAGCCCGTGGACTCCCCTGCGCAATGGCCAATTGATCCAGGCGCCCAACCCGCGGCAATATGTACAGTTCCGCCTCGATTTTTCTGCCGATCTAGCCGACGCGTGCGCCGTCGATGAGTTGTCTTTTGACTATCTGCAGCCACCGATCGCTGACGGACTGGTTGCGGAGGTCTTCCCACGCTTGGCACAGGCCGAAGAGCCGGCGACCTTCCGTTACGCTGTGCGACTGCAATCCAACGGCAACATCCGAGGCTTCGACAGACTGGAGGTCGACACAAACGTCGAGGTTACGAGCATACGTGAAGTTTCCCTGAACGGTGAACCCCTGGAGTTCGACATCGACTTCATCGAACCACTGACATTCGGCCTCAGCATTCCCCTGATTCAGGCAGACGACAGTCTCCTGAAATTCACTTTCGACCTGCCGATCTTCCGCTTCGGAACCACCTTTTCCGGACGGGCCTACCACAGTGATTCGTCGGCGTTGCCGCAGGCGCTGCGCCCCGGAGACGCCACCGAATTTGGTCCCTCTGATTTTGCCGAGCTGTCCAGCCTGTCGGTTGCTGTGCCAAAAAGCCAGATCGGCACTCTTGTCGGTGAAATACAGTTCGACAGCCGCGTCATCACGCCGAATGGCGACGGGGTTCACGACGAGTTACGGGTATTTTTTAACCTGCTGCAGCTGACACGACCGGCGCAGGCAACACTCATGCTTTTCGACCTGGCCGGTCGACGCGTAGTGACACTTTTCGATGCCGAGCAAGGCATCGGTCCCGTGGAGGTCGCCTGGAACGGAATTGCCGACAACGGCAATCTTGTGCTCCCTGGTAACTACGTCTGGACCCTGGAAGTGCACGCCGACGCCTTCACCGAGCGCCATCAAGGTGTCGTGGGAGTCGCCTTCTGATGAGACGCCTCGTCGCCATTCTCTTCTTCCTGGGTCTGCTGCACGCAACAGCAGGTGCGCAGGAGCATAGTGCCCGTCTGGGTGACATCAAACGGGGCGGGCGCGTCAGCTTCGAACCGACCGGACCGGGGGTGCTGTTCGACGCGCTCGATCCGGTGGTGCGCAAATGGTACGTGCCGCAGGAACTGTACGCCGAGTACGGCTGGCGGCAGCGCGAGTATTCCAACTATGCGCGTGACAATTACCAGCGCTTCGTATCAACGGCGCGGGAGGGCAGCTACTACTACGATGTATACGGCAACTTCCTGACCCGTGGCTGGCTGGTCCTCGACTGGCGCCAACAGAATCCACAACCTTTTGGCAGCACCTTGTTCAAGGACACCCAACGCTTCGGCTGGTTCAACAACCTGATCATCGCCTCAGACCATAAGGGGCAGTACCACTACGCCATCACTTTCGGCGACCGGATTCGCACGACGCTGACACCGATGACCTTCAGCAAGCCGAACTTCAACGGTGTACAACTCGATTTCGCCTCTGACAAACATCAGGCGACAGTCATCCTGTCACGAATCAGCGAACCTAATTTCCTCAATAGTTCAATGAGTGAATTTCAGTCGGCGCGGACGAACAACACGAACCTCATGGGGGGGCGTGTCGTGGTAGAACTCGGCGACTTCGTCAAGCTCGGGGGAACGCTGATCAATGCCCACCACGCGTACACACAGTCCGAAGCATTTTCCAGCAACATCCTGCAGGGCAATCTCACAGGAATTCAACGCACCGGCAACGTGCAACGCATCGATCTGCGCATCCACGACGACTCTCCGGAGGACGGCGAGGCCGGTGGCGCCCTGTTCGCCGCCGACATCGTCATCACCGATCTCGATGGCGTTCAGGTGCGGGGCAGTGAGATTGGCTTCCGACCGATCATCGAGGGCGGTTTCCAGCAAGGCGGCTACCTGGCAGCGGACGGTTTCGAGACCATCAATCTCTCCTTTAACTTTCTCGACCGCACGTACACAGGCCCCGATCCGTCCGAAATTCGGCGCGTACAACTCGAGCTCGTGCTGGCCAATGATTACCTCGTAGAGATCGCTTCTGACCGTCAGGTCGATTTTCGACTGTCACGGGTATTTTTGCCCGTGGCGCGCGCCACGGGCAATGTCAAAGACAGTTCGAACCAGCGTGTATTGGCCTTCGATTATGGTCTGCCCACAGCGAACCAGATCGCTGGTTTGACCCTCGAGTTGACCGACCTGGCCGGCTTCGATGGGTATCTGGAGATGGATCAGAACACGCGCAGCCAACAGTATCCCAACCGCAATCTGGATGAACATTTCACCTCCAGCGTCCGCTCGGGGGCCCTCCTGCTCAACCTGTCAAAGGTCGCCTACCCCTACTTCGCCCACCTGGAAGCCTTCGACGTCGATGCCGACTATGCGACAAACTTCACCACCGTCGACAACAACAACGTTGTCGATTACGGGCGCTCCAGTGCTCTTTACGAATTCGTCGACGACAACGACGACCAGGACCAGTTTGCGGACTGGTCGCGCAAAGGCCAGACATCGGAGGACTTCGAAGTCTTCCCGGGGTGGGACGAAAACAATGACTTCGTCTCTGATTTCAATCAGAACCACACCAATGTCAGCCCCAACCTGATCCCGGACTACGAGGAGCCCTTCCTGCGATTCCACGTCGATCGCCCGGAGTTTCTTTATGGCGTCGACATGAATCACAACGGCTGGATCGACCGCTTCGAAAACGACCAGGTCGCCGATTTCCCCTACAAGCCGGACCGCCGTGGGTACAATCTTTATGTCGGCGCCAACATAACACCAGAACTGCGTCTGTCGGCGGGACGGCTGCGCATGGAGCAGATCACCGACAAACGTCAGAACGATGCCGATTACGTGTTGCTTACCTACGATGGCCGCTGGCCAACCTTTCGCCTGAGGCTGTTCCAGGATCTGAGCAAGGTTGAGGACAACATCGCCGACGACCTCGTGCAGTGGCTGCAACCACCGAACTCGTCGGGGGAACTGATCCCGGTGACAGACCGACTGCCCGCCCCCGATACCTGGGTCAACACCACATGGGTCGGCACCGAACTCACACGCTGGAATGTGCGACTGCACTCGACACTGAAGTGGCAGCTCTATCATCAGCTGCTCGACGATGACGAGCAGTTCACCTCCGGTCTGCGGGACCGGTCCTCCTTCCTCGGGCACATCGCGCGTATCGAAGCGCCACTGGAGTTGTGGCAGGTGACACTGACGCCAGGGGTGAAAACGGAATATCGCAATCAGGTGCCTGGCCTGCGCACCGCCACTCGACGAGAGGAGTTCAGCCGCCTCCTCATGCTGATCGGCCGAGTTCCCGTGATGCGACAGAGCTACCTCGAGATCGGCATCGAGCGCCACGTATTCTCGCAACTGCGTTCACCGACACCCCCTGGGGCGGACGACAGCTTTAGCGAGACAACGACGATCATCCAGCTGTCGAATGCTTCCGATTACCAGGGATACCGACTCACGACGCAACTCGGCTTCGACTTCACCCGACGCCACTTCGAAGTCGAAGGCATACGTACTCGCACTCGGGGTTTCGTCGTCGTCTACGCCGGGGTCTCGCGGTGAGGGTTGGGCGTCAGAGCTTGGCGGGCCTGCTGTTGGGATTGTCGATTTCGGCGTGCTCCCACGATGTAGGCGTCATCGATGTGCCAGCGACGGCGGATCCCCTCGAACACTCTGTCTTCATGGACCCGGTACTGGAGACGGCCGTGCGTACCGCCCTCGACCGACCGCAGGGCGAGCTCATGACCGAAGAACTGGTCGCTCTTACCAAGCTGCACGCCGTGGGCCTTCACATCAGCTCGCTGGCAGGGCTGGAACGACTCACCGGCTTGCGGCAGTTGCACCTGGCGCGCAACCAGATCGACGATCTGACACCCCTTACGGGTCTTGCAGACCTGCGCATTCTCGACCTGGCGGGCAATGGTCTCACCGGTGTGACGCCCCTGTCATTGCTGGCGGGCCTCACACATCTGAACCTGGACAAGAATCGAATCGTCGATCTCACGCCGTTGGCAGGGATGCGGCAACTGCAGGTGCTGACCCTCGACGACAACCTCGTTCGCCGCCTCGACCCGATCCTGAATCTGCCCTCCCTCGAAAGTGTGGAACTGTCCGGCAACCCGCTCTTCGACCCCGGTCAATTGCAGAGACTGAGCGCCGGCGGCGCCGTCGTCACCTATCACGTGCCGACAATCACTTTCGCAGATTCGCGGCTGGAGGACACGGTGCGCAGGGCCCTCGACAACCACCCCGGGGACCTGACACCCGACCTGTTGCGGCGAGTGACAACGTTGCGTCTCGCCAGTTCGGTGCGCGACCTCGCGGGTCTGGAGGACCTGGAGAACCTCGAAAGCTTGACGATCACCGGTACCCCAACCAATGCAGTCCCCATCAGTCTGGCGCCGATCTCGGGTCTCGATCGACTGCGAAGTCTGTCCATCATCAGCCGGGCCATCACCAGCGTCGCTGCCTTGCGAAATCTGCGCCGGCTGCAGCTGCTGAGCCTGGCGAACAACCAGATCACCGATCTGGCGCCCCTGTCAGGCATGATCTTTCTGCAGGAGCTCAACATCACCAACAACCTCGTCACCAACCTGCTGCCGCTGCGCCCACTGTTCCGACTCCAGACGCTGCTGGTGACGCACAACGAGATCGAGAACCTGTTCCCGATCAGATCCTTGCGGGAGCTGCGAGTCCTGCGGTTCTCACAGAACCACGTCTCCAGCCTGCTGCCACTGTCGGCCATGAGAGGGCTCGAAGAGCTGGACTTCACCGACAACCAGGTATCGAGTCTGCAACCACTGATCGGCCTCAGCCAACTGTACAGGTTGTATGCCGAAAAGAATCAGGTCACCGACCTGACGCCGCTGGCAGGCTTGACGGGCCTCACCCGTCTTCGTCTCTCGGAAAACCTGGTGACCGATCTGGCACCGCTATTTGGGCTAACCGGGCTACGTACCGCGCTGATGAGGAACAACCCCCTGAGCGAAGAGGCGATTGAGGAACAGATTCCCGCCCTCGCGGAGTTGGGCATCGTGGTGCAGTTTTGATCGGTTTCCCACTCGCCGCTGGCCTCGTCGTCGCCCTCGCTTGGCCTCACGCCCTCAGCGCCACGGAACGTCTCGTCGTCGGCGCCGGTGGGGTGCCGTGGGTGGAGGTACAGGATTCGACGGCGTTCCTCTCGGTCTCCCCGGATTCGATCTTCCTGCCGCCGGTGCGTTCCGGGGACAATCTTGCCAGTGGGGCTCTCGCCCGCGGCGGGCGAATCATTGCCGTCGTGGGTCCAGATACCGGGGGTGTGCGACCCGACAGCGTGTTCCTTCCCGAACTGTCTTGGATGATCGACGGAGACGCCAGCACCGCTTACAACCCCGATGACGTCGGTCTGCCACGCAATACGCCGATCCTGGTAGATCTTGGCGGTACGTACGTCATCGACAGGGTCCGCATTTTCCCCCGACTGGACAGCCAGCATCAGGACCTCTTTCCGCAGGCCTATGATCTCGAGATTGCGGCGCCTTCGAAGCCACTGCGGTACTTCTTCGAGTATCTCAACCAGTCCTTCGGGCCGCTGATGCGGGCGACACGGACCCTTCCCAACGAACGCAGCGTCATCGACTGGCCTGGCCTGCGACAGGTCACCGGCGATCGAGTGGTCCGCTACCTGCGCTGGCAGACACCTGAAGATTTCCCCTGGGAGGTGGCCGAACTGGAGGTCCTTGCTGCGGGTATCTCTCCCGCAGGTCTGTTCGTCTCGTTTCCCCTCCTGGGCACAGGCACGTCGGTCTGGGGCCGCGTCCTGCTCGATGGCCGGAGCCCTGAGGCCGCCTCCGTGATTCTGCAGACCCGTACCGGGCCCGATGACGAGCCCCGGCAATACTTCATCGATATCGGTCCGATAAGCCGGCAGGTGAACCGCGATGTCTGGGAGCAAATCGAGAGGATCAAAGATTCAGCCGGGACACAGGGACCTGTTGTGCCCAACCCCAAATGGAGTCCCTGGCAGACCGTGATCGGCGGAGCCGTGCTGTCACCCGGGCCCAATCGATTCATCCAATTTCGTCTCAAACTGCTGAATCCCGGCACCTCCATCAACGAATTGGTCTTCGAATACGCCACCCGACCGATCGCCGAGAAACTGCTGGCTGAGATCGACCCGCGGAGCGTCGAACCAGGGGTAGAGACCGACTTCAGTCTGGCCCTCGAGATGCGCGCCGTAAGAGAGCCGTATCGCACCGACACCGGCTTCCGCTACATGGACATCGACACGCCGGCGGAGATCATCCACATCGACTCCGTTCTCGTCGACGACGTGCCCGTCATTTTCACCCATGAGTTCACCGACAGCGGCTTTCACCTGGACCTGTGGCGTCGAGTATATCTCGATGGGAGTTTCGTGCGGGTCCACTTCCGCGCACGTGTATTCACCGATGCCAGTCGCTTTGCGGTGCGCCTCACGGACCGTCGCTTCTCAGCCGGAGAACAGCCCGAGGAAGTCAGCCAGTATGCTGCCGAGGGGGACGCCGATCCCTTCACCGTGGGTGCTGAGTTGGAGGTGCGCCTCCTCGACAGCGAGCAGACGTCTATCGTCGGTGCACCCACACCACCTACGTGGGCAATCACACCGAACGGAGATGGTGTCAACGACGTGCTGACCTTGCCATTTTCGTTGTTCAAGCTGACACGCGAGGCACCCGTATTCGTCGAGATCTTCGAACTCTCCGGCGCACCCGTACGTCGGGGCCTGGCGCAGTCGGTCAGTGGTCGAGCCGTGCGCGTCTGGGACGCCAGCCGGCCGTCGGGTGATCTCGTCGACCCGGGGATCTACATCTATCGAGTCCGGGTCGATGCCGACGCCGGACAAGTGGAGCGGGTTGGTGTCGTCAACGTCATCTATTGAGACGCTCTCTGGCGATACCCATCCGATCCCGCTCAGCCGCATCGCCCTGCGCAAGTTCGAGATACCGCTCCCAAGCACTCTTCGCCGCTTCGGGGTCAAGACGCTCATAGACATTGGCCAGGTGGAACTGCCACACCGGCTCTTCTGGTTCCAGCCCGACTGCGGTCTGCGCTGCCTGAAGCGCCGCTCCGAGGACGCCGAGGCGCAGGTAGGTGTCACCGACAGAGGCATGCAGTTCGGCGTTGTCCGGGTGTTCTCTGACTCCCTCGGCATAGACGTTCTGGGCGTCGCGCAGGCGATTCATATGCATATACAGCCCGCCGAGTTTGACAGCGGCATCCCCCGTGTCGTCGAGGGGCAGCGCCTCGCGGAAGGCCCTCTCGGCCTCGTCGAATCGACCCATGCCACTCAGAACGATTCCAGCACTGATCCTTGGCGTCGCAGCGCCCGGCAACAGATGACGAAGTCGGGCGAACACGGAAAGGGCCTCCTGCTTGCGTCCCAGTTCGGTCAGGATCCGGCCTTCGTATCGGGCTGCAGCGGTCAATGTTGAGTCGATGGACTGAGCCATGCGGAAGGAGGAGACCGCATCTTCTGTTCGCTCCGCAGTATACGCCAGGCGCCCCAGTTCGTAGTGCAGATCGGCGGCGTCTCCAAGTTCCAGTCCCGTGCGCAGAACGGCTTCTGCCGCTTCGCGCCGTCCCGCCTGCACGTAGGCCGCTGCCAGTTCGACCCGAATCCCGACATCGTCGGACGCCAGTTCGAGAGCCCGCCGATAGAGCAACAGTGCCTCGTCATGCCGTTCGAGGCGAGACAACACGCGGGCAAGTTGGTAGAGAATGTCAGCCTGGTCAGGGTCCATTCGCAGAGAAGCGCCGTAGGTGGCCTCGGCGGAGAGCAGATGTTGTTCCAGGTGACCGAGTGCCTGATACGAATGGCCAAGCCGGTTGTACACCTCAATCCGCAGATCGGCTTCCGGGTTGCGGCGAAGAGCATCCTGGAAGGCCCGCATGGCGCCGCTGAACCGACCTTGTGATGCCAGGGCACGACCCAGACCAACATAAGCGATCGGATCGTCGGGCTGACGCTGTACCAAGTCGCGGAAGAGAACCGTCGCCCGTTCAAAAGAGCCACGAGCAGTGTACAGAGCACCCAGATTCTGTGTGGCGCCGAGTAGCGAACGATCCTGTATCAGAGCCTGTTGTTCGAAATAGATGGCTGCCAACAGCGTCGCTGTTGGCATCGAGCGGAGGGCACCGCCTTGCGCGCCATCGAGGATCTTCTCGGCGCGAAGATGCCAGGCGGCTGCATCGGGACTGGACCCACAACCACTGCAGGCGGCGCTGCCGATGAGCAGAGCAACCAATGGCCCCTTGCCAATCATCTGAGAGGCCCCGTCGATTCGATACTCTCCCCCTCGGTGATCGTGTAGAAACGATCAGCTTCCAACGCTTGATAGCGATCCGTGCCACCACTGGGCCAGACGACTTCGACTTCGTCGATCCGTGTGTGCTGTCCGAGACCGAATTCAGCTGTCAGTGAGTTGGAGCAGCCGAAACTGTAGCCGGACGCGATCTCGGCGTACTGTGTCAGTTCTCCCGCCGACACCTTGATGCGGGCACCAATACCGTCCCGGTTGCTGACCACGCCCTCCAGGTCGATGGCAATCCAGTGATTGCCAAAGCCCTCATTCCGGTAAAAAGCATTATGCCACTGGTCGCCCGGTTTGGCGCCACCCACAGGAACGTAGAGGTCCAGATCACCATCGCGATCGTAATCTGCGAAGGTGACGCCGTGCGATTTGCCGGGATGTCCGAGGCCCGCCGCCTCGGTGGCGTCGATGAAACCACCTGCACCATCGTTGAGGTAGAACGTGTCTGGATCCCGGCGGCCCATGGCGGGGCCGCCATTGCCGAGATAGAGATCGACCCAGCCGTCGTTGTCGACGTCAGCCGGTACGCCACTCATCGTTCCCAGGGCGCGCAGCAGGCCAGCTTTTCCCGTGACGTCGGTGAAAGCGCCGTCGCCGTCGTTGTGGTAGAGGATCGGTCGATCTCGGGGGCTCGTGGTCTTCCCAGCCACACGATCAGCGAGCACAACATCGTACTGACTCCAGTTGGCAACGAAGATGTCGAGGCGACCATCGTTGTTATAGTCCAACAGGAAGGTGATGAAACCATCGATCTCTTCGGCGCCGACTCTGGCAGTGGCGGTGGCGTCGGCGAATGTTAGGTCACCATCGTTGCGGAACAGTTGATTCGGCTCGGTGAAGTTGCACACGTAAAGATCTGCGTCACCGTCCTCGTCGAGATCGCCGAAGGCGGCACTCAGACTCTGGGACCGGCTGTCGACGCCGGCTGTGGCAGCCACGTTGGAGAAGCTGCCTGACCCGTCGTTGTGGTAGAGCACATTTGTCGAGTCTCCCGTGGCACCGGTACCGTTGGCAACATAGATATCGAGCCAGCCGTCTTGGTCGACGTCACTCCAGGCCGCGCAGAAACTGGACCCTGGGTCACTGACTCCGGCGTCGGTGGTCACGTCGCGGAAGGTCGCATCTCCCCGATTGTTGAACAGATAATTGGATCCGCCACCAAACCAACCGTCGCGAGTGACATACAGATCGGCATCCCCATCGTTGTCGTAGTCCGCCGTCTGCAGCCCGATCCCTCCGTCGGGCAAGCGGAGTCCGGCAGCATCTGTGCCTTCGACGAAGAGATCGCCGTCATTGCGATAGTAGGCCAGTTGTGGATGTCCGATTACGGCCAGGTCGAGATCACCATCACCGTCGTAGTCAGCCCATGCCGAACTGCGGCCACCATCCATCTTGTCGATACCGAGTGGTGCTGCCATTTCGGTAAAACGACCGGCAAGTTGAGCACGCTTGGCGATGTGATCCACGAATCCATCCTCCTTGTGTGGCAGACCCAACCGAGTGCGTGCACCCTCAAGATGCCAACGGAGTTCGAGCACCTCCGGGTGCAACACCACAGCCCGGGTGAGAAACGACTCCGCTTCGGCATCCTCTCCACGCCAGATCGCGGTAATGGCGGATTGATACAGCGGCTCGTAAGCGGTGGAGTCTGTGGCGATGGCACCGCGGAAATGTTCTCGAGCCTCTTCGTAATGGCCATCCTCGAGAGCTTCGCGACCACGCCCCAGGTACGTTTCCAGAATCAGTTCGCGGGCGGCGGCTAAAGCGGGATCGAGTTCGAGGGCCTGGTGCAGGCGGGTGATGCCACTGTTGATGCGCCCCTGAACCAGTTCGACCCGCCCGAGTTGCCAGAAGCCTTCAGCGGCAGCGGGAGCCAACAGAATGCAGCGCTCGAACTCGCGCTGTGCCTCCCGCAGACGGTAGCGTTCGAGCAGATCGAGACCGCGTCGGTAAGCACTCTCGAACTCGGGGGAATGCACGGTGGCGGTGTCGGGCAACGATGGCTCGCATGCAACCACGCCGAACAGGAGTACAACAAAAAGAGTGGCACGTTTGGCAAGACGGAAGGACCGCACGTGAATCGATGCCGGCTTTCGGGTAAGGGGGGGGCTGAGTAGATTTGGGCAATGAATTTACACGCTGTGGGAGAGAAGGTCGATGGCGCGGGTCTCGTCCGGTGGTGGCTCGCTGTCCTTTCGATTCTCCTGATCGTTGGCAGCGCCCACGGTGGCACGCCTGTGTTTTCCGACGTCACTGTCGAGTCGGGAATCGACTTCGTGCACAGCAACGGAGCCACCGGGCAAAAGTACGTGATCGAGACCGTCGGTCCCGGCGCCGCTTTTCTCGACTTCGACGCAGATGGTGATCTCGATATCTACCTGCTCAATGGCGCTCCCACCGGTGTTGCCACCGAACCTGCGGCAGCTACCGTCAACCGTCTCTACCGCAACGACCCCGGGGGGATGTTCGCCGACGTCACGGCCGCCAGCGGTCTGGACGACAGCGGCTACGGCATGGGGAGTTGCGCTGCCGATGCGGACAATGATGGTGATCTCGACGTCTACGTCACCAACTTCGGACCAAATCGCTACTATCAGAACGAAATGGCAGAGCAGCGATTCGACGATCGAACGACTGCCGCCGCGGTGACGGATAGTGCCTTTTCAACCAGTTGTGCTTTCGCTGACGTGGATGCGGACGGTTGGGTCGATCTCTACGTCGCCAATTACCATGATTTTTCCTACACCAACCACAAACTCTGTGCCGAGGGGGGCAGTGGCCTGCAGCTGTATTGCGGCCCCGAGTCATTCGACGGCGTGCGCGACCATCTGTTCCGCAACATAGGGGACGGAAGGTTTCGTGACGAGACGGAAGATCGCGGACTGCTCAACAGCGCCGGCAAGGAGCTGGGTGTCGTCTTCGGCGATCTCGATCTAGATGGCGATGTCGATCTCTATCTGGCCAACGACAAGACGCTCAACTTTCTCTATGTCAACGACGGCACTGGGCATTTTACGGAGAGTGGACTTCTTGCAGGCGCGGCCTACAACGAAGACGGCGACGTCGAGGCGGGCATGGGTGTACACTTGGCCGACTACGACGGCGATCTGCTACCCGATCTGCTGGTGACGAACTTCCAGTGGGAGACGAACACGCTCTACCGCAACGTCGGAGGCGCGACGTTTCTGGACGAGACCTTCAATGCCGGCTTCGGCAAAAGCAGCATACCCTTTCTCAGCTGGGGCACACGGCTCTTCGATGTCGACAACGACGGCGACCGCGACGCATTTATTGCCAGCGGTCATCTGGAGAGTGATGTGGAGATTTACGAAAACACAACTTACGCACAACGCAACCAGTTGTTCCTCAATGACGGTGCCGGCCGCTTCGAGGAATTCATCCCCATCAAAGGAACGGCCCTCGACGATCGTCAGGTCAGCCGCGGCGCCGCCTTCGGCGACTACGACGACGACGGCGATATCGATATCCTGGTCGCCAATGTCTCCGATCGGCCGCAACTGTTGCGCAACGATACCGTCGGCGCCGGCCACTGGTTGCGACTGCAACTCGAAGGTACGATCAGCAACCGCTCCGCCATCGGTGCTCGAGTGACGCTGAAAGCGGGGTCACACACCTCCACCGCCGAGGTGACCACCGGTGGCAGTTACCTGTCGCAGAGCGACCTGCGCCTGCACTTCGGCCTCGCCAGTGCCATCATTGTGGACAGCCTCCATGTTGTCTGGCCCAACGGCGGCGTACAGATATTGACCGATATAGCCGTGGATCAACAGCGAGTCGTGCGCGAGGAGGGAAGATGAGGGTGAAACTTCTGTTGTTGAGTGGTAGCGCCTGTGTGGCACTGCTGAGTTGTGCACCTGCAGACGACAACCCAACGCCTTCGTCTCAGTCGATGGCTGCCACTCCCGCCACAAAGGGGGTGACATCCTCTCTGACCACCGAAGGTGCAAACGCCGAAGGGGACGTCATCGCGGCGGCGGAGGCCTTCCGCGTGGGCCTGGAGATGTCCTCCCAGGGACGAGACACGGAGGCCGTCGCCGCCTACCGTCGCGCCCTCGTCGAATCACCGTCTTACGTGGAAGCGAACTATAACCTCGGCAACGCCCTCGCCCGCCAGCTCAATATTTCCGAAGCCATCAAGGCGTATCAGAACGTTCTCGACCTCGATTCCACTCATGTTTCTGCGCGTCACAATCTGGCGGCCTTGTACGTCAGACAGTTGAACTACGCCCAGGCTATCGCTGAACACAACGCCGTGCTGCATCTCGATCCGCGGCACGTGTCAACCTACTACGATCTGGGATATATCTACTTCATCCGCGGGGAGTTCGAGCGCGTCGAAACGTTGCTGCAAAGTGGCCTGAGGCTGGCCCCGGGTGACGCTCGCTTTTACAGGTTGATCGGCCGTGTGCGCCATAAGCAGCTGCGCTATGACGAGGCCGTCGTCGCCCTGGAGAAGGCTGTCGCTCTCGACAGCGTCGATGCCGTGATCCACGCCGACCTGGCGCAGGCACGACTGAAAGCGAAGGATTTCGAAGGCGCCGTCGCCGCCGCTCGGCGCGGCATCGAGCTGGATGCCACCGCCAAGGATCCACGTTTCGTACTCGCCAATGCACTGCGCCGCCTCGGCCGAGTGGCGGAGGCAGGACCGGTCCTGGAGGAGTTTCGCGCCCTCGACGTGATCGATACCGAGATCCGCAAAAATCTCCGCATTCTCCGCAATGAACCCGGTGACCACGAGTCGCGCGCCATGCTCGGGCTGCTCTACGGTCGGCAGGGCCGTTACGCCGAAGCGGCAGAAGCATACCGTCTCGCCATCAGTCTTGCCCCCGACAGCGTCCGCTATCACAACAACCTGGGCAATTATTACGTGCATACCGGGGATATCGATGCCGCCATCGGTGCCTACCAGAGGGGCCTCGTCATCGACCCTCAATACCCGATGGCCGCATACAATCTTGGCGTCACCTTCGTGCGGGCACAACGCTTCGAGGAGGCGGAGCAAACCCTCGAGCAGGCCGTGATTCTCGACGGAGAGAATCCGGACATCCACTACAATCTCGGGCTCCTACGTGCCAGGCGTGGCGACTTTGCCGGTGCTGCCACGGAGTTGGAGTTCGTCGTTGCGGCACGCCCTGAAGACGGCGATGTTCGCCGGAAGCTGGCCGTGTCCTATCTCAAACTGGGTAGAGTCGACGATTCGAAACAGCAGTTGCGCAAAGTCGCTGAACTCAAAGCCCCGCGCTAACCTACGATCAGCCACACCCCATGAAACGTGTGGTCCCATCAGCATACGCAGCATTTCTCCATAACCGACTGAATCCGACCGGCCAGCAGACCCAGACAGGCCTCTCCTGGCGGGGGTTCTGGACCGGCACATTTCTCAGCTTCTTTCTCGCCATCGGCGCACCATACGCCAGCATGGTCATGCACGCCTCGTTCATGGCCCTCGACTTCAATACGCCTGGTGCCATCTTCCTGTTCCTGATCCTCATCGGCGGCTTGAATGTCATCTACAAGCTCGCCTCGCGGCGGGTCTCCACCGCAGCGGTTCTTTGCGCCTTCGCCGTGGGTGGTTTCCTGTTCTGGTATTGGCCGATCAATGATCTCGATCCACACTCTCCGAGTGTTGTCTTCAATGTTTTCCTCGTCCTCTCCGCAGTGCTCAACCTACCGCTGACGATTCGCGGCTCCAGCCTGGCCCTCAATCGCTCGGAGCTCGTCCTCGTCTACGTCATGCTGCTCATCGTCAGTGCCCTGTGTACGATGGGCCTGAGCTACCAGTTGATGCCGATCCTGACGGCATTGTTCTACTACGCCTCCCCAGAGAATAAGTGGGAGGAGAAGCTGTTCCCGCACCTGCCGAAGCACAACATCATGGTCGACGATGGGGACGAGAATCGTTCCTTCTACGAGGGCATCGAGTCGACGGGGGGATCGATCCCATACGACGCATGGGTCGAACCCTTGCTGTGGTGGGGCGTGTTCCTGCTCGGACTCTACACATGCATGGTCTGCGCCGCCGTCATCCTGCGTCGACAGTGGATGGAGCGGGAACGTCTACCCTACCCCCTGATGCAGGTGGGGCAGGCGATGATCGACGGCGAGGAGGAGGGGCGGCTGTCAAATCGCCTGTTCCGCGATCCTGTTATGTGGATGGGTGCAGCCATCCCCCTTTTCATCGGATCTCTGCGAGCATTCTCACGGTATCACGTGGGCATTCCCTTCATGAATTTGAATTGGGCGATGCCCTTTCCCATGGTTCGGGCTTTCGTCAATTTCGCCCTCATCGGTTTTTCCTATTTCATCAACACCCAGGTCGCTGCAGGAATCTGGGTGTTCTATCTGTTGGCGAAGATCGAGCGGAGTTTACTGCTGCTCACCGGCATGTCCTCGGTGCAGCGAATCACCTACGGCGTCAGCGATCTACCCTTCATGGCCTACCAGGGGGTAGGGGCCCTGCTGGCCATGGTATTCGTCGGGCTGTGGATTGGTCGCCAGCACCTGGGTGCCGTGGTCGCCACGGCCCTTGGGCGATCCTCCGGTATCGACGACAGTGACGAGACCCTGTCGTATCGCAGTGCCGTAGCCGGCTTCTTTGGCGGTCTGCTGACCATGACCGTGTGGCTGTGGTTGATGGGGACCAAAGCCTGGGTGGCTTTTCTGTTCGTCGTCCTCGCCCTGCTGATCTTCGTGGGCATCACACGGCTCGTCTGTGAGGCGGGTCTGGCGGCGGTACGGGCTCCCATGACGGCGCCGGACCTGACGATGATGGGTCTGGGTTCGCAGCTGGTGGGCAGTTCCGGTGTTCTCGACCTGTCGTTGGCGTACATCTGGTCGGCTGACATCCGTGTCTTCATCATGGCCATGTGCGCCAACGGACTGAAGCTGATCGAGGCGATGGATCTGCGCAGTCGAAAGACCGTGTTCTGGGCAATTGTGCTGGCCATCTTCATCGGTGCCATCGGCTCCTGCTGGACCGTATTCCATATCGCTTACGAGCAGGGCGGCATCAATGTGGGAAATTGGTTTTTTAAGGGCAGCCCTGCCGTCGTGTACGATCAGGCGCTACGCAATCTCGAGAAACCGACGGGCATCTACTGGCGAGGGATTTGGTTCCTACTCGGCGGAGGGGGTGCCATGGGACTCATGATGTGGATCCGACACCGATTCCTTTGGTGGCCATTGCACCCGATCGGACTTCCGATCGGTGGCAATTACATGATGGAACGCGTCTGGTTCAATGTGTTCCTCGCCTGGCTCGTGAAGCGCCTGATCCTTCGGTTCGGTGGTGCTACAACATACCACCAGAGCCAGAACTTCTTCCTAGGACTCATCGTCGGAGAGGCCTTATGCAACGGTCTCTGGCTTGTGATCGACTATTTCACGGGCAAGCTGGGAAATGTGATCTTCGTCATTGGTTAGCCAGCCGATTTAACTTGCGTCTTTCAGAGCCGCCTCACGCAAGCCGTGCATGTAACCGACGGCGAAGATCTTGCCCGTCATCGTGTAACCCGTGGGCTCACCGTCATCGCCAGCACCGTGCAGGAATGGGGCGTGATCGGGGCGCATGACACCGCTGAAACCGACATCGGCGTAGGCCTGCATTGCCGACAGCATGTCAGTCTTGCCATTGTCGTGCCAGCTCTCGCTGAATTTGGGCACCTGACCCTGAACATCGCGGAAGTGGACGAAATGGATGTCGTCGGCAAATCGGCGGATCGTTGCTGGGATGTCGGCCCCCATCTCGGAAAAACAGCCCTGGCAGAAGGTCAGACCATTGCTGGGACTCTTCACGAGGTTCACGAGACGCTCGAAGTTGTCAGGTGTACTCATGATCCGCGCCTGGCCCCGCAACGACATGGGCGGGTCGTCGGGATGCATGGCCAGTTTGACCCCTGCCTCTTCGGCGACGGGGATCACCGCCTTGAGGAAGTATTCGAGATTCTCCCAGACACGCTCCTCTTCGATGGTGGCTCCTGGGATCTCGGGGGCCTGCGCAAGCAGATCGGCGTCGAAGCTGCTGACCCAGGAGCCGCCGCGCTCGCGTGTTGTATACGACGTGCGCACCACACCGACGCCGGGGCGCCAGACCATGAAGTTGTAGCACAACGTGGGGATTCCGGCGGCACCCATCTTCCGCAGGCCCTGCTGAAATTCTTTGATGCACGCATCCCTGCCGCCGTCACCCAGAACCACCTCGTCGATCGACATGAGTCCTTCGATGACGGACAACGACAGGCCCGCATCCTCGACGCGGCTTTTCAGGCGAACCAGTTCGTCAAAGTCACCGGCGGGCATGCCGGCGACGACGTCGGTGGCACCCAGTTGCGCTGCCAGTTGTAAAGATTGTTCGGAGAAGGGCTGTAATACGAGTCCGATACGCATAGCGTTCCTCTGGTGAGGTTTCAGATGGCGCCGGTGCTGGTGACGTCCCTCAGGGAAAGGGTACATCCTGCAGAAGATCGACCACACCCACGTGTCCGCCACTCTGCGCATGGTCCACCGCCGTCAGGCCTGTGGCATCGGTGGCGGTACGCCGGGCACCGGCAGCCAACAGCAGGCCGATCACCGACCGGTGCCCACGTCGGGCCGCCTCCATCAGCGGTGTGCGTCCTCGGATATCGTCGATCTCGGGATCAGCTCGAGCCGCCAGCAATAGCTCAACGGATTCCGCCTCACCCCAGCTGGCGCGCTCCAACAGCGGGGTCCGACCCGCAGCATCGGTCGCATTGGCCTCGGCACCGGCAGCCAGCAGCAGCTGGCTCAGCTCGCCGGATCTGGCCTGATGTAATGGCGTACGCCCGCGCACATCCACCAGCCGTGGATCGGCACCAGCTTCGAGCAGACGGCGGACAGCGGCGGGGGCATCCGCCTGAATGGCGCGCATCAGGGCAGTTGTACCATCCTCGGTAGTCGTGTGCGAATTGGCACCCGCAGCCAGCAGTTCGGTGACGACTGCTGCGTGCGGAGCTCCCAGCCACAGAGCCGATTCCCCGTGTCGATTCAGCAACTCGATATCAGCACCCGCCGCAGTCACCAGAGCGACGATCTCGGCGTGACCACGGCGCGCAGCCAGGGTCAGCGCCGACTCCCCTTCGGCGGACAGATCGTTAATCGCCGACCCGGCGGCGAGCAACTGTTCGACTGCGTCCACATGTCCGTGCCATGCAGCGATCATCAGTGGCGTCATACCACTGGCATCCTTGACATCCAGTGGTGGGGGTCCGGAATGCAGGACTTCGCGCAACACGTCACTATTGTTGACGGATTTGTGCAACACACTCTCGCCACGGACATCGACAACACCAGGCTCTGCTCCGGCGGCGAGCAGTCGCCGCGTGGTTGCCGCATACCCACGCTGGGCGGCGATCAGAAGGGGCGTGAATCCAAGCTTGTCACGCTTGTCTATCGTTGCGCCAGCCTTGAGCAGCAGTGTGGCGATATCGGCGCGATTCCGCACCCGATGCAGGGCGGAGCGTCCGAGGGTATCGACGGCATCGACCTCTGCTCCCGAGTCGAGCAACAGGCTGACAGCCGCCGCGTATCCGCCATTCGTCTTGTCCATCAGCGGAATCTGCTTCTCAGCATCGCGGGCGTCGACAGCTGCCCCCACGCGGATCAGGTGGGCGATTGTCGTCGTGTCATTTCTCATGGAACGGAGGATAAGAAACACATCCGCGGCGCCGATCTTGTCGTGCACCACAGCCCCCTTGTCGAGGAGCAGACGGACGACATCGCCTCGATCCTTCCTTCCCGCCAGCGTCAGGGGCGAACCATTGTCCCGCGCCTTGTGATTGACATTGGCGCCGGACTCGATCAGTAGCTGCACGATGTCGAGCCGACCCCACTCGGCGGCACGCATCAACGCCGTGTAGCCGGAAGACTCGGCCGTGTCCGCACTACGACCATCGGCGAGTTGTGCCCGAACGACGTCTGTCTTTCCCTCTTTTGCCGCGGTGATAAACTCCGTGGCACCCCGGGTGCACGCCGAAAGCGATACCAGCGACGCGACCAGACACACGCCTGACAGACGGGCCCATTTGCGCTCAGAAGACAATGCTGGACACCGCTTTCGAAATCAACGCCACCGAGATGGACGTCATACCCACCAGACCCATGCCACAGGAATAACCCGCCAGCAGGATGGGCGTGTAGGCGCGCCAACGGTCCTCGCCGAAACGACGCTGGAAGTAGTATCGCCCCAACAGAGCGCCGGCAAAATTGAGGATGACGAAGTGGGGCCAGTAGCCGATACCACCGACGAAGCCGTAGAACAGGGTGAGGGGCGCCTTGAACAGCGCCAGGCCAGCGAGCACTGCGGCACTACCGAGGAAACCGGTACCGATGTAGTCCCAGCGAATGATCTGCGACACCAGTGCATTGCCTGCGGCGTCGGGCAGTGTCGACTTGGCCCAGAACGCCTGCATCGTTGCATGAAATGGCCAGAACTTCTGTACGAAGGGATACGCCGATGAGGGAATCGGCCCAAGCTTCCAGATGAAGGACCAGAAGACGAAGCTGCAGATGAACATGATGACGATCGTCACCGCCGCGAGCTTCACCATGCTGCCGAATTTTGTCTTCGTCAGCTCAAGTTGTTTGAACGCCGCTGCCTCGAATCCCCACTGGAAGATCGGAATCGGGGCGAACCAGACCCCCGCCCCCTGGTATCCGGACAGATAGAAAGAACCCTCGCGCAGATAGGGAAAGGAGACACCCTGGGGGGAACCGGTCAGGCCGATCATACGCGCCCCGATATAGGAGTAGATCGGGGTCCAGATGAAACCGAAGGCCGCGGTGATCCACCAGGGGAATTCGGGCACGAGGAAGGCCACGAGGACGACGAACCCGGCCGTACTTAATGCCCAGATGCCGAGGGCCACGGGGATCGGAATATCCCCCCGGTCCTTCGGAATCTCTCGGGCGTCCTGCTGGCGTCCATCCCTCAGTCCATAGAGGGTCTTGCC
>DPVW01000184.1:20451-38180 GCA_003529325.1 Candidatus Latescibacterota bacterium | reverse complement strand
AAGCTGTTGCCGATCTGCGTGGGAATCGCCGACATGCCCGGCTCCCACGTATGCAGGATGCCGGCGAAGTACATGATCGGATTCAGCACGAGATTCACCAGCATCGACGCGGCGAAGGTGCCCACCACGATCCAGAAGGGCAGGACGAAACCGATCATCAGGTGAAACAGATCCGTGCCCACGCCCATGATACCCGCCGGAATCAGTCCCTTCATCGACACGGTCAGGTCGATGAAGGGGATCGGCAACAACTCCACCGTCTCCGTGAGGAAAATTCCCGACAGGGTTGGGATGACGACGTAGAGAACACCCCAGACGATGCCGATGAAAGCCCCCACACTGAACACCTCCCAGCGCCAACCTTCCCGCTGTTGCGAACTTTCGGAGAGTGCCGTCGCCCCACCGGCTTGTACGGCTGCCAACGGATAGGGCAAACGTTCGATGTCGTTGGTGATACGGAACAGCACGTAACCCAGAGCCAGACCATTGATCTTCTGCATCACAATGACGGTCACCAGCAGCACGATCGGCTTGATCCAGTCAGGGTGCCAGAAACTGCGATTTTCCAGGGCCGGTGAACCACGGGGCGGCACCAGCCAGGTCGGGATGTATTGGTGCAGGCCATCGGCCTGGGGTGACTGGATCAGATACTGGTCCCAGATGAGCCCGCCGAAAGGTCCGCCGAAGAACTCGGCACCCGTGCCGAGCTTGCCACCCATGGTCACCAGACCGCCGGCAACCCAATAAAGGATGATGACCTGTTGTGGTCGCATCTGCACGAAGGACCGCTTAGCGATCTCGATGAACAGAATCATCGTCACCCATTCGGCGCCGCCCGCCATCGATTGACCGGTGACGAGGCCCAGATAGATCGCACCAGGCATCATCACCAGGCCGACGAACAGAGCGGCGTAGACCGTCTTCATGTCGAAGCCGGGTTGGAATGTGAGGTCCTCGGGGATCAGCCCGAGACTCTCGCTATTTGGTTTTTCCTCTGCCATGGCCCGGGATCAGTTTCCGTACAAGGGGTGCCCCTGCCCGGGGAACCAGATGACGTCGACGACAAAGGAGATGCCGATGGCGGTGAAATAGCCGAGGATGAGACCGATGAAAAAGGGCTGGGCACCACGATAGAGCCGAATACCCCCGGCACGCATGATGACCCACTTCGCAAACCAACTGAGGAATACGGAAAACACGATGATCGTCACCGGATAGGAAGCGATGCCGACGGGAAGTCCGATGGGGTGCAGTGGCCACCAGGCGAAGCGGTAACGCATGAAGGTCAGAGCGCTCATCAACGCGGCACCGAGGCCCATGTGCCCAAGACGCTGAAAGTCCGGTGTGTGTGTCGCCTGCTTGCGCAGGATCTCCACATAGGGCACTTGTGAGCCATTGCCGAAGATCCAGCCACCATAGTTATAGGCTCCGTAGCTGTAGCCCATGTAGAGGGTGAAAGCCATGGAAACAACGACGGCGATGAAAGCGGTTCCCATGATATAGAGGGTGAGGGGGCGTCGGGGAATCCGCATCAGATCGGAGATCTTGCTGCTGTTGGCTGACGCCGCCATGAAAAAGCCCTTCAACTCATGGTGCCAACCGTAGTGCAGGCCCATGGCGACGTGACTCTCTACCGGCATGTTCGGGCCACCGAGGGCATAACCGACAAATGTCTGAGCTATCAGCGGTCCCCGGCAGAACAACAACCCGCCCTCCATAACGACTCGGGTAATTCCGGTGTAGAGGATGATCGTTGCCAGCAGGAACAATACGACGGCCACAGGAGAGATCCCGGAACGCCACATCCAGAGACAGATATAAAGCGCCGACAACGCGCCACCTATGACGATGGTCCGATACGACATCAACTCTCGAGAATCATCGACATCCGGGTCATTGCGCCACGCCTTGCGCCAGATGGCGTGCAGGTGACCGCGTGCCATCCAGAACATGCTGATGACCATCACGGTGAGAGCACCGAACCCCTGCCAGCCGATTCCCGGGTGTCCGAAAGTGTAGGTATCCCGGCCGGCAATCGCGTAGCCGAAACGGTTGAACAGTCCCTCCTGGATCATCGTCAGCAGCGTAAAGAACCAGATGCTGAAGCTGACGTCGAGATGGACGAAGTAGGTAAATCCGACGATGGCGAAGTTGATGTTGGTGTTGATTGCCGGAAAGGCGGGGCCGAGGCGGACGGCACCACCGAGATCGGTGGGGATCTGCGGGATCACCGGTGTGAAGTAGGTGATCACATTCCACATGACGATGAAGAATGGCACGCCCGCGCCGATCCAGAACGAACGCTTGCGCACGAAAGCGGGCCAGGGAGAACCTGCCGGGGTATCGATCAACTGCTGCGGCAGTTCCATCAGTGGAAAGGGCAGGCGTTCGTACTCCACCCACTGACGACGAAATGCCGCCACCAGGCAATGGCAGAGGAAGAACACGGCCATCACCAGGCTGATCCACCAGAACATCGGCACCGCCCAGGGCCCCCAGGGGATCGACTCCCCCGCCGGTTTGCCATTGTAGAACCAGCGCAGGGCGGTCATGTCCTGCGGCACGAGCCATTCCTTTATGTACTTCACGATCGTGGTCTGCCAACCATTCTCGGCAGAGGCGAAAAACTTCGGCGCAGCGATGACGGCGATCAGATAGGTCGAGGTCCCCCACGTCGGGATCGATGCGCCGACGAGGGCCATCATGAAAATCAGACTCAATTCAGTACGCGACAGGCCACGAATACCTGTCAGACTGACAATGGTGGCGTTGAAGAAGACCAGGGCCGTGAACAGAAAAACGACGGCCAGGGGCAGATAGGAAATCGACCACTGCGATGAATGAATGATATACATCGCATACGGCGCGCCTATGTTGATCGTCAGCACCATGGCGAGGCCGAGAACGAGGGCCCGCCACGGAATGCGATAGCCGCCCGGCCCCCAGGCGGGAGGCTGCTCTGTCTCCATTTCTGGCGTGTGCTGTGGTTCCGTCATGCGCTCTCCAACGCAGGATCACCGGAGAGCACGCTCTGTGAGCGCGCGCGATACTCCTCTCGCAGACTCTCCGGAAGCGTGCGCCACACCAGGAAGCGTTTGCGCAGAACGGTAAGGAAGTTGCGATTCATTCTGATCCAGGAGGCGACAGCACCGCTGACACGGTACAGATCCATCTCGATGCGGTAGATGTTGTGTTCGCCCGTGGACAGAGCCCGCAGGTGGACGACCTGGCTGATGCCAAGATCATACGGCGCCAACCAGGCCGTCATCTGCAGATCATATACCGGATCTCCCTGCGAATCATCGATATCAACCTGCACATCGCGGGCGATGAAGTCGCCGATGGAGCCCTCACCATAGGCATCGAAGACGACCTTCAGATAGGCGTAGATCGCCGGCACCTCAGCACCAGCCACCGTGAAGGGGAAATCAAAGCGCCAACTGTCGCCATCCGGCTCGGAAAACTGCCATTGACGCGTCACGTCCGGCACAGCCATGTCCGCCGCCATACGTGCGGGATACAGGGTCGACAGATAGACGGTGATCATGACCACCATCGTCGACCACACAGCCGACAGGGAAGAGTAATTCAACGTGATGCCGGCGATATCGAAGGTCAGCATTCCCAGATAGGAAAGTTGCCCCAGCAGATAACCGGCGACGCCGCCAAAGGTGGCAAAGACGGTGGACTCGGCGAGAAACAGCATGGAAATATGGCTCGGTGCCAGACCGACAACAGAGTATACCCCGATCTCACGGGAGCGCTCGTAAACGGAACCCATCATCGTGTTGAGGACGATGAGGGCGGCGATCAGCACAGGTACGAACAGTTGTCCCATACCACTGACACTGGTCGATCCAATCGAACTGTAGGCGACGACACGGTCCACATCGGAGACAAAAATCGTCAGCGCTACACGGGACATGAACTCTTCGATACTCGTCTGGATAGACTCTAGATCGTCGAATTCCGTCAATGCGATCGAATACATCCGACCATCCATCTCCATCACCCGTTCATATGGCAGGAACAGTGTCTGCCCAGGTTCGAGGTGATTGAAGCTCTCGATGGCCGTCGCCGCTGAGTTCCGTGGATCCTGGTTGCGCTGTGAAGACAACTTGCTGGCGTCGGTCACGGTGTCTACCGGCGTCAACGGTTCGCCGTCGAGATCGACCAACCTGCGCAGCCCTTCTGAGTCGAGGATGCCGATGACGGTGTAGTCACGCCCATAGAGTCTGAGACGGGAACGTCCGAGGTCCTGGTCGGTGACTCCGAGAACGGAGGCGAGAATGTCAGGCAGGATGACGACGTCCACTTCTCCCGCCTCGAAAAATCGCCCTGCCGTAAGAAACCGATCGATACCGGAGACACGTGGTTCGGTGGCGGTGAACCCCACCAGCCCGTGAGCGAAGGCGGATCGACCCGTGTCGAGGGACTCGAACTCGATAAAGGCCCGCTCCGCCTGTACCTGTGACAACTGCCATGATCGCGGCACGACGATGGCCTTGTCGCCAAAGGCGGATTCGACAAAACGCAGGGAGGAGGGCTGCATGGGGGACCACGCCCGATCCCGGACGAGGGCGCCCTCGTAAATCGGCTCCGTCGCCCGGGGCAGCCGGTAGAAGGAGATGCCACTCTGCACGGAGGTGAAGGAGGCGACGGAGAAGGTCAGAAGGGTCAGCGTGATCGCATTCAGGCAGGTACGCAAACGCCGCTTGCGGAGATTGGAAATACCCAGGATGATCGCCGCAAAGCCGACCGACAGTCGACCTACATCGGTCTCGTGGAGGCCGGAGGCTGCACCACGACGACGCTGGATCAACTCCATGAAGCGGCCGACGACGATGACGACGACGAGACTGCCCAGGGCGAGGATGACAAAGGCGAGAAAGATGATATAGGGCGAACCGGAGAGCTTGAAGGCGGGGTGGACCCAACGCAGCAACAGGAAGACCCCGACAAAAATGCCGACGAAACCAAAGATCTGGTTGCGCACCTCGGAGGCGGCGAAGAAGAATCGCTCGCAGAAAAAGGCGAAGGGCAACAGGAGTGCGAAGTAGAAGATGACGGCGCGAACGGTGTCGTTGGCGGTGGAACGCACATCCGGATAGATCCGGGCTTCGAGCCCCAGAGCTTCTCGTACGTGGGTGAAGTAGCCGCTGTAGTCGTAGTTGTGCAGACGGTCCTGGGCCTGGCGCAGCGCCTCGTGTGCCTGCTGATGCAGAAACTCCAGCCCTTCGAGCACGATGCCGTAGCGTGCGAGCTGTTTCATACGGACGTCGTCGACGATCCACATGTCACGGGCCGCCTGCAGCGACGGATGGAAGATCATCCCTTGATCGACGGGAAAGCCACGCCCCTGCGCCTGCTGCACCGTCTCCAGTTCGACATCCTGCGGATTCAGTGGCTCTTCGTAGAACGAGGGGTCTGCATTCGTCAACATGAAGCGGATGGAGGAGAGTGCCGCTCCCTGGCCGAACAACCCGGTCCCGGCGAGGATCTTCACCGGTTTCCCCGGTTCGGCGAATACGACGCCCGCCTGCACGACCTGTTCAGCATTGACACTCTGATTGTCGATGTAGGACCAGCTGTAGGAACGGGGCGGTGCATCGTTGCCCCCCAGCACCTGGATCCGGTCGAGGGCGCTCAGATACCGTGGATCGACGACTTCGAGGAAACTGAGAGCACGACAGGGGAAAACGACTTCGAGCATCTTGTTCTCCCACCATCCGTAGCCAGCGTCGATGGGATAGGTGCCGTTGCCCTCCTCCCCCATGTCAGGGGCGGAGATGATGCGTCCGTCGTGATCCAGTTCGAAAGCCTGGATGCGATTGGTGAAACGATTGCGCACGATATCAAAGCGAAACCAACCAGGATCCTCGATACTCTCCGTTGTGGGATCGTCGACGCTCTCCAGAGGCAGCGTGCGCGTGGCGATCAGCGTGCGCACACCCGCCACCGAGTTCGGGCCGGGCTGCAGGTAGGTGACCATGCCACGGGGCACCGGACTCTTTGGCACCGCAAAGTTGACGTCGCGGTCGAACCAGTAGACGTGGCCCTCGAGGCTGTGGCCCTGATCGCGCAGGATCAGCTTGCTGTCATTAAAGAATCCGGGATCCCTCGTCGCTTTGTAGAGCATTCCGGTGAGGGTGCGCACCTGAGACGTCAGACCGTCGAAGTCGACAAACTCGATGCGATCCACCGGTGTGTCGACACGCGCCCGCAGTTGATTGGGCGTGACCATCGTCAGTGCTTCGTGCCCAATGAAGATGGCCGCCTCGCTGTCGAGGGCGAGCCGCACCGGCATGTAGTTCTTCCAGGTCCTCTTCAACGGCGCGATACCGTCCTGATAGCGGGACACCTCGCCGAAGGTCTGTTGTGTGTACTGCTCAAACCGATCAGCGTAATGGGCCATCAGATTCTTCTGGTAGTTATCGGTCTGCCAGGTGGAATTGTAGAACGTGCCCATCGTGAAGGGGCCAACGGTGGTGCTGTGGCTGGACAGATCGAGACCGAGGAACAGTCGGAAGTCGATGCGCTGCGCCGCCGGCATCTTCTCGTCGAAGTGCTCACTGACACGGGAGTGGCGGTAGAGGAAATCGTTGACACCCGCCAGCCCCTGGAAATGGCCCGGCGTGGCGACGAAGAGGATGGTGTATCGCGTGCCCTCTGCCTGCAGCAGCCTCGCCAATTCGAGCTGAGCGGCGATGCCGGTCGCACTCTCGGCCCCAGGGGCGATCGCGGGCACGACGGAGATGGCGTCGTAGTAGGCGTGGAGCAGGATGACCTGATCGCCCCAGCTCTGTGCCTTCTGCCGCTGCCCCATGGGCATGGCCTCCTCATCACCGCGCAACCAACCGACGATGCTCTGTGCCTCGGCGTCGATCCAGTCCATTCGCGACGACAACTGTACGCGCGCTGTGCCATCTGCAGCCGCGCCACGCAGGGCCTTTGCAGTCAGGTCGTCTACCCAATAACGGGGGATGTCGACAGGAACCTGCAGGAACTTCGCCGCCGCTTCGGCGCGTGTCACCTGACCATCGTCGTAGAACAGAATGGCGGCGGCACCGAGCATGCGTGCTCGCAGATAACCGGTACCCGAGCCAAATCCCAGTAGCACGACGCTGCCCTCGAGGGGACGACCGTCGAAGTCCTCCAGGCGGCCGGCACCACCATCGATCAAAGCGCCGCCGATGCCCTGATCTGGCAGCGTCGGTGTACGAACGTGATTGGGCCAAAGGGCATGCAAGGGGAACTGTAGGCGGGTGCTGCCGGAGACCAGTTCGATGCTGCCGCCGCGATCGAATGGCACGGGCACCGTGAACTGCTCGACGGTGACATCCTGCAGACCAACCTGACGATACTGGGCTTCGATGTACTCAGCCGCCCGCTGCGCGCCTGCGTAGCCGGTAACGCGCGAGGGGCCCGAACTCAGATACCTGACGTGCTCATACAGACGCTCCCGTGACACTCTTTCCGCCACAGCGACAGCTTGTGGGTCCGGGGGTGGAGCAGGCGGTTCCGCCACCGGCTCCCATCCCACCCACGCCTCGATCCATGTCGACACACGGTCCGGTGACAGGACCGTCACCGAAAGTAGCATCGAGGCGGCGAGCGCGATGGAAAGCAGACGGAGGACAGCCCTAGGCATACGCGTGAGGCCTTCTACCGCGACCTGATCTCTCCTGGCTCGGGGCTTCGTCGGGCGCAAGTCTCGTCGGACGACAAGTTTCGTCCGCAAGTCTCGTCGCCCTGTGGTGGGCTATGCTACGGTGCTGGGTTCTGCCCGCTCACTCCGCGGCGGCGATCTGATCGCGACGGCGGACCTTGATGAGGTCGCGCTCGAATTTGTACGCCAGAGCGACCGTCTCCAGTGGCTCGTCCCGGTAGTCGTAACGGATGCCGACAGTGGGGATACGGAAGATGATATCTTCCACGTCGTCATGCATCTTGTCGAAGACGATGTAGCCTTCGAATTCCTGCCCGGAGAAGCAGAAATCGTTGTCCGGATACAGACCGAGCTTGAGCAGAGAAAGACGCTCGCGGAAGCGCAGGTATCCGAGACCATTGTAGGCAAGTGGGAACCGCCGGAAGAACTCCTCGAAATTGTATTGGCCCCACGGGAAGTACACGCGCCCGTTACTCGCCTCGATGAACGGCGTCAGCGCATCGAATTTGACCTTCGGGTATTCATAGTTCTTGACGGCGATCTTGAACACAGAAAATCGGGAGGGCGAGGTCTTACTCCGTGGGTCTTCCCAGTCACCATAGGTGAACACATTCGTCGGCAACTCAAACGACGGCCCATCGCCGTCTTCGGAAAACGTCGGAAATTGACGATTGAGTTCGGCGTCGGTCATGGCGCGTACCGAAATTTCCAGACGACCCTGAACCCAGGCGATCGTCCCGTCATCGGAAACCTCCATGCTCGTGCCTTCGCTGTGCCGGATCTGATCTCCGGAACCAACCGGTCGGAACGCCGTGGGGATGAGGAAGTGTCCACAACCCACAGCCATGATAACACCGAAGGCGACCGCCATCAGCACCACTTTTCCCGAACCGTATCGTGCCTGCATTTGTCTGTCTCCTAGTAGGCCCGCCAAAATAAATCCGCGGGATCCGCCTCAGTACTCCACTGGAGCGTCGCTACGCCGTTTCTCGGCGACATAGGCGACATAGGCATCCTCATCGAGATGCACACGGTCAGCAAACTGTTGCCGCAACCGCTCCAGATACTCGTCAAATCGTTGCGGCTCGCGGGACGCAGATTCGGGGCCAAAGCCACTCGTCGTCCACAGGGCCTCAATCGTACCACGCCGGACAACCGCATCACGCAGCGTCGCCAGAGAATCCGCCAGACCTTGCTCGGTGGCCTCTCGCGGTAGCAACTGGGCGACGACAAAGGCTCGCGTTACCTGAAATCCCAAGGCGGTCGTACTCGCTCCTGTGACCTCGACATCGAGCAGTTCGACTGCGTGCAGATACTCGCCCAGCGACCAGTCCCCCAGGCTACTCTGCACAAGCCGCATACTGGAGTCGAGACGTTGTGTCGCTGCACTGCTCGACAACCTTTGCACGGCACCCGTATCGACGCGCACCGCATACTTGGCCAACAGATATTCCAGAAACTCCATGTTGACCTGCGCCCGACGTTCGGCCTCGAGCACGCTACGAGCCGCCTCTCGGCGTTCTTCGAAGGGCCTCTCACGGCGATCGGTGACCTCCATGAGGAAGAAATTCCCCTCAGACTCGACCAATTCCACCGAACCGATCTCGCGATCGAACAATGGCGTCATACGAAGATCTCGCGTTACCAGGCTGCTCAACCAGCCCATGTCTCCTCGACTGACGACAACGTCAGCAGGGATGTCGAGGTCCTGCAGTCCATGCCCTCCAGTGGCATCCTGCAGGACCTTGAGGGCCGTACCACGATCGCTGATGACGACGCGGCTCAGCTGAATTTCCAGCCCCGCATTCGTGCTGTCGAACCAGGCCTGCAACTGATCTTCGGCAGGCGCCAGGCGCTCCTGGTAGCGTCGCTCGAGCAGTGCCTGAGTCAAGTTGCGTCGATGGCTGGACGCCGCCGCCGCGCGCACCGCAGGCGACTCGTGCAACCCCAATCTCTGCCCCTCCAACAGCAGCAGTTGCTTGTCGATCAGCAACTGCAACGAGTGATGCCAGGCCTCGGTGTCACTGGCACCGTCCGTGCCGAAGCGCTCTGAAACGCGATCGAGATCATCACTCGTAATCTCGATATCTCCTACCGTGGCCAGAGCCACGGCACTGCGCCCCGTCTCTTCGACGCCGGTACAACCGACGATCAGCAGGCAACAGAGCCCGACGGCAGTCCGAAGACTTAGACCGACCTTATAATCCGCGGCGAGTCGATGGCCGCCCACCGAGGCGCTCCTCTTCGACGCCCGCGAGCAATTCGATGAATGCCGTTGTATTGCTGACATCGAGATCGTCGAGATTGTTGAAGCTGATGTTGTTGATCTGGAATCCGATATTGGCAATGAGGTTGTAACCCAGATAGTGAACCTTGCTGGTGTATTGAGCGGTGAAGACCTTGCCGACAAAATCGTCGGTATACTCGGGGGGCAGCGGGTCCGGGATGGGCTCTCCGTTACGGAAGAAGACCGCCTCAACGCCCACCTCAATCCGGCTCTTGGTGAGTGTGGGGAACACGGCACTCAAAGAGAGGATCTCTGACAACTCGTTCTGCGCCAGTTGTGTCTTGCGGGGGCGTGTGCGCTTCCGCCACATGCTCTTCCAACGGGGCGTAACGATGATTCCATCGCCGACTTCAAATGGCAAGTCGACTTTGCTGATGACACCAAAAAACACACTGTTATCCAGACCGATGCTGTCGTCGCGTTGACGGAAATGGTCAAAGCGCACCTTGTTGCGGAATGTCAGATTGCCGCGTTCGAGGGTATAACCGACGAAGGTCTGGTTGACCAGTGCATCTCGCGTAACCAAGGGGTCATCGAAGGGCTGCAGACCACCAACCGTTCCGGGTCGCTGCACCCACTGCAGCAGGTTGTCTGCAATGGCATCTTCGACAGACTTGATCATCCAGAAAAACTCCATCGTGCCTGCCGTCGGCATGTTGTGCTGTGCCGAGGCGATGGCATACCACATCTCGCTCCGCTGGTCAGCGGCGATCAGCCACTCCTCCGATCGACCGACACTGAAATTCAGACCTGGATAGATCTCGGCGCCACCGTAAACGTTGAAGCCCTTGTGTCCGAGCTTGTATGGATAGTCGGCCTGCTCGTCGTTTTCGAACCGGTCGACCACCGTATTGTTGTTCATGTCGACGCCGAAGAGAAAATCAGGTGGGTCGACGTAGTGTCGCAGGAAGGGCTCGTCATAATCCGGTGTTCGATTCTGGTTTTCGTTGAAGTCCGAGATCAGGTCGTTGTTCTCGTCCAGACCAGGGAACACCGAGTTGTCACCTCCCCCGCCGCCGAACCGGGCCCAGTCTACAGATCGATCCTGGTCGTCGTTGTCGTCGATGTATTCGAAGATGTTCTGTCGTTCGTTTTCATAATCGACGAAGTCGTTCTGGTCTGGAATGTAGCCCCGCGTCACATAGTCATGGGCCATGCTGAAGGACTCGCCATAGAGGAACATTCGGCCTTCGCGCTTGGTGGCATTCAAGAACCACGCGTCCGCCGTCCGATCCCCCTTCGACTGATTGCTCAGCTTCACGACATTGATGTTGGGATACCGCTGAAACTGGGTGTTGCGGGCGAACTCGCCACGCACTTCAAAGCCGAGCACATCTTCGACTTCCATCGTGACACTGGCGATCTGATTGGCGGAGGGCAACCCGTAGTCGAAGGTGACGACACGCTGGTTGGTGTTGTCCTTGACGTTGCCCTTGGCGCGCGTCACCGGCAGGAAAATAGGCTGCCCGGAGATGTTGGTCTGCAGATTTGATGTCACCTCGATGCGGTAATCGTTGGACATGACCATGTTGAATTCGACATCGCGGGTGACGAGGGCGTCAGGCACGCTGTAGCGCAACAGGATCGGAGCTTCCTCGAGGGCCTCGAGGAAACCCTCACGCTGGCGACCACCTTCGATCGAGGGACGCACCCTTGTCGGTTCACCATCGACCACCATCTCGGCGGAGAAGAATAGTGCGCCTGAACCGTCACCCGGCGAGTCGTCCGTAATACGGATGATGATCTCTGTGACGTTGCCTGAAGACTGACTGCTCGTCAGCAGGCCGGCGAGCGATGTCTCGGAGAAATTGCTGCGCGCTGAACCGAAGTACGTGTTCACATACGCAGCACCGAGATTGATAAAATCTCCCACCTGCGCAGCGCCACGCAGGCCGAGAAAGTTGGTGTAGTCGCTACGCTGGTCGCGATCCGATCCCTGAATGGCTCGGACCGGTTCACTGGCGCGGGACATCAATACCGTGCCCTGGTATTTGTCGGAACGGAAGTCCCACTGGACACCGTTGAAACTCGACCGCGAGAATGTCAGAGGTGTCAAGGTCGTACGAATATCATCACCGATGGTCAGGCTTGTGTTGTACTGACCTTTGGAGTCGGAGGCGACGACGAGATTGTTGAACCACCTCGAGAAACGTTGATCCTTGAACACGGTGCTGCCGAAGGCGAGTGGCTGCTCCTGCCGCCATTCGTAGATGCGCCAACCACGTGTCATCCAATTTCCGAAGATGTCGTACTGACCGCGGCCCTCAAGGTCCGTACCCACGTATCGCTGATAGGGATCCACGGCGTAGTTCGTGTACTTGTAGCCGCCCCAGTCGTAGATATAGTACAGATCCTGGGGAACGGTCCACTTCCTCAGAGTCGGAATCAGGGGATCGAAACCCTCGATGCGGACCTGAGACGTGGCACCCCGCTCGCGTCCGGGGGTCGCCGCTTTGGCATCGGCGACGAACAGAATCAGACCGACAAAGGCGGCAGTGCCTAAAGCGAACCTGCGCATGAATCCCTCCCTCAAGCTGTCGTGGTCTCGCCTTCGGCAGGCAGACCCTCTCTCGAACTTCATTTAGTAGGCGACGGCGACGGTACGCAACACGGCGTCGCCGCCCGAATCGCTATCCACCGCAAGGCGGATCACATACAGCCCAGGGGGCAGTTGTAGCCCCCCCTGGTCACACCCCACTCCGCCGCAACCGTCCCAGAGGACGACATTCGGCCCGGTCAGATCGAGCGAGTTGTAGAGTGCGCGAACCGGTTGTCCGGCAAGATTGTAGACGACGATATCGACATCGACCTCACTCGTCGCCTTGAGCAATGTATAGCTGAGTGTCAGTTGATCATTGACGCCGTCGTTGTTCGGCGTCACGACACTCGATGAGAACTGGACATTGGCCAGTAACCTGTCTGCGATCTCACCACTGACAATGAGGGTGTTGCTGTCCACCCCCTCGTCGGCATCACCGGCGATCATGCGTTGTGGATACGCGTCAGATTCAGAATCCCCCACCACACCCCAAAACGCGGTACCGGCAACTGTGACCAGACTGGTGAACCGCACCATCACCTGTTGCCCATTGCGGTCGACGCGATCCTGCGCAAAGGTGACCTGCAGCCGATTGTCGACCTGCGACTGCTCAAAAGTAACCGGCACGTCGTCTACAGTGACTTCTGCAGCCTCGGCGCCGAAAGGCGTGATGATTTCGACGGTGTCAAAACCGCGCTCCCCACCACCGAAAACAGAGCGAAGATGGTATTCGAATTCGTTGTTCTCTCCGAGGACTGCACTGGCGGGTGTGATTTCGGCGACGACGGAATCGGCCAGGGCGGGCACTGTGTAGTTGACGACCACGGAGTCGACGACTGCCTTGTCGGTCAGCCCATTCGAGATAAATCTCATGTCGAATTGCACGAAGCGCCGGTTGTCCGGTGAACTCATCGGACCCACGGTCTGATCATAGGCAGGGCTCCAGGCGCTCCAGTCACGATCGTTGACACGTACCACACCGGCGTAGGACGGATCCAGAGTGCGATCGAATTCGCTACGGGAGACCTCGTTGAATTTGCCCGGGATTCCGGTTTGCTCGAAGTAGAGTGAGTCATCTGCGACGGTGCCGGTTCTGGTACTGAAATTGAACACTGCGGCGGCATCGACAGACGCATAGATCTCCACCGGTCCGAAATTGGCAGCACTACCCAAGTCGAAGACCTCGGAGGTATACTGCGCGAAGGGGGTGACACCGATGCCGAATACCTTCAGATCGCCCATCTGGAACGAACGCTGTCCGGTGCTGCGCAGTTTCATGAAGCGCACCGGCTGTGCCCGGATGCGAACATCCAGTTCGAGTTCACCGTGAGAGCGATCCTGGGCAACCAGCGAAAAGAGCGGTTGTGGTCCCAGGGGATCGCTCGGATCATCGACGAAGTTCAGACTGTCGCCGTCGTTGACATACAGTTCGTAACCACGCAGAGAGCGGTCGTCGCGGTTGAACACACCCCGTTCCAGCAAGATACGTTGCAGAAAAAACACGGCGCCCAAATCGACCTGGAGTTCAGCACCATTCGTGTTGGTGTAGACTCGCCATCCTGTGTTAGGCTTGCCATCGATCAGGTCGTCGAGAATTTCGTTGGAGCGTGCCGCCGCAGTCGTCACCGACGTCTGTGCATTACCCCCCAGTTCGACGACCCGGGGCAGCAGATTTTCCGTCGTATCAGCCTGCAGGGGAGCGAGGGCACCCGAATTCAGTGCATCCAACGCGTTGAAGATCAGGGCCGTCTCCTGCCAGTCTTCTGCGTTCGTGCCCAACACGAGTCGTTCCGATGCGGTTAGCGGGCCGGCCGTCAGAGCTATCAGCAGCGCGAGTACGCGTCTGTTCATTGTCAGATCGATCATCTAGTAAGCCACCGAAACCAGTCGCTGAACCGTCTGGTTACGTGAGTCACCTTCGATTTCGAGGCGCAGGAGGTACGAACCGGGTGGCACAACTCGACCGTCGGTGTCACGACCATCCCAGACCAAGCTGTAATGTTGGGCCAGACCGGCTTCGATACCGAGCAACGGACGGGGCGTCTGCAGTTTCAGCGCATCAAACTCTATGCGAATCTCGTCACCCACACCATCGCCGTTGGGGGTCACCACAACGGCGCTCAACGAGAGGTTGGCCATGGCATTGATCGACGTTCGCACTCTGACGGGCTCAACGCCAGTCTCTCGTGTTACCGTGACGGCATTGCCCGGCATCGACCATTGCTGCCACGCAGACGGCGTAGCGAATGAGATACGATCTGCCTGGATAGCGATCGGCGCCTGGACCGCGATCAAGGCGGCAACAATGTGATTGGCTCTCATGAGTCATTCCTCTTGCGGGCCCGCGTCGGCGCCCAGGCCTCAATAGGCCACACCGACTGAGAGACTACGCTCTTCCGTGCCTGTATCGGTGTCGATACTGAGCCGCACCAGATAGACACCAGGTGGGACGAGATTGCCGCCGCCATCTCTTCCGTCCCAGAGAACGGCCTGGGGTCCGTTGAACTGACCTGACTTCCCCAGCGAGCGGATTCGACGACCACTGAGGTCGTAGACGGTCAGCTCTGCCTCCACCGCCGCCAGAGCTCGGAGAAGGATATATGAGATCTGCAGCTCGTCATTGATGCCGTCGCCATTGGGCGAAAACAGACCCGGGGAACTGTCGAGTTCGAGAATCAACTCACTGCGGAGTCTGCCCTGAACGGAGAGTCGGTCGCCATCGAGTTGCGCGATGGCATCGCCAGCCACCACATCCTGGCCGAGTTCCTCAGTTGTTGTGTCGAAGACCTCGCCGAAGAAGGTCGTGCCGTAGACGGTGACAAGTGCATCGAAACCGATACGAATGACATCGTCGCTGACTTCGACACGATCCTGCGTCAACTGCAGGGTCATTCGTGTGTCATCGCCTGTATCGACCTGCTCGAAGGGGATGGCGACGCCATTCAACTCAACATCGCGGACCTCGGCGCGAAAAGGGGTCTGGATAGCGATTCGATCAAAGCCGGAATTGGTCGCACCAAATGTTGAAGTGATGTAATAATCGAAGGATTGTACCTCGCCCAAGGTGACCGCCGCCGGCCACACTTCGCCGATGACTTCCTCAGCCAGAGTTGGCACGGAGTATTCAAATTCAAAAGACTCTACGGCAGCGCCGCTGCGGGCATCTTCCGAAGAAAACAATAGCCGAAACTGGACATATTGGCGGTTCCCCGCAGAGAGAAACCCACCTGTCAGATCTTCATACGGCGCCGACCAGGGACTCCACTCGCTGATATTGTCGCCAATGCTACCTTTGTCGGCGGTGAACAGATCGTTGTATTGCTCCAGTGCTTCGGGCGAACCGACGGGCAGTAGTAGTTCCTCCGCCCGATCCTCACCCTGAAAGATCTCAGACTTCTTGTAGTAGAGCAGTGGATCTGGCACGGAACCGGTCCGGGTCTGCAGAATGACGTCCGTCGATTCATTCAGTTCTGTCAGCAGGGCGATGCGGCCGATGTTGGCCGGCCCTCCAAGGTCGATGACCTCGGACAGGTAATCCCCCGTCGGTGCGAAACCATCACCGAAGACCTCCACCTCCGTAATCGTAAATTCCTGCGAGGTGCGACTGATGAGTCGGATGAAACGGACGAACTGCAGTGGCAGATCGACATCAATGATCGGTTCGTCCTGCTCGAGATTGCTCGCCACCTGATTGATAAAAGCCACAGGCGAGTCGTTGCGCAGATCACTGGGATTTCCGTCGTGGACGAACAACTCGAAGGCGCGCAGAAAGCTGTCGGATGTTCCCTGGAAAGACATCCGGTTGATGGGTAGCGCCGCGCCCAGGTCGATGACCATCGACGTGCCATCTGGTCGTCGTTCGCGGGTCACACGCCAGAGGGTTTCAACATTGTTATCGGTGAGCAACAACGTGAGATTCTCCCGTGACGCCTGGGGCGAAGTGATGGAACCACCCAATCGGGAGAGATCACCGAGCGCGTCGCGGGCGGGATTCACACCGGCGGGTTGCAGGGCACCAGTGGCGGTGCTCAAGCCGTTGAGTTCACCAATGCCACTCCAGGCCACTCCATTGGTGCCACCGACGACATAAGACTCGACACTCAGCACATGGCTGGCGCTGAGGCAGACAACGGCGGCGACCAATTGCACGGTACGAAAACTGAAGATGGGAGACCCGGTCATCATCGATCCATCTGGGTGACAGGGTGATCGTTGGACCTCAAAACCCGTAAGGTATGTGAATCACACTACTGACAACAACCATCATGTCACGAAAAAAACAGGGGGGAGGAATTGACTCCCTCCCCCCTGGTCTCATGCGTGATAGAACTTTGCTGAGCTGAGAGACCTACAGGTCGCTCTGCACCATCGTCTTGAGCTGGCCCCAGGAAGTAGCCTCGACAGCCGTATCGGTGCCGTCCAAGGGGGTCAGGAAGATGTCAGGCATGCCGCCGGTGTTCATGAACTGGTCGGCCATGCTGAACTGCGCCTGCCAGAAGAAACCATCCGGGCAACAATCTGACCCAACGGAACCTTCGTCGCCATTGGCGTTGATGCCGGGATCGGCATCATCAACGGAGATCGACATACCGATCGTCGACTCAGCGGTGAGGATCCAGTCAGTGGAAGCATCAGGACCGCCGCCGATGGAAAGAGGATCGAACAGATTGGCGGAAAATTCGTAATAGTACTCAGAACCAGTGTTGACGTGACCGGCGGTCACGAAATCGCCAGAGTGCGTCCACCAGAAGTCGAGTGCGTCCTGCCCAAACTCGGACAGAGCACCGTTATACATCTGCACACGTGGGAACTGCTCAGAGAAGCTCAGACACATCTGGTAGGCAGGCTGCTGGTCCAGGTCCGAAGGAGCCGAATACGGGCCGCCACCACCATTGTCCGGGTCGAAATGCACTTCACAGTTGTCGTCGCGGAAGGTGCACGTCGGGTTCTTGTCGACGATGAGGGCATCATCGTGGACGTGAATCATGGCATTGATCGTGTTGTTCGAAGGCTGCCAACCGATGACGAGATCGATAAACAGATCGTCGGCGTCGTCGGCGCCACCCGTGAGGGCACTCATGTCCTCGATGGTGACCTCGAAACTGCGATCAACCCAGGCCCAATCGGAGTTGTCGCCGTCGATGGTGGGCTGATTGCCCGCCGGAATTCCAACGGCAAAATACAGGGGAACTTCAGAAGGCTCTTGAGCGGAAACCGTACCCGCTACAAGCAGA
>DPVW01000184.1:0-20116 GCA_003529325.1 Candidatus Latescibacterota bacterium | reverse complement strand
CGCCCATCGCGAGCGCCAGAATCACACGCATGCATCTCTCCTTTTCAGGTGTTAGGACAACGCTATCATTAATATTAGCATCAGCGCACATAAGCCCCTTAAGGGGGGGCCAAGGGGTAGAAGTATACTGAGGGGAAAAATGGATGTCAAGCTATTAGTACGCCACTGTGATTACCTGTCGTGTCGTGTGATTTCCAGCATCTCCGGCGACGGTAACCTGCAGCAGATACAGCCCGGGCGGCACGACGGCGCCCTTGGCGTCACGACCATCCCAGGTGAGTTCGGTCTTGCCCGCGGTGGCGTCCACGTCAACACTCAACAGACGCCGGCCCGAAATATCGAGGACGGACAGGGTCAGGGCTCGTGGCACCAGGACATTCACCAGGTCGAAGATCACCACGAGATCATCGTTGACACCGTCGCCATTCGGGGTGAGGACGCGGGTGCTCAGTTCGAGATTGCTCAACAGGTTCTGGGAAACTGGCAGCATGACGACATTTGTGCTGCTCGCCACCAATTCGGTTGCGTCTCCAGCATCGACGAGTTGGCGAATCTCATCCGGTTGCGCGCTATCCTGGAGGAACAGATCGAACCTGGTTCCCTGGAGGAACACAGATGAAGTGAAGCGGAGTTCGACGAGTTCGCCGGAAGCGACTCTCTTCGGCAATGTGATGCGGAACCCGTCGTCGATGGATTCGACAACCCCTTCGACAACCTCGTCTGCCAGGCGAATCTCGGAAAACGCCACCGTCGCTGAAGATCGCAGCATGAGACGGTCGAACCCTGTGCCCGCGGTATTGAGTGGGCGTAGGAAGTAAGCGAACTCGGTCTCTACACCTGGATCGGCCTGCAGGGGATAGATCTCGCCGAGGGTGGCTTCCGCCAGGGGTGCTGAGAAATTGACCCCTAACCAGTCTAGTGAGGCGCCGGATGCTCCGTCGTCGGACGTGAGGCGAACATTGAGTTCCATGAACTGACGTGGGGAAGGCGACTGGAAAATCTCGCCGGAGACAGAATAGGCTTTGCTCCACGAACTCCAATCACCGCCAGGATTCAGCAAGGTATCGATTCTGCCACGGAAGCTCGGAATCAGCTTTCCATACCGCTTCTCGGTGACGACCTTGTCATTCTTGTCGTGGAAAACAGACTCCTGTACGATTTCGTTGCCCGTTCGAGAGCGAATCTCGATTCGTGTCCCCGCCCCGGTCTCGCCCCCCCACTCCACGCTGTTAAGATTCTTTGTCCCGCCCAGGTTGATCAGTGGCGAGGTGAACTCGACCTCGACAGGGTGACCGGATCCGTACATCATGATCTCATCTGTCGCACCACCGGCGGAGCAGCCCACCACCACCTCCCCAGTCCGCGAGTCGGCCGAACCCTCGCTGCACGTCGTGTTCCAGAATTTCCAGAAAATGCGCATGAATCGTGTCGGAATCGGGCTGAACTCGTGATCCACGAGCCCCCTGGCGGTGTTCTCCGGGCGCGCCAGTCCGGTATGATGTTTGGTCCAGATGCGTGTACCGTCCGGCGACAGGGAACCGTCGGATGTCATCAACTCGTAGTAGCGAAAGCCCCAGCGTCGTCGCTGCACGTAATGTGTTGTCGTAATGCCCCCACCAAATCCGGAACGCACCACGACGCCACCGATGACCCGGACCAGGTCGATGTTGTAGGTCGCTCCCAGATCGAGGATCATGTGAGCGTCGATGTCCTCTGACCCACGGCTTGCCGTGCCATGGCGCCAGCGATTGTAGAGATCTCCGTCGACGAGTGCCCTGGCGTTGCCGAGAGGCGCTGCCTCGGTGTCCTTCAGATTGATGCCCACTGCCACGTCGAGTCCGCCGCCGTGGTCCAGCAGGCCGAGGGCGATATTGTCGCCGAAGTCGTCGACGATGACCTCCACGAGACAAGCCCCCTGTGACGGCAGCAGGAAATCGATGCGGACGAACTGGATCGGCTGGGCGTCAGGCTCCTCAAGGGGAAGTGCGACGACGTGATCACGATTCCCCTTGAAACGCTCCTTGATTCGATAGATCAGTGTGCCCGGAACCGGCGCCGCGATAAAGTCGGTCTCCGGTTCTCCGGTGGACAGCAGTAGATCGAACAATTCGAAGGCGGGAGCTTCGTCGTCGAAGACGAGACGAACGCTGTTGGCATTGACCGCCCGGCCGAGGTCGATCTCGATGAACCAGTCCTCGGCGGGACGTTCCCAGTCGGGCTCCCAACCTGTGGCCTCGTCACCATCGATGGCCAGTCGGGCAGTGGCGAGATTCGACCCGGCAGCGCGAATGCCACCACCGAAGTCAGCATGGTCGCTGATGGCATTGGTGCCGCGTTGCAATTCGACGGTTTTTACCACGTCACCGGCAAGTTCAACGGCACCAAGAGGCAATGACCACTGCCGCCAGTCAGAGGCACTGTCAATCCGGATCTGATCAGCGACGGCGGTACCCAGAAGCGCAAAAAATGCGATCAAAGCGCAGGTGTTGCGTGCTGTCCGCGATGTTGAAACCATGGAGGACTCCTGATGCGCTCGTCAGGGTGGGACACCGACTGCTCAACCACCTGCATACGTGAGAGGTGATAACAATACAACCCGATAGAGGTTCCGTCGACCTCCTTCAGTAAGACCGGTCGAAACGGATGGCCCCTTCCGTGGCCTGCTGGAAGTACGCTTCCACGTCATCACGTGAGCGCGGAAAATAGCGACTGATCTGCTCAACCACCTCTCGCACGCGCTCAGGATCCTCCTTGAGATCCACGAGCAATCGAGCGTACAGAAACAACAGTTGCTGATCCCTCGGCTCGATCGCCATGGCCGTCTCCAAATAACCGCGGGCCTCGTCGAGTCGTCCCATCTCGGCAAGCGCCATGCCCATCAATAGATTCGGTACAGCCTCGCGAGGATAACGCTGAAGCAGAACCTGGGCCGCGCTTTCGAGAGCGGGCGCCACGAGCCGGGGATTGGTGCGTGGGTGGGTACGGGGGTTGAGATGGTGGTGCGTAGACTGCTGTCTGGATTCCAATACACCGAAAAGAGCAGCGACGACACCGATGACGCACAACGTGCTGACAGACCTGATGTAACCTAACCATGCCATCGATCAGAGCCCCCGTTGCACCTCTGGCCTGCGCACCTTCCAGATGAAGGCGTCATAGTAATAATGCAATAGGGCGAAGGATGACAGCAGGGAGTAAGCGAACAGATCAAAATTGGTATTAAAGCCGATCACACCGAAACCGAAATCCCGTATGTGCCCCTCCGTGAGGGCGTGGAACAGCATGGCGTAAGCGATACAGAGCAGGAGAAAGGCACGCAGATTCCCACGACGGGCTACCCAGGCGTGCAGCGTTGAGTCACTGGTACCACGCGCCTCCTTGTTCCTCAGATAGGAATAGACCATGACGATGTACTGCGTCCCATGCATGATCCTGTGAGCGATGGCGTAGACGAGCAGGTAGGTCGTGGTGAAGCTGGTGTAGTACCAGAGAAAATAGCTGGCAAACAGGAACAGATACTTCATCGGGTTGAGCGCATACCCCCGACGCATGCACCAGGCGGTATGCATCAGATAGACGATGAGACCCGTCCCGGCGATTGCCCATGACAACTGCTGGACGAGCAACACGACGGTGGTTTCGACCCCAAGATGCCACTCGTGCAGCATGCGTACCCAGATCACCGAAAACAAGGGTGACACAACGAGCATGTTGACGAAGAGGATCCAGTTGAGGGCCAGGTCGAAGCGTCCCGTGAGGCTGGAACCGGCCTTCGCCTTGAAGTCGTATACCCTGGAGAAACCATACTGCTGCATCAGGCTGTGTTGATGGTCCCACAGAGTGACGAGCAGCACGAGACTTAAAGGCGCATGCTGGATGAGCAGATAGACGCCGGCAAGCATTAGAATGGGGCCGATGATGAATCGTTCCCGGAAACGACTGAACTCGTCGGCAGATCCGTAGACCCGTAGCCAGGTCACGAAGTGGTGCGGCACGGTGACCCAAAGGGCGATAGCTGCCAGTGCACCACCAGGCAGATACCGCTGCGCCCCGAGTGCGAAGAGGATGGCGACGAAGGGCAGTGTCAGAAACCAGAACGCGTCCTGGCGCGGGCTGATGATGTATCCGACCCGGAAGGCGGCCACCGATTCAGCCATGACGGAGTCGCCCCACACGGTCGAGGTGAATCTCAACGATGTCAGTGTTGTCGGCCCGCAGCTGGGCCAGATATCGATCAAAGACTTCGGACCGCTCTTCTGCCAGCAGGTCACGGGTGACGGCTTCCTGGACCTCGGCAAAATCCGGAATACGAGACTCCCGGTGCTGCAGAATCTGCAATACCACGAATCCGCTCTCCTCGGCGAAAGGGCCTTGGACCCTACCCGGACCTGCCTTCACGGCACGAGCGAGTTCACTCTCCCCCGATGGCAGCGGGTAAGTGACCTGCACGAAGTTGTCATAGATAGCGGCCGTGTCGACGCCGGAGTCGATCTGTTCAATCACCCGCTCGCCTGCGGCCCGGTCCGCCACGGTCAGACGGCGCAGAGTGACCTGGCCGACCTCCCGGTAGTCCTCCTGATTCTCCTCGAAGTGCAACCTCACAAGATTCAGACTGGGTGCCGCGACTTCACCCTCTATGCGCCCGCGGATCAGAGTCAGCATGGCTTTGCGTCGGGCTTCGACCAGTCCACTCTTCACTTCGGCGGAATTGACCAGGTCGAGACGACCGATTTCCTGTAGCATCAAGACTTCACGGCAGACACGGTGCGTGAGCAGGCGGCGAAGAGTTTCCTGACTGTCAACTAGATCGCCATCCTCTCCCAGAAAACGCAGGCACGCCTCGACACTCAGTTGACCCGTGCTGAGAGACAGCACAACCTGGTCGAGGACTTGCGGATCCGATACCGGATGCCCCGTTGCGGGCAGGACCCTCCGTAACGCCGCCAATCCGGACTCATCAAAACTACCCTCGAAGCGAACCATCAGAGTGTCACAGTAGACGGCCAGCTGCCGGGCGAGATGGCGTTGGCGCCAGACCCGGCTGATCGTTTCCCGCTCCAGTTCCAGGCTAACGGGATGAACATCGGTCACCCTCAGCAGGAAGTGGCCATCGGCGACAGCGAGGGGACCAGCGAGTTGGCCCGGCGCCATGGTGAAGGCTTTCCGTGTGAGCGCCTCGTGGGAGGGCATGGTCTCGCCCCAGCGATGATACCCCATATCCGCATGCCGCATCAGGATGCGAGGATCCTGAGAGTGCTCCATCGACAACTCTTCGAAGTCGGCCCCCGCCTTGAGTTGGGCCATCAGCGGGGGTAACTTCTCGGGGTCCCTTACCATGAGCAGCGAAAAACGCACCCGCTTGCTGTAGGGGCTGGTGGCGAACATCTGTGCCAGCTCCGTTTCGGATGGTTCTCTGGCGACGATGCCTTCGCGACGGTAGAGCTCGGCTAAAGACAGTCGTCTGGTCTCATTCTGCACCAGTTCGCGGTATTGGGCACTCTTGTCGAGACCCAGACGGCGACACTCGGCCAGGATCAGCTTTTCATCGATGATGGCCTGAAGAATGCGGTCCGCCTGGACGTCGTCACGCGCCTGGGCCGGCAGCCGACTCAGGTAGCGGCGATAATCGGCGAGAGTCACCTGATCGTCACCGACACTTGCCAGGACGTCGCTGTCGCTCAGTGGGACGGGTGCAGACTCACCACAGGCTGACAGGATGACTGACATCGACGCCAGGACCCATAGCCAGCCGCTCGATGGTCCTGACATCCTGTACCTACCTAGCACGAATTCCTCCTACCTGTTTTCGCAGCTCTGAAAAGACTTGTGCACATCTGAAAAATGTAACTGTAGTTGCAGGGCCGGCAATGTTTAGGCACGCCTACACCCCATCACTGGACCAGCGTATGTGGCCACACCGACTCGGGAACCGCTGGAGGCGGATGACGAAAACCGCTCTTCGGCGATGACCCATAGCGGCTTTCCGTGTATCCCAGAACCAGCAGCCAGGTGATGACGACCAGAGCGACGACGACAAATCCGGATCTGCCTGGGTGCGCCATCCTGCCCACCGGCATGGGATCCCGGTGCCGCGTCATCACGGCACCCGCCAGCAGATAGCAGAGGCTGGCCGCGACTGGGATCCACAGGCTGCCGATGGTCATGGCACAGACGACGGCGACGAGAGATCCCATCACGGAGGCCGCCCCGTTCACCGCCCACATCCAGGGGATGGCCTCTTCCCGCAAGCCCTTTGCCGCCGCCATGGCTGCCGGGAAAGGAAGACCGAGTAGCATGCCGATGGGCACGACGACGAGCAGACTCGCCGCGGCACGACCGATCATCGGCCACTGCTGAAACCACTCCAGCAGGCCTGGGGCAAAAGGCAACGATGCGGAACCAAGTCCACAGGCCAACAATGCAACACCCAGTCCGCCATTGGTGAACAGTGGCAGACGCTGGCCGAGAACACTTCCCATTCCGGTGGCTGTCAGCAGGCCGAAAAGTGTGACCACGAGTGCCAGTACAGGATGTCCGAGGATGAGGGTCAGCCGCTGCAGCAGAAAGACCTCCACGAGCATGTAGCCGATGCCAAGAGCTGCGGACAGAGCGACGAATAGCTGCGAACCTTGTTTGCCGTCGACGGCTCTGCAATCCCGCAGACCGGCGGCGATAAGCACCAGAGTCAACAGAGAGGCGACTGCCAGCGCCCCCAGAAGCTTGACGTCGATGCCGGGGCTGATGTCATAGAAATAGGGTCGGTCATCGGTCACCGGTTCCACGTCGATACCGGGAGCCTCGAGCCTGCCGGATCGCAGCGAGGCCAACGCGGCTGGTTCTCGGATGCCTGGTGCGAAAAAGATCTCCAGTCCGAGTTCTTTGGCCGTGGCGGCGAGGGTGTCGAGAGCACCCGCCTCGAAAGGGGTCCGTTGGATCATCAATACTGGCCGGTGGACGCGCCCGTCTCTGCGAGTCCCCAAACCCGCCCTGGTTCCCCTGGTACCATTGATGACGACGAGATGATCGAGGACGGCGCCGGGCTTCGATCCCCGCTGCTGCCACAGATCGTCGAGGGTTGCCACGGCACGCACCATCAGCGGGTGATCGTGAAGCACCAGGGACAGGCGCCCTCGGGGCGTCAGGTGCTCGAGGTATGCACCGTAGGCTTCGCGTGTAAACAGGTAGTTCTCAGCCAGTTGATAACCGACCAGATCAGCCGCCTCGGCGTAGACCAGAGGCAGGGAGATCAGATCATAGAGTTCATCGCTGCTCTCGAGATAGGCTCTGCCGTCGCCCACGTGGATCTCGACGTTGGCGAGATCGTACAGACCGCCACTGTACCGATCCCGTGAACGGACCATGCGCACCGCATCTGCATTCACCTCGACACCGGTGATCTGTTGCCAGCCCGTCAACAGACCAAAGAGGATGTCCGCCCCGCCACCGGGCCCGATGACGAGGGCGTGTCCCCTTGGGCCAAAATAGTAGGGGAAGCAAGGCGCTTCGCCGCGCAGGAAAAACAGTCGGCGCAAATCCCCCCCGAATCGGAACAGATAGGATCCGGCAGCCCCATCCAGGTAGAGATTCAACCCCGTGTCTCCCGTGCGGTCGACGAGATCCGTCCTGGCGTAGGCGCTCCAGGATGTCTCAATGATCCTGCCGGGATTCTGCTGGGCGGAAAGCCCCCTGAACATCGGCTTGTCTGCCGCCTGACCCAGTTCCTCGAGATCGACATCGACAAGCATGCCCGTCGTGATGGCCACCGCCAGACAGCCACCTGCGGCGAACAACCACCTTCGCCGACCACTCAGGCTCAGCGCTGCCAGTCCCCCGGCGCCGGCGGCAACTGCGGCACAGGCGCCGATCGCTGCCGGCCCCAGGTCCATGGCGGGCACAACCCACGCAGTCCCGAGGGCGGCACCGGAGAGATCCCAGAAATACAGTCTCTGGCTGTCCTGCCCCCAGGTGCGGAACAGCAGCGCCAGGTAGGCGCCAGCCGCCACCAGCGGCAGACCGGCTGCCAGCAGCAGAATGGTGACACCCGCCCTGGGCGCCTGCAGGATGAGACTGCCCGACAGGCAGACACAGAGACTCGTGATGAGGGCGAGCACTACGATACCTACCGCAGGCTGCGGTGGGTGGAAGCGACGTACCGTGAGTGCACCCAGTCCGAGGCCGAAGACCGCTCCCGAGACGACAAGGAAGGAGTAGTGATATTGCAGCAGAAAGGAGAACATCCGCGTCAGGACGATCTCATAGGCGATGACGGCGCTGGCGAGAAACGCTACAGATGCCGCCAGACTGGTCGGGGCACGCTGGCTCATCGCCCACCGGCTCCGGCGCGCAGTCGTGCCAGTGCGGCGCGTGCAGGTCCGTATTGGGGATCGAGTTCCAGCGCCTTGCGGAACGAAGCGGCTGCCCGCGTTGGATTTCCGGCCAATACCCAGGCGCTGCCGAGACCATTGTGGCCGCGGACATACGTCGAATCACGCTCGAGCAACTGCCCGAAAACCCGCAGCGCGTCATCCACCTCGCGTCGCCGCAGATGGATATTGCCCAGGTTGTTGAGCGCATCCAGGTGTGACCTGTTGATCGTCAACGCCGCCCGATACGCCTGGCTCGCCGCCGTCAGTCTGCCGAGCCGCGAATAAACGGCTCCGAGTGCGAAGTAGGCCTGGGCGTCATCTGGATTCAAGACGATGGCTGTTTTGAAATCCAGTATATCGGTGTGGTGCCTCTGCAATCGCTGAAACAAAGCGAGAGTGGCTTCCCCCGCCGCCTGCATTCCAAGTTGCAGATACAGCCGGCCGAGATGATACCTGGCCTCCTCCTGGTCCGCGTCGAGTGCTACCGCCCGTTGCAGGTGGGGGAGTGCATCGCGCCGTGACTGCCGTTCCACCAGGGCGACACCGAGTCGCGTGCTCAGTTGCGCATCGTCGGTATGTTCCTGCAGACCAAGCCGTAGCCATTGCAGCGACTTGTCGGGATGTCCCCCGTCCGCCTCGACTCTGGCCAGCAGCGCGAAGACACCGGCTGTCGCCTTGCCGTCATCGATTAGTTGCCGCAGCTGTTCAGCAGCCTCATCATAACGCGCCTGGACAAAGAGGATACGGGCCAGCTGCTGACGCAGTTCCCCGGCATCGGCTAGAACGCGTATGCCCCGTCGGAGGGTTTCCACGGCAGGACCGTAGTCGGTCTGCCGGGCGTGCACACTGGCGAGATTGACGTACGAACCCAGATGCGTCGGATCGCGTTCCAGGGCCCGCTCATAGGACAGGACCGCCGCCGCCAGATCGCCCTGCCGCACGAGCAGATTGCCGGTGAAATAGTGCGGTTCGGCGAGACCGTCATCAGCGGCGATGGCATCCCGGTATCTGGACTGCGCCGCCGGCAGATCCCCCCGCGACAACTCGAGTTGCCCGAGCCCGACATTCGCCACCGCCTGCGTCTCGGGAGCCCGCAGTGCCTGCACATAGATCGCCTCCGCCTCATCGTGGTGCCGATTCAACCGCAGGGCCTCGGCGTACTCCATGCGGATGGAGGGATCCCCGTTTGGCGGCGCCGACTCGTAGGCATTTCGTGCGGCGTCGAGTTCTGGGACATCTCGTTTGGCTCGCACCTCGGTGGGCAGAACCATCGGTGCCCGTTCCCAGGTGGTGGCGATCCCGAGGCTGTCGAGTTCGACGGGACCGCTGGTTGGGATGACTTGAGTAGCACTCGGAAGGACCACAACTCCGGAGTATTCCGGTTCTTCGATCCTCAACACGCGATCGACAGCAACGGCAGTAACCGACTGGCTGTGACCCGATGGCCAGCGGATGTTGACCGAATCGACGGCGGTGCAGCTACCAAGGCCGAAGTGAAGTCGCGGATCATCCTGTGACAGATAACTGACGCCACTGCGATGTTCCTGCAACCAACCATGGCCAGCGCACACGACGCGCACGCGGGCACCATACCCATTCCGGTTGCTGACACGCCCCACGGGCTCGATCGCCAGCCAGTGATTATTGGTAGAGGAATCGTTGCGCAACAGGCGGGCCGGTTGCCCGGAGTTGACTACGAACAGGTCCTGATCACCATCGTTGTCGTAGTCGAAAGCGACTGAACCGCGTGAGACAAAGGGGGCCTCGAAGGCGAGGCCGGCAGTGCCGGACACATCCGCAAAGCGGCCCCCGCCATCGTTGAGGAACAGTTGATCGGGCTGTCCGTAAGCGGCCTGCGGATCGAAGCGCTCGATATCCTCGTCGATGTGGCCATTGGCAACGAACAGATCCTGATCACCGTCGTTATCGACATCGACCAGATTGATGCCGAAGGCGAGACGGTCAAAGCTGGGACCACCGAGGCCACTCTCGCGGGAGGCGTCACCGAAACCACCCGCCGAGAGGGCGCGGTAGAGGGTGTTGCTCTCCCACTGGAAATTCGTCATCACCAGGTCCTGCAGGCCATCGCCATCCACGTCCCCGGCATCGACGCCCATCGTACCCTCGGGTTGCCCGGAGCCATTGAAGGCGACCCCTGCCAGCAGACCAACTTCGACGAAAGTGCCATCTCCTTCATTGCGGTACAGAGCATTCGGCGTCGCATCGTTGCCCTGAAAAAGATCCGGATCACCATCCTCGTCGATGTCGAGAAAGATGACGCCGAGTTGACGCCCTTCGAGACTCAGCAACCCCGCCGCTTCGGTGATGTCCACAAAGCTGCCATCCTCGTCGTTGCGGTAGAGAAAGTCTCGACGTCCGGGGTACTCCGTCGGCGCAATATGGCGTCGCGGGCGACTCAGACCGGAGTCAGCCGGGGGGAAGGACAGTTGCAGATAATTGGCTACGTAGAGATCGAGATCGCCATCGAGATCGACGTCCGCGAAGGCCGCCCCTGTAGACCAGCTCGTGTCCTGGCCGACGTCGCTGATGGCGCTCCGGTCCATGAATCGAGTAGCGGGTCCCTCGTTCCTGAACAGTCGATTGGGCCCGACATTGGTAACGAAGATGTCCGGGTCCTGGTCATTGTCGTAGTCGCCGACGGTGACCCCCATGCCGTAACCGCGGTCATCGACACCGAATTCGGCGGCATGGTCGGTGAAAGTCCAGCCGGCTAGCGCGCCATCGTTACCTAACAGCGCATTGCCGGTCACCGGAGTCGTTTTGGCGTAACCAGGTAGGCTGCCGCTGTCGACGACGTAGAGGTCGATGTTGCCATCCATGTCGTAGTCGAGGGCGGCGGCACCGGAACCCATGGTTTCCACGACGTACTTCCGCCCCGAACTGCCATTCGTATGGCGAAACCGAATGCCTGCACTCTCCGTCACGTCGTGAAAGAGGACCGACGGTGCGCCGTGCTCGACCTGGCCGGTATCACAGGAAAGGAGACAGAAGATCGGCAACAGCAGCGACAAGCCTGCCCGTACCCTGCTGGTCGTGTCTCCTTCTTGCCACTTTTGCCAGGCGTCGGTTAATTCCACTAGAAGCTCAGATGACATGCCGCCCTTGGACGGCTGGATGATGACAACAATTCAGGAGGCTCTTTTGTACCCCGAAACAAGACACAGGACACGACGGTGGACCGCTGGAAACCTGCTGGCGATCTGTTCCATCATCCCCGCAATTTTCTGCGGATGTGGATCCATGGAACGCGAGGTGGGACCAGAGGTGGTCGCCATCGTCGGCGACGTCGACATCAAGGGCGACAGGTTGGGAGAGGCCATCGACCGAATGCATGCGGGACCGGAGGGTGGTGATGCACGGCGATCGGAGAAGATCGCCCGTCGTATACTCGGCCAGTTGATCGACATCGAGTTGCTGGTGCAGGCAGCGGAAGACCGGAACCTATCCCAAGATCCAAAGGTAGATGGACGGGTACAGCAACGCCAACGGGAACTACTCCTGGAAGAGTTGTTCCATAGGGGGATCGTCAAGCTCAGCACCAACGCCAGCACCGCTGAAGCACGGACCTACTTCGACGAACATCATATCGGTGAGCAGCGACGGATTCGGCGAATCCTGATGGAGTCACCTCAGGCGGTAAGCCGGGCAATCACGCGCCTTCGTGCTGGTGAGACCTTTGCGGCCATCGCTCAAGAGTTGAGTGAGGATCCGCAGACCTCCGCCCAAGGGGGAGATCTAGGCTGGTTGAGTCGCCTGGACTTCCGCAACTACGTGCTGCGTCGACAAATGTTCGGCGCCGAGATCGGCAAACTCGTTGGTCCGGTGCAGGAGCCTGACGGTTATTCGGTACTTTCTGTCGAAGCGGTGCGGCAGGTCTCTTTCGCAGAGATGGAGCAACAGGTGCGCGAGGTCGTCGAAGAGGAGAAGCAGAGCGTGGCGACCTTCCAGTATCTCGAGGACCTGGCCAACGACGCCGCTGTCGAGGCGGATGAGGCAGCCCTTCGACTTCTCTTTACTCGGCTGAAGGAAGCGGGTGCACAGACCCCGGAACTCGGTCGCGGCGAGGCGGGGACCGTGTTGCTGAAGCAGGGTGACCAGTCGTGGCTGATCAGCGACTTCCTCGAGGCCGTCGCCGCCCGTAAGGATCCGGTGGAGATCGTCGATGTCGACGGACTGCGTCGTTATGCACGACGGCTGTTCGCGTACTACGCGCTGCTTTCGCGCCGGGCGACGGATCTGGGTCTTGCCGACACGGAGCGGGTACGGCAGGGCGTGCGCAAGACCCGGCGAGAGGCCTTGATCGAGCGCCTCCGTGAGATGGAGGTCACAGACTTGATCGACATTTCGGAGGACGACATTCGTGCGTATTACGAACGCAACCGCGAGACGTATGTGCGCAGCGAAAGAATCAGCATCCTCGAGGTCCTGGTGGACGACCGGGATCAGGCCGATGAACTGATGCAGAAACTGGAGAATGGTGGCGACCTCGAAAAGTTGGCACGCCAATACAGTATGCGGAGCTCTCGCGTTCGTCGTGCCGGGGGTCGCATGCAGCTGATGCGACCAGACAAATACGGTCGTGTGGGGTTCGAGGCATCCGAGGCCGAAATCGGCGAAATCGTCGGGCCCATCAGAACCTTCCAGGGGTATTCGGTCTTCAAGGTGTTGAGAAAAATTCCCGGATACCGGGAGAGCTTCGAAGAAGCACAGGCGCGCGCAAGCTGGCATCTGAAACAGGATCTGACAGTGGCAGATTTCGACCGCTACGTCCTGCGTCTACGCGAACGTTCCAACAAACACCGCGTCGTCGAGTCGAATTTCGAGGCCTTCCTCGCGCGACGACAGGCCGCCTCGTCCTGATTCGGATCAGCGCAGCAGCGTCAAGCGACCGGTACGTCGACTGCCCACTGTAGAGAGTCTGACGAAGTAGACACCGCTGGCGGCGAGTCGCTCATCGTCGTCCCGGCCATTCCAGTGGAACACGTGATCACCCGCCGGATAGGTCCCCCGGGCAAGGTGCCGTACGCGTCGACCGAGCAGGTCGAAGAGGACGAGTTCCACCTCTCCCGACTGGGGCAGTGCGATGGTGATGTTGGTTTCGGCGTTGAAGGGATTCGGGAAACCTGAGACCTCTGCCACCGGTGCTGACAGAGCTTGATCGGTTGCTGAATTCACGGACAACGCCGCGATCATGTCCTGCTGCAATTCGAGACCCGCAGGCGGCAGGTCACTTGGGACTCGCTCCGGCACGAGCACCTCGATCGTCTCGTCGGTCAATGCCAGCAGGAAGGCTTCCAGCTGCGCCTTTTCGCCGGGGGTGAGTCCAAGTGGGACGAGCTCTTCGTCGATCTGGTCTTCAGGGATCGTGCCTTCGTCGCCCCCACCCCGGTCGTAGAAGTCGATCACATCAGCGAGCGTCTCTAGAGCGCCATCGTGCATGTAAGGAGCCGTCTCCCCGATCTGACGCAGCGATACGGTGCGGAAGGCGAATAAGTCGCGCGTGTTGCCAGAGGTGATAAACCTTCCCCTGTCCATTCCCGATGGCCTCGGCGTGCCAGTCTGTGTCGATGAGAGCCCCTGACCCGGGCCGATCTGTTCCACCCCCTGAACGCGAAAGCTCGAATCGGTAAACATCGAGCCGCTGTGGCAGATGGCGCATTTCGCCTTGGTGTGAAACAGAACGAGGCCGGCCTTCTCCTCGGCAGACAACGCCGCATCATCACCAGCCACATACCGATCGTATGGTGAATTGTCCGTCACCAACTCGCGCTCGAAGGCAGCCAGGGCTCGACCCAGGGTCGAACGGCTGATCACCGACTGCAATGGCGTCGGATCCCAGCCGCAGCCGTGGCGGATGATCTGCTGGTCCACCGAGTCGGCCTCCATGGGGAATGCACGGCGGAAAAGTTCGACGTATTCTGGTATGTCGCGCAGCCTCGTAAGCACGCTGTCGACGGCATATTCGCGTTTGAATTGATCGCCACGCAACTCCACGCGAACGATGATCGGTCGCAGGGACTGTGCCTCCATGCCACGGTCCTTGCCGTCCCAGAGCATGAACCCCTTGGCTGATGGCTGGCCGGTTTCATCGCCATTCAATCCGGCATTGAAGATCGTCATCGTATGCCGTGCCTCGGCGATGACGGTGTCACCTGTGACTTTGGAAAACCCAAGCACTCGATCAGGACCGAAGCCAGTGCCGGAAGTACCGGCGCCGAGCTGGCGACCATCGGCCATGCCGAACTTGGGGATGTGGCAGGTGCCGCACGCCGTGTCCTTCTCGCCGGAGAGTATGGGATCAAAAAACAGCAGCCCACCGAGTTCCTGCCGATCCAGGTTGAATTGGTTGTTCGGTGGGTAGGGAACCGCCGGCAGGGGCTGCAATCCGAAGAGGATGCGAATCTCGCCATCCCCAGGCAAAGCCAGGTCCTGCGCTGCCACGAAGGACACCGCTCCCAGGCACAGCAATAGACCAACCAATCCGCTCCGTCCCGGGTATTTCATCGACGCCTGTCCTCGTGATCGGCCTTTGCTGCCGCCGGTGCCTTGACGTTGGCCCAGGACGTGGGCGTGACGGCGGTTACATTCATGTCGGCGGCGCAGCGAAACCCGACTTCGGGCCCCTTCAGTAAGGGATCGTCGCGAGCCCGATATGTTGGCCGCACGTGACTGGCGTCCACCGCGTAGGAGCCACCCCTGACAGACTTGACCACACCATTTTCGGGGCCCTGCGGATTTTCCGCCGGACCATCCGCATAATAGCTGGAATGATACCAGTCGTTGGTCCATTCCCAGACATTGCCCACCAGGTCATGCACACCAAAAGGACTGGCCCCTGATCTGGTCTGGTAGCCGTCCCTGATGCTGCCGTCGAAATACCCGACCGGCGTTGTCTGCAGGATGTTGCCGACACCCAGGTCGAAAGGATCGTTGCTGCCGAAAAAATTGGCTCGGCGTTCGTCGAGACCTGGTCCCCACGGGTATTTACGGCCATCGTCGCAGCGAGCTGCCCGCTCCCACTCCGACTCGGTGGGCAGCCTCTTGCCCGCCCACTCACAGAAACCGTTGGCGTCGAACCAGGTGACGAAAGCGATGGGGTGATCGGCCTTGCTGGAGGAGCTCTGCAGAGTCCACTCCGCCAGCACGAAGCCGGTGTCATCCTGGTACTTCTGCCACTGGCCCCTGGTGACTTCATACTTGTCGATGAGGTAGTCGTCCAGATAGATCATGCGTACCGGCTGTTCGTCGAACTCCTCGTTCTCTGTGCCGCGAGGAAAGGAGCCCGCTGGAATCATGACCATGTCGACGAGATCGCCCGAAGGCAGAGGGACCTGGTGTTGCAGACTCTCCGTGTCCATCTGCGACCAGAGTGACCCCGGAAGCAGGACGCATGCAAGTGACACGAATGTTGCGATCGTTTTCATCTGTTATCGGAACATCCCAGCCTGACAGCGGGTTGTCAACGAAGACTCGGAGACGCTCCCGGTCACTTAATTCTTGAGGCGTCGATGACGATGGCATCACCGGTAACAGGCTTAACCGTCAGGTTGGCGCCATCAAAGGCGACGTTCTCAACACCCGTGAAATCGCCCTCGACCGGAGTCAGAAAGTTGAGATAGGAACGAGTCACGGTCTCACCGGCATCGATGTGCACGAAGATCTGGCGGTCGAAGATCTTGCCCTTCTGTACCAGAATCGGGAATGGTTGGTGCAGTCCGGAGGTACCGAATTCGAGACCGCGGGCGAAGGGCTTGTCATCTCTGACGTGGCGCCAGGCGTCAAACCAGGCATATTCCTCCGTCTGCCACACATACCCGATGAGCAGGCCCTGGCCAGCATTTACCGCCGTCGTCCAGCCATACTCCGCGTCGATCACGAAGGAGACAACGGCCGGTGCGGCGTCATCGGTGAGGTGACGGAGATCGACAGGTGTGACGCCCTCTTTTAACCCTTGAGGCCATACGACAGATGGTTGTTCCGGGTTGGGCAGAGAGCCGCCCTGCATGAATCCCTTGCCGGCATTGGCGTCGACCACGGTGGTCTCATCGAGAAATGGCGGGCCAATCGTGGGGTGCTGCACCATGTTGTAAATGCGACCGAGGGGGCGATTGTTCGTCACCGCCTCCGTAACTTCGAACACGGCTGCGGAACGGGACATACGGATCGTCCGGCGCACGGACAGACCCGCCATCTCCAGGTTGGCACTCATCACCGCTTCGAGATTGTCCTCCCCCCGAACGACGTCCTGCTCCACCTTCCAGAGCACGCGCGAGGCTTCACCATGCCAACCCATGCCATTTTCTATCTCCGCCTCCGACGCCGGTCCCCAGCGATCGAGACAGAGGAAATGCCCCATGGACCGCGCTTTTCTCGGTGTCTCGGCGAGGGTGGAATCGAAGTCGACGGAGTCCCATTGCAGGGGATTCAACCCATGATCGAGCAGGTGGAAGTCCTTGATCGAGCCGCCGGCGAGATCGATGACGAGTTGTGCTACGTCACTCTGCAGCACCAGTGCACTCCTGCCGTCGACGTCCATCACATCTGCCTGAGACACGGTGACCACCACAAATGAGACCACCAGGGCCCGTGTCGTCGGCCACAGCAGATTACGCATCATCGGTGACTTCCCTTCTTGTTTGGTGATCCACAGAGGCTTTGTTATCTTGGCGGGTGTTGTCGAGGCGCCAGAATTGGGCCATGCCGACGACGGCGAAGATGGTGCGATTTCAGAGGTCGGGTCAAGTCAAGGCGGCCGTTGAAGCAACTCAAATATTCGATTCTGCTAGGGCTGATGCTCCTGGGGCTTGGGTCCCGCCTGGGGGCGGAGAGTCTGACGATTGCCCCTGCCTCCGTCTGGGAGAACTGGAGTTTCCCCTCCGGGGCACTGACTCTGGTGGATGGCCAACTTCGGCCATTTCTGTTCCGCAAGGACATCAACGCCGCACGGGGCGCGACAGTGCGTGGCGCCGGCGTCAATGTCGCCAGCGCGACGGCGTTATTCGACGGCGATCCCGAGACCACATGGGCCCTCGACGCTGACGCCCCGCCGGAAAACCAGTGGGTCGAACTCGACCTGCAACAGACCCTCCCCATCCAGCAGGTGCGGGTTCATTTTCACCCCGACAGCACGCCACTGGAATTCTTCGAGATCGCACTCTCCGACGGTGAACGTTTTATCGACGTCGCCAATGTCCTGGTGGAGGGCTTGTTTCGTTTTGGCAGCAATCGGACGTTCTCCTTCAATGACCAGCACACGGTCACCATTGATCTCGAAAACAGACCGGTCCGCATCTTGCGACTGGAGGCGAGCCGTCGGATGGAAGACATCCGCATCGCCGAAATCGAACTCATCGCCGTGGGCGACAACGTCGGTTTCGACCTGATCAACCGCGGTGGCAGTGTCGAGGTAGTGGCTGCCATCGTTGCCCTCGCCGGCAATGCGGCGGTGATGTTTGATGGGGACTTGTCCACGGCGTGGCGAGTGAACCCTCTTGCGAAGGGCTCTACCGGCGGCGGCGAAACCTTCGGTGACTATCGCATCGATCTGGGCGCCAACTACCGCCTCGACTCGATCCTGTTGTTCGGTGAACCGATTGCCATCCAGCCACGCTCGCGCCATTTCTACGCCAACTTCCTGTCCTATCAGTTCCTCCATTCTGATGGCTCTCTGGCCCCGGATGGCACCCTCGAATGGCAGGTTCTGGCATCCCTGCCGGGGGATCAGCGCAACCTGCTCGATGTGCGCGACTTCACCCATCATTTTGAGCCGATCGCCGTCCGGTATCTCCGTCTCCTATACCCCACGAGTATCGGTGGAGCCATCATCGGCGGTGGCATCGACGACACCTCACTGCGGCTGGATGGGCTTGGCTACGTTAGTGAACTGCAGTTGTTCGGCTCCGGCTATCCGGAACGCGTCAAATTACGCTCCCCTGTGATCGATCTCGGATCGGAGTGGAATGTCGGGGCAGTCTCCTGGACATCCGAGGTCCCCGCAGGCGCGCGCATGGTATTCCGCTCTCGCAGTGGCGACGAGGTCGAAGAGGAGACGCACTACTTCGACAGCAAGGGCAAGGAGGTGACGGAGCGACGCTACAATAAACTGATCAAGAGCTTTCGTGGCCCGATTGAGGTCGTCATCGGCGCCGGTGCCGGTTGGAGTGCCTGGAGTGAAGACTACCTCGAGCCCGATACCCCCTTCCGATCCCCTTCCCCGCGCCGCTACATGCAGCTCGAGGCGGAGTTTCTGTCAGACGAACCGGATGCCGCCGCCGCCCTCGGGGACATCACGATACGATACAGCCAACCCTTGGCCAGCACCGCCATCGGTGAGGTTCTGCCACCACAGACAGAACCAGGCGTACGTCGATCATTCTCTTACTTCGTACACCCCACTTTCGATCGTCAGAATCTGGGTTTCGATGGCCTGCTGGTGGAATCGACGATCCCGATCGCGTTCGAGGATCTCATCATCGACGGGGACGGGACCGAAGTCGAGTACACGTCGACGGAGGGTGGATTCCGACTGCGACTACCCAGCCGGGTCGAGGCGGCAGATCTACTCGAGATTCGTTTCGGTGCGACCATATTCCAGCGCACTCGGTTCCATACCACCCTCGAACTCGATGGTGCTGAGCAGGGCCTGCGCCAGTCAGTCGACCCTGGCGACGCGGTCACCGACGGCGACGACGCCGATATCGTCTCGTTGCCCGTCGACGACGCCCTGTTCGTGAATCTTGCGGTGTCGTCAGGTGTCTTCACACCAAATGGTGACGGCATCCACGATACCGTCCTGTTTTCCTTCGATGCTCTCAGGCTGACAGATGCGAGACCGATTCTGGCTCTGGTCTACGACCTGCAAGGCCGCCGGGTGCGTCGACTCGAACAGAGCGGCCTGGCAGGCCACTACGACCTGTCCTGGGATGGTCGCGATGAACAGGGCAATCTGTCTCCACCCGGTCTCTACATCCTGCGTATTGAGGTCGTAGGAGATGCCGGCACCGAATCCGCCACACGTGTCGTCGGTCTCGTGTATTGATGGCTGCCGCCTCCGCGGCGGCGGCACTCACCGCCCTGCTCTTCAGCCTGCCGTCAGCGACTGGTATGGCGAGAGCTACTACGCCATGAGCCCTGCACACCATCCGGAGGGTCCCGCCACCGGTCTCAATCGCGTGCTCCGTGGTGGTTCCTTCGGCAGTGCGTCGCGCCGCTTGCGAACCACCGACCGCAGCGGCCTGCCAGAGACGCCGACGTACAGGCAGATCGGTTTCCGCTGTGCCGCCATCGCCTCCTCCTTACCCGCCACCGCCATCGACCCCACCAGTTGGGGCCGGGTAAAAGTGGTGCAGCCAGACGAGCCGGTTCAGTAGACGACGGGCAGGACGCGACGCTCGACATGCTCGTCAGCGTCTCCTTCAAGGAACACCTCCAGGATATACACGCCAGGCGGCACGAGTCTGCCGCTGACGCGCCCGTCCCACGACAAGGTATGTTGGCCCGCAGTCACAAGACGCTCATGCCGATAGACCAGACGACCCGTCAGATCGTACAGACGCAGACCGAGAGGTCGCGGGCTCAGCACATTGATCAGGTCCAGGTCGAGGATGAGCTCATCGTTGTGGCCGTCGCCATTGGCGGTCAATACCGGGGGGGTGATGTCGATGCTGGCGAACAGGCGGGTGCTCACCGGAATGCCGACAACCGTCGAGTTGCTCTCCACATCGGTGCAG
>DPVW01000190.1 GCA_003529325.1 Candidatus Latescibacterota bacterium | reverse complement strand
GAGCAACTCGAGCCCCACCCTCTGTTTCGCCCAGGCCAGCACCTCCGTCAGGTGCGTCTCGAAGATGCGGGACATTTCCGCGTCCTCAACATCTGATCCGCCGCCGCCCTCGGCCCCACCGCCACCCCGGCGTTCCAGCATCTTGCGCTGCGAAGCGAGGATCTCCCCCATCTCCCGGCGCAGAAAGATCACCTTGCAAGGGGTGCCTTCCGGCAGATCATACAGCAGTTGGGAGATCAGCTTTACCGCCTTGCCCCTCGCCCCGTCCAGCCAGGACGGGTCATCCTTCGTCCCCTTGACGGCCTCCAGCTCATAATACCCCTTCGGATTGTCTTCATCCGCCGCACGCTCACCGTCACACAGGATCTCTACCCCGCCCGCTTCCAGCATCTGCATGATCATGGAGGTGCCCGAACGCGGCAGCCCGGAAACTAGAATCACTGGTTTAGGTCGACCACTCATTGCCCTGCCAATCGATGTAAAAAGGCCTTGAACGACACCAGGTCTCCTGGTCGATTGCACATCTCATATGATGTGATATCTTATTGGATGTGTATCGAATCGTCGTTGACACATCCGTCATCGTTGCCGCGCTGCGCAGTCGGAGTGGAGCAAGTAATGCTATGCTCCGCCTGATCGCCCGCCGCAAGCTGATTCCTCTGGTGACAATCGCTCTCTTCCTGGAGTACGAGGAAGTAATCGGCCGACCGGAACACCAGCTTGTGCACCGACTCGACCTGGAGGAGATACAGCGGCTTCTCGGAGCCCTGGCCAGCGCCTGCCAACCGGTGGACGTCAGGTTTCTGTGGCGGCCGCAGCTGAGAGACCCAGGTGACGAGATGGTTCTTGAGGCGGCGATCAACGGACAGGCGGACATGCTGGTGACGCATAACGTCAGGCATTTCACTTCGGCCGGCAGCCGCTTCGGCCTGCGGGTGCTCACGCCGGCCGAACTATTGGCGGAGGTTTCAGAATGAGTAAGTCTTCGTATCCCCTCAAGCTGCCGACATCTGTTAAGACGGCGGCTCAGCAACTGGCCCGGGAGGATGGCGTATCCCTGAACCAGTGGATCGCCTCTGCTGTAGCCGAAAAGATCGGCGCCGTACAGACGGCAGCCGAGTTCCTCAAGCAACGCACGGGTCATGCCCGGCCCGGGGATCTGGTTTCATTCCTGGACGCCGCCTCGGATGAGACGCCGTCGTCGGAGGACCGGCACTGAGCTATGCGCCAAATCCGTTGCGGTGTGCTGATACCACGCTGGGCTCATTGATCGGCCCCGGTCATTTCATCCATCGCTTGAGAAAGTCCACCATAATCCTTAATACTCATAGCATGAGAATTTGTCACGTACTACCCATACTCGCCACCCTCGCCATCGGCTTCACCACCCCCGCAACAGGGCAGACCGCAGCGGACAGCACGTCCCTATCCGCGACAGCGCCAGCCATAGTGGACAGCGCCTCCATCCCCGCCACAGCGCAGATCGTGATGGACAGCACCGCCATCTCCCTGCCCATGGACGGAGCGGTACCGACTGGTCCGCCTCCCCTGTCTCTGGCACAATGCCTCGCGATCGCCTACCAGAGCAACCTCGGCCATCGCATCGATCGTGCCAATCTGGAATCCAGCCGTGAGCAATTGCGGCAGGCCAGAGCCCCCTTCGAGTTCAACGCCGACGCCGGTTTCACACTGCCCAGTTACAGAGAGTCACGCGACATCGTCTCCCTCGAAGCACTGGAGTCGCGGGTCCGGGCAGAGGATACGAACTTCGACTATCAGGGCCAGATCCGGGTGTCTCAGCGGGTCCGTAACATTGGCGAGTTCTCCCTCACGGGCACGGGTCGACGCTCCGATTTCAGTTCCAATCGACGCCAGGACTTCCGCGAGTCCCGTGGTGAACTCAGCTTCGGCTATCAGCAGGAGATCTTCACCGAACCGGAAGAAGAGTTACAACTGCGCCAGGCCGAGTTGAGTTTGACCAGTGACCGCGGCAGTCTGCGGCGCCAGCGGGTGCAACTCGAGACCCAGGTCACGAACACCTATTACAACCTGGTGCAGGCGATCCGTCAGTGGCAGATCCAGGAGCAGCGCCTGGAGCAGTCCCAGTCCGCCCTCGATCTGGCGCAGCGAAAATTTGAGATCGGCCTGATCGCCGAGGTCGAAGCCTTGCGACTCGAGGTCGACAAGCTGCAGGCCGAAGCCGAATTCGCCCAGGCGACGACGGGCATCGAGTCCCGCCGCGACGAATTGCGCCAGGTCCTTGGCATGGATATGGCTACGCCACTTGACGTAAGCACATCCGTCGACGACTACGAACTGATCCCCGTGGACGAGACCGTCGCCGTCAACACCGGTCTGGCGCGGCGTACGGACGTGGAAAATGCCATCAACAACCGCCGTCTGGACCAGATCGGTCTGAAAATGACCAAGCAGCGGGTCGGACCGTCGGCAACCCTCAACGCCAACATCAACCTCACCGGTCGGGGCCCCGAGATCGAAGACGTCGGCACCAGCCTGGAGCGCAGCCTCGTGTCTGCCTCGATCAGAGTGGATCTGCCTCTGGTGGATGGTGGCCAGCAACATGCCATCCTGCGTCGTGCCGAGATCGACCTCGAGCGCAGCGAGTTGAATGTCGAGAGGGTGCGGTTGCAGGTCATTCTCGAGATTCGGGAGGCGGTGCGTTCCGTGCAGGAAGCCGAGCGTCAGATTGGACTTCGCGACGCCGCCCTCGAGGTCTCCGAGCGCAACTTCGAGGTCGAGCAGAGCCGCTTCGAACTGGGTCTGGCCGACAGTCAGGAGTTACTCGATGCGCAGACCAATCTGACCCAGTCCCGCACCGACGCTCTGAATGCCGTCGTCTCCTACCAGCGAGCCATGCAGTCCCTACGGCAGGCGACCATGTCCTCGCCCCACGAACTCGTCGTCAGCGCCGCCGACTGACGCAGGCTCCTTAGTCGTCGTTCGAATCCATCAAGGGATGGGAGAACTCCTCGCCATCCTGGAAGATCGCCTTGCGCGGGCGTAGCCGCGTGTAATTCGGGATCCTGTTCTGCTCCTGCGCCTCCTGACAGGCCACACAGAGACGTGCCGTGGGCAATGCGTCCAACCGCGGCTTCGGGATGAAGGGGCAGGACTCACAGAGCTTCAACTCCGTGTCGAGGCAGGCCTCACAGCGGCCGAAGGTACCATTGTCGAGTTTTTCGATCGCCAATGTGATCTCATCCAACTCCCGGCGCTCCGTATCCCCCAGGGCTACCAGCAACTCCATGGCCCCCGCCTCCACGGCGCGGTCGAGATCGTCCGCCTTGGGCTCCTGCAGGGTGTCAATCTCCTGCTCGTTGCCGTCGAGGTCGGTGAGGATCGCGGCCCTTCGGACCAGAAGGAGCTTCTTCATCCTGTCCCGGTCCCGCTTTTTCACTGCCACGCGTTTGCCCATCGCTCACTCGTCTCCGTTTAGAGGGGCCCGGAAGATCGTTCGGGGCCACCGTCCATCTCCTTGAGCTTGTCCCGCAACGAAGCCGCGAGCTCAAACTTCTCGTCCTCCACCGCCGCTTCCAGATCGACTTGCACCTGTTCGAGTTCAGATCGTGGGCGGCTGTCCTCCACTTCCTGCTCCCAATCCTGCAGAAAGGACAACTCTGTACAGGTCTCCAGCGCTTCCGGGTCGCCCTGGTCACGCAGGATGGTCTCGACTTCGACGATCCCGTCGCGGATGACGGTCAGGGCCTCTTCGTGTTTCTCAGACTCGAGATAGGTCAACGCCCGCGCCTGAATCCGATGAGCGGTGACGAACACCCGATACTGGTCAGCGATCTGCCGGTCCTCTTCCTGCTCACCGTGATCACCACATAGATCGAGGATACCCAGATTGTGCACGGCGTCGACCTCGGCCTTCTCATACTCCTTCAATTCGAAGAAGCTGATGCGGCGCCAGTAATACTGCATCGCCTCCTGGCCCAGTGCCCAGCAATCCTCGCGCGACAGCGTAAATGGCTCCGGACTGCCATCCGAAACATGATCGTCCCGGCGCTGGCGATAGTGCGCCAACAGGGAGGTTGACTCGTGGGGTCGCACCCCGTCGGGCCGGTTCTCCCACTCCAGTTGCATGATCCCCAGATCCATGCGGATCTGGATCAACGGCCGGCCATGCGTGCCTTCGATCCTGCGCACCCGCAGTTCGCCAGGTTCGTATTCCCAAGCTTCGAGGATGCGACCGATATCGTCTGTCATGAGATCATAGTTGGAATTATGGGTCTGGAAAAAGGTGCGATAGTATAGCCGGCACGCCCTCTGATTGTCAATCCCCCACGGTGGGTGTTGTTGCCGCCGGCTCTTCGCCCCGAATCTTTACCAGGATCTCGACGAGTTCGTTGCGCAGAGTGATCGTCGTCTGGCGCTTGGCCATGTGCTCCTGAATAATGGGCAGAGCCGGCTCGCCGACCTGCACCAATGAGTTGTGTGCCAGCGCCCGTTCCTCTGGTGTCGTATCGACCCTGCGCTCGACGGGACCCGCCATTTCGGAGCCAAACATGCCAGAGGGTGTACCGAATGCACCACTGCCATATCCTGAAAGGTCTCCACCCCGGCCAGCCCTGCCAGGTGTGCGCAGCGAATCCTGTAGATCGCGGATGCTCTGTTCATCCCCGGAAAAGACGCCGCGCTGGATCCGGCTTTCACTGTGGATCATGACCACGTCATAATAGGCCAGCGCATTGACGAGGATCGTGGCCGCCTCGGTTCCACCCAGCATACCGAGCACAGGCATGGCCGCCATGCGCAGTTCTTCGTTGGTGTCACTCAGAGATCGGTCGAGTAGTCGGCCGATACCGGAGACAGCCCGCGGATCGCCGATCCGCCCGAGGGCGGTCAGTGCCTCAGATTTTAGTGTCGTTCGTTGATCAAACTCGCCCAGGATGCTGACCAGCACCGGTACCACTTCGGGGTTTCCGATCTCGCCCAGCACCCGCGCCGCATTACGCCGTGTGGCATAGGGATAATCCGCACGGGCGGCGATGGTGGCGATCTTTTTCAGCTGTGTGTGGTCGCCCGCCTCGTAGCGCTGCTGCATTTGCGACACACTCGTGCAAGCACCCAGAACCAGCAGGGACAGGGCCAGCCAGACCTTGCCTGCTTTTGTAGCTGAAGGGATATTGAATCGTTCGGCCATCTTGTCTCTTGGCATCTTTTGAATACAGGGAGGAACTTCGTTGACTGAGGTCCAGACCCACGAACGGCAGCCCATCCCCGGTGTGAAAGAAACTGTCGCCGTGTCGAGTGGCAAGGGGGGCGTCGGCAAGTCGACGATGTGCGTCAACCTTGCAGTCGCCCTCGCCGGGCAGGGATTGCGCGTTGGTTTGATGGATACCGACATCTATGGACCGAATGTTCCCGGCATGCTCGGCGTCTCCGAGCGCCCCCAGGTGGTTGCTGGCTCACAGTTGATTCGCCCCGCCGAAGCCCATGGCCTGTCGCTGATCTCCATGGGCTTGCTTGTCGAGCCCGGCGTCCCCGTCATCTGGCGTGGCCCCATGCTGGCAAAGATGGTCAACCAGTTCCTGTTCTCCGTGGAATGGGGCGAACTCGACATCTTGCTGCTGGACCTGCCACCAGGTACGGGGGATGTGCAGCTAACCCTAACGCAGATGGCACCCCTCACGGGCGCCCTCATCGTCACCACATCATCGACGCTGGCTCTGGAAGATGTCGGACGGGGAGTGCAGATGTTTCGCCAGACTGAAGTGCCCATCCTCGGCCTCATCGAAAACATGTCGACCTTCCTCTGTGATTCATGTGGCACCGAAAGTCACCCCTTCGGACATGGTGGAGGTGCTGCCGCGGCAGCCTCCCTCGATATCCCCTTCCTCGGTGAGGTCCCCCTAGACCCCGCTGTGCGCAGTGGCGCCGATGATGGCACACCCGCCTTCCTCTCTCAGCCTGAGTCCCCCGCCAGCCAGGCGATTGGCGCCATTAGCAAGAGCCTGCTCGAGCGACTGACATGACCACCGCGGCCATGAGGCGGGGGCACGGTCCGTGGGACTCAACATCAGCCTGCCCTTCGAGCAGGAGTCAAATCCTTACATCAGTGACGAACTCAATCTCGAGTTTCACTATTTCTTTATGCGCAAGTTGTGGTTCGTAGATGGCCATCGGCGGCGTCGCCTTCCCCGGTGGATTCGGCACCCTCGACGAACTGGCCGAACTGCTCACCCTGATCCAGACCGGCCGCAGTCAGCCCATTCTATGGTTCAGAATTTTGGGACGATCAGTCCGGAGGATCTGTCTCTGTTCCACCGGTGTGACAGTCCGGAAGAGGCCTTCGATTGTTTGAAAGAACAGATGGAGCCTCTGCTCCAGGACCACGGGCAGACTTCTACCGACTGATGAAGTCCGATCTCGACTGACTCTGGTTTCCGGCCGCGTCTCGCAGGGTCAGCACGAGATGGTGAGCCCCCGGAGCCAGCGGCTGATCGGCGACAGCCCACACCCGCTCTGCCTCCGGATCGTATTCCGAGATCAGTCGTAGCCCGTCCAATTCAAGGACCACATCCTCTTCCCGCTTGATGCCAGAGCCGGCGTCGGCGACGTCAGCGCTGAAGGTGACGTCCCCATCGACGACGATGCCACTTTCTGGTTGGAGATTGTCGATGGTTGGTGGCAGCAAGTCCTGCATCAGCGCAAAACGGCCGAAGGCGCGGATCCGCGTGCTCAGCGTTCCCGTATCCCCATCCTCATCTGCCCCGAGAAAGACCCATTTTCCCTTGCCGCCATCTACATAGAGCCCAAGGCGCTGCGCCTCCCCCGCAGGGGTCCGCATCGAGATCCGCGCCCATTCATCGAAAGCTGCATCGGCGGGACCGATCTCACAGCCCAGACCGGTCGGTCGCAACCCCGAGGCGGGATCGACCGTCAGAGCGTCAGAGGTGAGTCGTGTTGCCTGCGGATACAGGACCTCGAAAGCGGAACCGGCGGCCAGGTGCAACACCACGTCACCACCAAGCAGAGGGATGTCCTGTGCTTGCCCGGGTCGGGCTGCCATTGCCGACAGCACCAGGCGGCCCCGCCCCATGCCCCCGTCCGTGGCGACGGCGGAGATCTCAACGACGGCACTGTCCGCCATACTCTCATCCAGCGGAAAGACCCCCGAGAAGACGCCCGGGGATTCCTCCTGTAAATGCAGCTCGGGTTCGCCGACGATACGCGGTCCCTGGTGCAGCGGCCGTGGCGACTGCACCCGCAGCAGCACGTGACGTGAGCGGGGAATCGCGCTGATCTCGAGTTGAAACGGTTCGGGATCCGGGACAGGCCTCGGCACCGCCAGCGTCCGTGTCTGACGATTGCCGACGGCATCGCGCACGGTCAGCGACCAGGCCGCCACATCTGCCCCGGCAGGTAGCGCCCACGTGAAGGGACCAGCGCCAACGGCGATCGTCCCCTCTACGACCGTGCCCACTTTGCCAACAGCACCGATCACCACCGCCAGGCGCTCGTCATCCCTGTCGGTGACATCTGCCTCGAGAAACCAGTCCCCGTGAGCCTTCGTAAGTCTGGCATCGATGATCTTTGGTGGTGCCGTCACATCGAGCCGCAAACGGACCTCCGTCTCGTTGCCTGTCACGTCCTGTGCCCACACGACGACCTCGTGGGTACCAGATGGCAGACCTTCTCTTCCCCCCGCCAACAACGACCCGTCTGTTTCAGGTCTGTCTGTCGTGTAGAAACTCAGGCGATTGCCGGGCCGACGGAACAGGGCACTAAAAGACCCCTTTGCAGAGCTGGGCCGAAGGCGGTCGAGGGCGACGAGATGGCCATCGACCCAGGAGATACGCTCGTACGTCGAAGTCAGGATCGTCTCACCGTCGACGCGCAGGCCCTGGCGCCAGACGGCCACCTTGTTCGGCGCCAGATCCGCACGATCATGGCTGTCCACGGCGAGCCCCACCCGACCCCAGACCCGCACCGACCGGCCTGCCACGAAGCCCTCGCCATCCTTGGAAGGGTGCACGGGGATCGCCACAGCTTCATAGCCCCCGTCGATGCGAGTGGACGCCGACAATGGCACCACGAGCAAACGCCGCAGCGTCGGCGGTGTCGTGTCGGGCACCGGACCCAGGCCTTGTTGCAGTGGATTCAGGGGGATGTTGTCAGCATCACGGATCTCGAGATGCAGATGCGGAGCACCCGCACCAGACTGCCCTGTGCGGGCGATGATCTGTCCCCGCCGTACCGGGATCTCGCCCTCCTCCAGCCACAACTGCACCGAATACCGCCGCGACGCCCGTTGCTTAAGCCTGACGCGGTCCTGTACGGGCTCGAAGAATCCTTCCAGGTGGGCGTAGACGGCGATTCTCCCGTCTGCCAGCCGCTGATACAGCGCCCGGCCATACCCCCAAGGAGAGGTCCTTACGCGTTGGATCCAGCCGTCGGCCACCGCGCGCACCGCATACCCCGTCTTCCCCCACGTCTTCAGATCGATGCCGGCGTGAAAAGCGGTCGCCCGTGTCTCACCGAATGTTGACGACAAGGCCGGTTGCAGCTCCAGCGGCCAGAGCAAGGACGCCGGTTGTGCAACACTCGGACCTACTTGCAGGCCAAGCAGCAGCAGGGCTGCCGCAGGCCTCACGAGGTGCCATTCGGAAATACCCGCAGTTCGACTCGCCCACCCTCCGTGACCGAAACGAAATGATTGGGCTCCTCCGTCCACGCTCCCGTATTCAGATAACGCAGACCATCCCGTTCCAACTCCATGGGTGCATGCGTGTGCCCACACGTGACGGCGCCGTACCCCTGGCGACGAGCGGCATCGATGGCACGGCGGGCGACATGTTCGTTGAGCACGCGATACAACAGCCCAAAGCGTTTTGCATAACTGGCGACATGGATATCTGGAAATCCCAGACGAATTCGCAGTCGGTGGAGTATCCTGAAGAGCAACTTGAACAGACGGGAATTCGGCATGACCCTGTCCAGCTGATCTCCGTGCAGCACCAGCAGCTTGTCATCGACCAGCCATTGACGGACAAACTCGATGCGGCCGTGGTCGGGGAGGATGAAACTATCGTCGTGGTTGCCGTGGACCCAGACGACGGGGCGTTTGTGCGATTCATCTACGAGACGACGTACGACGGCCTCGTGATCGGCGCTCAGTGGATCACCCGGCTCATCGAGGGTGTCCCCATTGAGGACGAGACGTGCCTTGGCGGGCAGCTCGTCGAGAAAACGGACAAAATTCTCCCGACGGAAGTAGGCGCTTCCGAGGTGGAGGTCGCTGACGATGTAGGTGTCGCCGTCGGCCGCCAAGGCGGTTCAGTTCCCTTGCAGAATTTGGGCGGGTAGGTTAGTTCAACCAATCACACGCGGGTTGGTCAGCTGTCACCGGTCGAACGTAAAGGGCAGTACATCATATCTAACATCGCCACATCCTTACGAGATAGCAAAGAGGAAGTCGACGTCGATTCTCGACTTGAGGCACTCCTTCAGCACCTGCAACGTCTGCTGCCACATCCGGCGCAGACCCAGCCCTTCCGCGACGCCATGCTCACCGAACCTGGTGTCGATGTGCGCATCAACGGCTTGCATCCCGTTGCCAGCCGTTTTGCCGAAGCTCTGCGCCCCTTATGCGAACCCGTCTCCTGGTGTCACGATGCACTGCGCCTGGCACCAGAGCTGGCGGCCATCGTCAGTCACAGCCTCGAATACCGCGTGGGCGCGCTGTACATGCAGGCCAAGGCGACCACTCTCGCCGTAGAGGCCCTCGACCCGCAGCCTGGCGAATTCGTCCTCGACCTGGCGGCGGCACCCGGCGGCAAAGCCACCCAGATCGCCACCGCCATGGGCAACACGGGGCTGCTCGTCGCCAACGAACCCCGTCAGAAGCGCCTGGCTGCCCTGGTGGGCAATCTCGAGCGGTGTGGCGCTTACAACACGCTGGTGACGTCGATCTCCGGCGCCAAGCTGGCGCGCTCCTTCCACAACCTCTTCGATCGTGTGCTGCTGGACGCGCCCTGCTCCGGCGACGGAATTCTCTGTAAGGACCGGCACATGCTGAGCTTCTGGTCGCCGGAGGATGCGCAGAAAAAGTGCACCCTGCAGATCGGACTGCTGCGTGCCGCATTCCATACACTGCGCCCCGGCGGTCGGCTTGTGTACTCCACCTGCAGTCTGTCCACGGAAGAAAACGAAGATGTCCTGCTCGGCCTGCTCAAACGTTACAAGGGCCTCGTGCAGATCCAGGCTGTGACACAGGTGCAGGACGGGGGCCTGGCGTCAGAGATCGGCGCCCAATATCCAGCCCTCCTCTCCGGGTGCAGCCGGGTCTGGCCACATCTGCACGCCACCGAGGGTGCATTCGTCGCCGTCATCGGCAAACTTGGCGAAACCGAGTGGGATTGGGTCGAGCCGGATCCCCACCCACTGCTTCGACGCAGCCCCATTGCCGTAGACGCAGATCCAGACGACTGGTCCCAGCGACTCAAAGAGCGCTGGGACTTCGAACCGGAGATCCCCGCCGGCTACGAACTGGTCCCCCAGGGCCGGCAACTGCACTTGCGCTCCGCCGAAGCCGCTCAGTTGCTCGAACGGCCCTGGTATGTGCGCGCCGGCATGCGTGTCGCCACGCTGCACAAGGGGCACTACTTCCTCTCACAACAGGCCGTAGCCTTGTGGGGGGAGCAGGCCCATCAGCGCCGTCTCGATGTGGACTGGTCCCAGACGCAGTCTCTGTTCGCCGGGGAGCCCTGTGCGGTATCCTCCCCGAATCTGACGGGGGAGGTCATCTGTTTCCATGACGACATCCCGCTCTGCAGAGCGGTCGTCTCCAGTGGCGGCGACAGCATCGAGGGCAACGTGCCGAAAGTTGCTCGCACCAACCAGCTCACCAGACTGTTGCCGTGAGGCGAATTGTCTTCGTTCTGGCGCTGCTTGCCACGCCCTGTTTCGGTGATGGTCAGCTGCCCGTATTTCAAAAGGGCATGACCTTCACCCACGGTTACCGCCCCCGGAACAACCTGCTCTCCGATGCTTCCGAAGCTGCCCTCAGACATTTGCGCGACAAGGTTCATGCCGAGTGGATCGCTATCAATCCGTTCTCCTATCAACGCACCATCGGCGACCCCAGTCTCTACTTCGGCGACGACCCACCGGACTCACACTTGATCCACGCCATCCATCAGGCCCACGAGTTGGGCCTGGGCGTTATGCTGAAACCGCACATCTGGTTGCGTCAGAGAGATGACGATGCCTGGCGTGGCAAGATCGGCATGGCCAACGAAGAGGACTGGCGACTCTGGTTCGAGAACTATGCCCGCTTCATCCTGCACTACGCTCGGATCGCAGAGCGCGAGCAGGTGGATATCTTCTGCGTCGGCGTGGAATTGGCCCAAACCATGAAGGAACGTGAGCAGGACTGGCGTGTGTTGATCGCCGAGATTCGCCAGGTCTATGACGGCCCCCTCACCTACGCCGCCAATTGGTGGGGGGAGTACGACGAGATCGAGATCTGGGATGCCCTCGATTATGTCGGTGTCAACGCCTTCTTCCCCCTGAGCGAAGATTCCGACCCCGATCTGCAGGCTCTTCGCACCGGGGCGCACCAGGTCGCCGATCAGGTCGAACTCGTCCACAAGCAGACCGGTCTTCCCGTGCTGTTCACCGAAGTCGGTTACAAGTCCGTACGTGGCAGCACGGTAAAGCCCTGGGAGTGGGTGCGACGCTTCGAACCCGCCGTCGATCTGCAGCTGCAGTCTCGCGCCTATCAGGCGGTGCTGGAGGTCCTCTGGCAACGCCCCTGGTTCTATGGCATGTATTGGTGGAAGTGGCACAGTGACATGAATCAGGGCGGCCCCTCGGACGGTGACTTTACCCCCCGTGGCAAACCCGCCGAACAGATCCTTTCCGACTGGTACAGACGGCCTTTGCCGGAGTAATCGCAGTACGGGAAGACTTTTCTTCCCCCCTCGGAACGACTTTCCCCCGCCTGTTCTGCTGTGATTTTCCCGTTTCAGACTCAGGGTCGATATGTAGCTATCGACACCGTCTACTCATCTACATCCTGTGGTCCATGCTAAGCTGGAAAACATGGTATCATGTAGATTCTTATTGCATTACGAATTTTATAACGTGTTGATTTTTCAGCGGTTATCATATCCGTTGAAATTCCTGGCACAGCCGTTGCAAGGGGTCATGGTGAACACTCCTTCATGGCCCGGAGCCGAGGGCATTCTCTTCCCTCTCCCAAGCAATCGGCTGTCTGTCTCTCCTCGCACAGATAGCGGACCTCGGCTCCGGACTCCATATCAGCACAAATCTTTCACGGACGGAGGACGATCGATGATCGGCACGAGATGGTATTGCGGTTTGCTCACAGAATTGCCCGCCGACAGTCGTCGACGCCTGTCCGCGGAACTGCGGCGAAGTATTCGCTCCGGTAGCCTGCCGACCCGGCGGGCCTGGCGCACGGCAATTAGCGAGGCCATGTACGGGTGAGTTAAAGCTGGTCGGCGACCCCCTCCCCGGGATCGTCGGTTCGTGCCCTGTGCAGATCCAGCGCGCGCGGCGACCCTCTCCCCGGGATCGTCGTGCGTTGCTGGTTCGTTATCTACTGCGGTCCCGTCCAGGGCTCGAACAGTTCGTGATCCACCCCTAGAAGACTCAATGCCCTGCCGGCGATAAAGTCCCCGAGATCATCGAAACTCTTCGGCTTCTGATAAAATGCCGGCATCGCCGGCAACACGGCGGCCCCCGCCTCGGCAACGGTCACCATGTTGCGTAGTTGAATCAGATTCATCGGCGTCTCCCGTATGACCAGCACCAGGGGCCGACGCTCCTTCAGTGTTACATCCGCCGACCGCTCGATCAGATTTGACGACGTACCATGTGCGATGGCGGCCAGACTCTTCGCCGAGCAGGGCACCACGACCATGCCACTCACCGGCGATGACCCCGAAGAGATTGCCCGCGTCAGATCGTTGACGCCATGCTCCTCGAGCGTACCGGCTCTTATTTCGTCCCCCGTCGTCCGCGCCAGAAAGTCGAGAATCGACTCGTTGTCCGGCTCCCAACCCAGTTCTTCATGCATCACATACCGGCCATACTTCGACAGCACGAGATGCACGTGATTCCCAGCGGCGAGCATAGCCCGCATCGTCCGCGTCGCATAGATCGCACCACTGGCGCCCGTCACGGCGACAATGAATGACTTGGTATCGCTCACCGTTCACTCACGTAGAAGCACCTTCATCCAGCGCCTGGCGTCCGGCGTCGAGGAGCCGGATGATCTCGTCCACATCATACACGCAGCCTCCCCACGTTCCACCTCCTGCCCGCTGCAGCGCCGCCCACAGCCGTGTGTCCTCTGGCAGGTCCGCATCCGGCGCCAGATCCGGCCGCGCCTCTCGTGCCGCCAGGACCCTCGCCCCTTCGTCAGCGTCGAATGACCGATCCCCCTCGCCGACCAGATTGATCTGTCCCTTCAAGTTGCGCGTATCGACGACGACCTCGATCACGTCCCCATCGAGGATGCGACCTACCGGTCCCCCGGCAAGTGCTTCCGGGCCCAGATGGCCAATACACGGACCACTGGAGAAGCCGGAGAATCGTGCGTCCGTCAGCAACGCCACATCCTTGCCGAAATCACAGTATTTCAACGCGATCGTCACCTGGGCGATCTCTTCCATGCCGGTGCCCATGGGCCCGATCGACAACAGCACGAGCACATCTCCGGCGCGGATCTCGTTTCCTTTGATCGCCGCCATCGCCGCCTTTTCCGAGGTGAATACCCGCGCTGGGCCCCGCAGCGAATAGACCCCGTCCTCGTCGAGCATATCCGCGGCGATCGCCGTCGCCTTCACCACCGACCCCTCCGGCGCCAGATTCCCCGTGGGGAAACAGACCGTACTCGTCATGCCCTTCGCCCGTGCCGCTTCCGGCCCCATGATGACGTCATCCGCGTCGACACTATCCTGCGCTTTCAGGATCTCGCGGAATCGACGCCGCCGTTCACTGCCCTCCCACCACGCCAGATTCTCTCCCAGAGACTGCCCGGTCGCTGTCATCGCATCCAGCTTCAACAAACCCATAGCACGCAGATGCAGCATCACCTCAGGCACCCCACCGGCCAGAAAGGCACGTACCGTGACGTGGTATTGTGGGCCATTCGGTAACACGTCGACGATGCGGGGCACCTGTCGATTGATACGATCCCAGTCGTCGACCACAGGGCGCCTTAAGCCCGCGGCATGCGCGATAGCCGGCACATGCAGCAGCAGATTCGTCGAACCACCGAAGGCGGCGTGCACCACCATGGCATTGTGGATCGCATCGTCGGTGATGATATCCCGCGACCGGATCCCGGCTTGTTCCAGCGCGACGATGGCCCGCCCAGAGCGGACTGCCATGTCGCGCCACACCGGTTCTCCTGATGGCGCCAGCGCCGCGTGTGTTAATGTCAGTCCCAGGGCTTCAGCGACTACCTGCGCCGTCGCCGCCGTACCGAGAAACTGGCAGCCCCCTCCTGGCGAAGCGCAGGCACGGCAGCCCATGTCGTTGATCTCGCCAATCGTGATCTCCCCATGGGCGAGACGGGAGCCAACGGACTGAATCTTGCCGGCATCCTCGCCCTGCTCCGGAGGCAACGTCACACCGCCAGGCAGGATGATCACCGGCAGATCCGGACACCCCGCCAGCGCGATGAGCAAAGCCGGCAACCCCTTGTCACACGTGCCCACACCGATGACACCACGGCGTCGCGGCAGAGAACGGATCAGACGCCGCATGACGATCGCCGCATCGTTGCGATACGGCAGACTGTCGAACATGCCCGTCGTGCCCTGGGAACGGCCATCACACGGATCGGAACAGTAGGCGGCATATGGGATCCCACCGAGGCGGGTCACCTCTCGTGCCGCCGCTTCCATGAGCAAACCCACTTCCCAATGCCCTGTGTGATAACCCAGCGCGATGGGCGTACCATCGGGGGCACGAATGCCACCCAGGGTGCTGATCACGAGAAATTCGGTTCGCCCCAGGTGTGCCGGATTCCAGCCCATGCCCGCATTCTGGCTGAAGGCGAAGATGTCCCCACTCGGAGAAGAGATGACGAGTTCTTCGTCCAGCGGCAGTTCGCCTGAGGGACCAGTGGCACGCGAGCGCACGGAATAGACGTCGGCGTCGGCGTCTTCCGTGGCAGGCAGAATCTGACCGATGTCGATGGCGTCCGTCATCCCAGCCACAGTATATCGGCCAAGATGAAGATAAAAAAAGCGACACTCACAAGACTGTTCATGGTCATGAAAGCCGTGTTCACTTTCGTCAGATCCTGGGGGGAGACGAGTCTGTGTTCGTAGACGAGCAGACTCGTGATGGCGGCGACACCAATGAAGTAGACGGCCTGCAACCCGGCACTGAAACCGAGGGCCACCATGAATAGTACGGCGAGCAGGTGCATGACACGCGCCAGTCTCAGGGCACCCACCAGGCCGAAGCGCACGGGGATCGAATAGAGGCCGGCTTTGCGGTCAAAGTCATGGTCCTGACAGGAATACAAAATGTCGAAACCCGCCACCCAGGACATGACCGACAGGCCGAGTAGAATCGGAGGCAGGTCGAATCGCCCCGTCACGGCAATCCAGGCGCCGAGTGGCGCCAACGCCAGAGCCAATCCGAGCACAAGATGAGACGCCCAGGTGAATCGTTTTGTGTAGGAATAGGCGAAGACGACGGCGAGGGCGACGGGGGACAGCAGCAGACACAGTCGATTCAACTGCCACGCAGCGCCCACGAGAGCCACCGCTGACAGAAGGACAAACAGTATCACCGCCAGCACGGACATGGCACCTGTGGGCAACTCCCGCTGTGCGGTACGTGGATTGTCGGCATCGATGCGACGATCTACGAGACGGTTGAAACCCATCGCCGCCGAACGCGCCGCCACCATGGCAACGACGATCCATGCCACCTGAACCGGGCGGATGCCATGCGTCGCTGCCGCCAGCGCTGCACCACTGAGCGCAAAAGGCAGGGCGAAGATACTGTGCGAGAACTTGATCATCCGGCCATACAGCAGCACCGGTGACAGTCTGTTCATGAGGAGCCGAGCCTGTCAGTAAAATCGCAGCGGCGGAATATCTGTGATGATGCCCAGCTGATGGGCGAGGCGGTAAAATTCCTGCAGCCCCGCCTTCTGCTGCGCGCCGAGATCGTAGCAGATGTGGTCCCGCAGGTACCGTTCGTACAGTTCCACCGAGCCCGCACGCTCACGCTGAAAGGCGGCGGCGATCTCGGGCAGATGCTGCTC
>DPVW01000452.1 GCA_003529325.1 Candidatus Latescibacterota bacterium | reverse complement strand
CCCGCTCGTCGGACTCGGCGGCACCATCCGCAACCTCGCCAAAATCGACACTGCCGTGCAGCAAAGTCCCCTCAGCACATTGCATGGATTTGAGCTGACAAAACGCTCCATCAAGAGCTCTGTCGAGTTGTTCTGCAAGCTTTCGCTCGAGGAGCGGCGCAAGATCGAAGGGCTCAGCGAAGACCGGGGCGACATCATCCTGGCTGGCGCCCTGACGGTACTCGGTGTATTCGAACGACTCGACATCGATAGTTTGACGATCTCCACAGCCGGACTGCGCGAGGGCGTGTTTTTCGAGCACTTCTGGGAGCATCTCCCAAACCCGGTCATTCCCGACGTGCGCCGCTTCAGTGTCCTCAACATGGCGCGGATCTATCGGTATCACGAACGTCATGCCAATCACGTGCGCTTCCTCGCCGGACGGCTGTTCGAGCAGCTACAGCCGCTACACGATTATGGCGCCGACGAGCGCGAACTGCTCAACGCCATCCTGCGTCTGGCGGAGTTTCTGGAACGAGGTCGCAATGCCGCGGTCGACGATATCATCGTCACCTGGGGCGAGGACTTCCTCCGGCTGACGTTGATCGCCGACGACCATCCCGCCGTCGAAATCTGGGAAGCTGAGCGTAACGCCCTGCCCCTGCTCGAGAAAGCCTTCACCCGCGAGCCGTCGATCGATACCATGGCAGCACCTCCCGCCGGGGACTGACGTCGCCTAGGCTCTTCCGCAATCCGCGGAAGAGCCGTTTCTTATATGGTGCGCGCGAATATCCGTCCGCCGTCCCGTCGAAAACAGGATTATGTCAGAAGCTGAAAAGATCATCTATTCGATGCATCGGGTTTCCAGGATGTACAACCGGAAGCCCGTCTTGAAGGACATCTCCCTTTCCTATTTTTATGGCGCCAAAATCGGCGTTCTCGGTCTCAATGGATCCGGCAAGAGTACCCTGCTGCGCATCCTTGCTGGCGTCGATGAAGGATTCGAAGGGGAGACTCACATCACCCCCGGTCACACCATCGGATATCTGGAGCAGGAACCGCATCTCGAGGCAGGCAAGACCGTGCGCCAGTGCGTCGAGGAGGGCATGCAGGACCTGGTAGATTTGATGAAGGAGTACGAGGGGGTGAACGAGAAGTTTGCCGATCCCATGTCCGACGATGAAATGAATGACCTGCTCGCCAAGCAGGCGGAGTTGTCTGACAAGATCGAGGCCGCCGGTGCCTGGGACCTCGACAGTCGCTTGGAGCAGGCCATGGATGCGCTCCGTTGCCCTGCAGAGGACACCGTGATCGACATCATTTCGGGGGGAGAACGGCGACGTGTCGCACTCTGTCGGTTGCTGTTGAGAAAGCCGGATATCCTGCTGCTGGACGAGCCGACGAACCATCTCGACGCCGAGTCCGTCGCCTGGCTCGAGCACCACCTAAAGTCCTATGAGGGCACCGTCATCGCCGTCACGCACGATCGATATTTTCTCGACAATGTGGCCGGCTGGATTCTGGAATTGGACCGTGGCGAGGGCATCCCGTGGAAGGGCAACTACTCGTCGTGGCTGGAGCAGAAGCAGGACCGCCTCGACCGTGAACAACGGACCGAGAGTGACCGACAACGCACACTGCAGCGCGAATTGGAATGGGTGAAGATGACACCCGCTGCCCGACAGATAAAAAACAAGGCCCGTATCCGCGCCTACGAAGAACTGCTGAACCAGGATCGTGCCGAACAGGATCAGGATCTGGAGATCTACATCCCACCAGGCCCACGTCTGGGAGATGTCGTCATCGAAGCGCAGGGCGTCAGCAAAGGTTTTGAGGACCGACTCCTCGTCGACGACATGAATTTCGCCCTGCCGGCAGGCGGCATCGTCGGTGTCATCGGCCCGAATGGCGCCGGCAAGACCACCCTGTTTCGTATGGTCACCGGCGAGGAGAGCCCGGATGGTGGCGCCATCAAACTGGGTGATACCGTGCAACTTGGGTATGTGGATCAGAGTCGCGACGACCTGGCGGCGGACAAAACCGTATACGAGGTCATCTCGGAGGGCAATGACGAGATCGAACTGGGCCTCCGCCGTGTCAACGCGCGCGCTTACGTCGGTCGGTTCAACTTTGGGGGCGGCGACCAGCAGAAACTGGTCAGCGATCTGTCAGGGGGTGAGCGCAATCGTGTGCACCTTGCCAAAATCCTCAAGCAGGGCGCCAACGTACTGCTCCTCGACGAACCGACGAATGATCTCGACGTCAACACGCTGCGGGCCCTGGAGGAAGCGCTGACTCGCTTCGCCGGTTGCGCCGTCGTCATCAGCCATGATCGCTGGTTTCTCGATCGGATCGCCACCCACATTCTCGCCTTCGAAGGGGACAGCAAGGTGGTCTGGTTCGAAGGCAACTGGACCGACTACGACGAGGATCGTCGTCGCCGTCTCGGGGACGCCGCCGATCAGCCACACCGAATCAAGTACCGCCAGTTGACACGTTAAATGGACCCAACAGATCTGCCAGCAGCGATCCAGACCCAACCGGCGGTAGTACCGGAATCGGTCTTTGTCGCCGACGGTGCTCGTATCATGGGGGACGTCGAGCTCGGTGAGGAATGTTCGATCTGGTTCAATGCCGTCGTACGTGGCGACGTCAACGCGATCCGCATCGGCAAGCGCAGCAACATCCAGGACGGCAGCATTGTCCATGTCACCAACGATCTGCCCTGCATCGTTGGTGCCGATGTCA
>DPVW01000219.1:1449-4550 GCA_003529325.1 Candidatus Latescibacterota bacterium | reverse complement strand
GTCAAAGAAAGAAATCCGGCTACGACCAAAGCCACATCTGAGAAACGATCCCGCATCCTGACAACCATGACGACGACTGGAGTCAAGTAGAGGGGATACCACATTTCTCCGCCGAAGAACGCGAGAATGAGCGTGACAGAGAACCATGCGAGCCATCTGAAATCCCTGCTCTTCCAGCACCCAACTATCCCACACGCCCAGAGGAACATCGGGACTGCAAGCATTGGTCGATACTGCTTCAGGAACCGCCACCAGACGTCCATCAACCTGTAGTCGGCCTTCCGCGCCATCTGTAGGCGCCACTGCTCAAGGAAGGCTCCTGGATCTCCAGTCACAACCCAGACAAACCATAGGCTGATTGGCAAGAGGCTCCAGCCCACAAACCGCACGGTAGGACTCCACAAGAGTGCACCGAAGGCTGCGGCTAGTCCCATGGGGTGTGTGCAGACAGCAAGTCCGGCAAGCAGGCCAGCGCCACGTGGCTGTGATCCTCGGGCCAACACAACTGACCACAGTCCAAGCGCCAGACAGAGCATGTCCATTCGCCCCATGAGCGCGCTCCGCACAAAGGCCACGTCCACACACAAGAAGGCCACGGCGAACAAAGCCCGACGGTTTTCCTCTTCTGTGGACAATCTCCAAATGGCTGCCAAAGCGAAAACGGCACAAACAGCAGAGAATGTCCTCTGCCACCACAAGCTGGCCCCCACCGTGAACCACAAAGCGAGGGCCAGATAGTAGAGCGGTGGTGTCCAATAGGCGTGTTCCTGCATCCCTGGGAATGAAAACCTGAACAGGTCAGTCGCCAGTCTACCTTCGGTCAGGAGGGTTAGAGAAATGTCAGCAAAGTGGGCCTCGTCAGGCCATGGTGTCGGCCACATTGTTCAAACTCTCCTTGACGGCGTGAAAAATCGAACCGCAAAAGCGATAATTCGTTGCACTGCGTGACTTGGCCAAGCATCGGCCAGGTGAATGCCTACGGTTCGTCGATCCATTCGAATGATTGTCAATCCCTGACCTTCCCCGCCCACAGCTTGCCACTGTTCTGGCACAAAGCACCGAGAAACAGCCTCTTATTCCCATAGAGGTCAACGGACTCGACATCCTTCTGACCCCTGCTGCCGGTCTCCGCGAGTGCAGTCTTATACCTTGCCGGATCATCTGCCGGCAACCGGGCCGCCGGGTCCTGCCGGTAGCGGTCCAAAGTGACGTCGAGCTCTTGTTGAGTGATGTAGCCATGGGCAACGAGGGTATTGATCCGTGCCTGCAGCCAGCGTTCGTAGTAGCTGGATGCCAGATAGACTTCAGGAGACAGAGACTCAAGCGCAAATCGTCCGCCACCTGGCGCAGCCAGGGCGGTGGAAATCGCGTGGACACGCGCTTCCCACTGCTCGTGATACGGGCTATCCGACGCCGGGTCCACCCGTCCGAATCCATGCATACCACCCATATCGTGTACACCGTCCATCCGTCGTACCTCCGCTCGTCAACCGCCACTCAAGATCGCCACTACACCGGTGAACCCGAGCATCGCCATCAGGCTGTGTCTGATCCATTCTGCTATTGGTCAATCTCCTGAAGATAGAACTGCAATCTCGATCCAACCTGCAGTGCTGTGCCATCGATGTCACAACCCAGGCCAGAGTCATTCTGGGAAACACTCGGCCAGCGCCCTCTTCAGATAGACCAGATCGGGTTCGGCGGATTGACTCACCGAAAAATACTGCCGTCGTTCCGCCAGGAACATGTCCAGCAGACCGTTGTCCCGGGAAAGGGTTGTGTTGTTCCAGAAGGGTTGCGCAGACTCGCCTGCGGTCTCCCAGACCTGGAGTTGACGCACGTGGCCAGCCTCGCTGTATAACTCCTCGTGCTGCAGATACCAGCCCTGGGCACGCAACTGTAATCGCAGCAGCTCCTCTCTCAACGTGGGGGCCAATACCAGACGAACTCCTGCAGGAACTTTACCAGCAAAACTTCGGGCCATGATTCGCAGGACGGTCCCGATCCCAAGACCCGCCATCACCACGGTGCCCCCCACCACCGGCAGGGCCTCCTGCTCGGCATCAAGCTGCCATATGCGCAGACCTTCCCCTGGACCGGCGGGCCAACGCACTTCCACCTGCCGGCGCAACTTCTCCAGCACGGTTGGCGAACGATCGACCAGATGCACTTCACCGCAGAGTCCATTACGATGTGCGTGTAGTCCCAGATAGCCGTGGTCGCAGCCGATGTCCCACAAGGGCTGGCCCGCAAGGATGCGGTCATAGAAGATTTGCAGTCGGGCGGAAAGCAAGACTCACTCGTCACGAATGCTGCCGTTGTTGCCGAACCCAGAGTAGACACGGCGCAACATGGGCTACGATTCGGAGATAGGACCAATATGCGCCCATCATCGTGAATCGGGTGTCCTCGGGCAAGGGTTGCTTTCCCCGACGCCTATGGCTGCAAGCTCGCCTTGATCCTCGCCCACGAATTCGATGCTACAGCTGTTGGCTCGGCAGGTAGATCACACGTCGCGCACAGAAGGATCGCATCTACGAAGTTGTCTGCCTGTTGCCACAGATCACGCTGCCCCCATAGTGAGTGGTACCCCTGAAAGACCCCTGGCTCCTCATCGATGTCTACGACCGAGATCTCAAGGCCGATGATACGCCCCGCTTCCAGAAGACTGGCTCGGCTCTCGCCCGGTCCGTGCCAGTCGAGATCATCCCAGGGGGTGATCGCCCCTTCGATCAGTGAGTAGTGTGGCGACGTATCGGTCTGGACCCCGGTCACTTCTGCCCAGGGAGGTCTCGAGACCCATGGATCCGCTGCGCCCAGATTGTATACCAGTTGGCCCGTCGGTGAGGCGGCGATGGCGACATACATCTGCGCCTGTGCGTCCCAGGCGCGTTTGGCCCCGTCTTCGCCGAAGGCCTCGACGGAGAACCCATCGAACTGGCCACCGGTGTGATCTCCGTCGAACATGATCTCTATGTTGTCATGTTGCCACATGTCACTGGTCGTGCCATCGTATGGCATGGTCCCGAGGTTAGTTGAAACAGCACAGGCTCCAATCGTTGCATATTGATACGAGAAGTTCCGTCGAAAGAAGTCTCGCA
>DPVW01000219.1:498-1194 GCA_003529325.1 Candidatus Latescibacterota bacterium | reverse complement strand
GTTGAAACAGCACAGGCTCCAATCGTTGCATATTGATACGAGAAGTTCCGTCGAAAGAAGTCTCGCATCAGCTTCGCTTTGATTGGCCGGCGCGGCAACGGGGATGGGGTGACGCCACTGATCAGTACCGGCGCTGCCGAGGCGGTTGTCGGGGAGGGACCTCTACCACGTGAGGCCAATGCCGCAATTGGGCTGCTTGGTTTCGAATGGACATCGAATGATTGACGTAGTCGACTGCCATGCCCACATCTTTCCACCTCTGCGGGAGGCCTGTGGCCTGCCCGACACAGAAACCCATCTATTGTTCCAGCAGCGGGCCATGCATACGCACAGCAACCAACCTGTGCGCCGCCGGCGTGACCATGCCATCGTCGAGGCACGCCATCTGTGGGATGGCACCGATCCCTCGGAGGCTGGCAGGACGCTGGATGTCGACTTCCGTGTGGGTCGTATGGGGCGTTTCGAATGGACGGTGGAGGACGAGGATTATTACGTCCAGTTCCTGCCCCCCAGCCTGCAGGACATGCACTTTGCTGCCGAGGCACTGGTGGCGCAGATGGACTACGCTGGCATCCACACGGCGATCCTGCAGAACGACCACATCTACGGTGACCTTGCCGATTATTTTGCTGCAGCCAATGTCAGCCACCCGGGGCGTTTCATCGGCCTCGCCAATGTCGACGAGGCCTTCGCCTA
>DPVW01000219.1:0-187 GCA_003529325.1 Candidatus Latescibacterota bacterium | reverse complement strand
CGACGAGGCCTTCGCCTATCGTGACGACCAACTCGAAGTCCTGCACCGCTGTGTCGGCGAGCTGGGCATGCGCGGACTGTACTACACGTTGTCGGGTTTTTTCAGAAATGGCTACGACACCAACTTCACGCACCCACGTTATTTCCCCTTCTGGGACGCCGTCGCCGCCCTCAACATCCCCGTCTTC
>DPVW01000118.1 GCA_003529325.1 Candidatus Latescibacterota bacterium | reverse complement strand
GATGTCGTCGGGACCGTCAACGAACAGCTGCATGCCTGCGATCTGGCGGAACGAATTCAACAGGGCCAACGCATCGCCATCACCGGGGGCAGTCGTGGCATCGCCAACATCTCGGCCATCACCCGCACCGTGGTGGATGCCGTACGCGCCGCCGGCGGCGAACCCTTCGTCATACCCGCCATGGGCAGCCATGGCGGCGCCACCGCCGACGGGCAGAAGGAAGTCCTCGACAGTTACGGACTGGGCGAGGCGGATATGGGCTGCCCGGTAGAGGCGACGATGGAGGTCGTGGAACTGGGGCAACTCGAGGACGACACACCGATATATGTAAACCGCCTCGCTCTCGAGGCAGACGGTATCATCGTCGTCAACCGCGTCAAACCGCACACGTCATTCCGTGGCAGCCACGAGAGTGGCGTCGTCAAGATGTTGACCATCGGCCTGGGTTGCCATCGCGGTGCAAGCATGGCCCACGCTCAGGGCGCCCAGGGCCTGGCGCGGCTCGTCCCCGCCCTCGGCGAGGCACTGCTGGGTAAACTCAATGTCGTTGCCGGTATCGCCCTCGTGGAAAACGCCTACGACAAGACGGCGAGTGTCACCGCCTTGCGGCCGGAACAGTTTCTGTCGGGTGAACCACCACTGCTGGCACAGGCGCGGATCAACATGCCCCGCATCCTGGCACGTAACATCGATCTGCTCATCGTCGACGAGATGGGCAAGAATATCTCCGGCACGGGTATGGACACCAACGTCCTTGGCCGCATGATGCTGCCTGGTGTCAAGGAACCGGATGAACCAGGTGTGTCGCGGATCTTCGTGCGCCGCCTGTCCGACAAGACCCATGGTAATGCCAACGGTGTAGGGCTCGCCGACGTGATCACGAGACAACTCTTCGACGAGATCGATTTCGACGCCACCTATGCCAATGCCTTCACCTCAACCTTCCTCAATCGGGCCTACATCCCCATCATCAAGGCCGACGACCGGGAAGCGATTGCGTCCATGTTTGAGGTGCTGCGCATCGATGACGGCAGCAACGCCCGAGTTGCGCGCATCGTCAACACCCTCGATGTCGGTGAGATCCACCTGAGCGAGCCGCTGGCACGCACCAGTGACCACCCGGATCTGCAGCGGATCGGTGAGTTTGGGCAGATGTACTTTGATGAAAGTGGCACGCTGATCTGACCTGTGCCGAAGGGGTCGGTCAGAAAACCTGTTTGCGATACCTCTGCGAGTTGATGCCGAGTTGATCGCGATATTTGGCCACCGTGCGCCGGGCGATGCGTAGACCCTCCTTGGCCAGTTCGCCGGCGATCTCCTGATCGCTCATGGGCTTGCTCTTGTCCTCACCCTCGATCATGTTCGCGATCTTCTCCTTCACACTGCGTGCCGACACATCCTCACCATCATCCCGTGAGACTTTGCTGTCGAAGAAGTATTTCAACTCGCGCACACCGTGAGGGGTCTGCATGTATTTGCCGTTGCTCACCCGGCTGATCGTGGATACATGCATGCTCACCACGTCGGCCACATCCTGCAGCACCATGGGTTTGAGAAAGGCCGGACCGCGTTCGAACCAGTCCATCTGGGCACGCACGAGAAAGTCGGCGACTTTCAGCATGGTCGCGCGCCGCTGATTGATGGCGTTGATGAGCCAGCGTGCGTCGTTGAGTTTCTTTGAGACATACGTACGGACCTCGTCCTTGCGTCCCCGTCCGTCCTTGAGCAGCTGTGCATAGGAGGCGTTGATACGCAGTGACGGCAGGTTGCCATCGGTGAGACTGACGATCCAGTCTTCCCCCGACTTCTCGACGATGAGATCCGGCGTGATGTAGTTAACGCTCGTGTCGAGGGTGAGCAGGTTGGAACTGGAAAATTCATCGCCAACGAGAGCCCCGGGATTGGGGTGCAGTTCCTCGATGAGTCCCATCGCCCCGCGCAGATCATCGTTGTCGATGCCGAGGGCCCGCGTAATCCGGGAATAACGACGCTTGGTCAGATCTTCCATGTGCGAACCAACGACCTTAATGGCCAGTTCGAGGTCGTAGAAGTTTTCCTGACCTTCCTTCTGCCGCAACTGGATCAACAAACACTCGGACAGGTCGCGGGCACCAACGCCGGGGGGCTCAAAAGTCTGGATCACGGCCAGCACCCGGTCCACCTCTGCAACCGGTACCTCGATCGCTTCGACGATCTCTTCCGTGCTGCAGTCGAGGAATCCGCGGTCGTCGATATTGCCGATGATGAAGTCAGCGATATCGATGTCCTCCCCCTTCAACTGGCTGATCAACAGTTGCTCGTGCAACAACTCGGACAAGGGAGGCATCGTCGTGATCCGATTTTCCTGAGGCTCGCGGTCCTGCTCCCAGTTCGGATCGAACTCAGTCCCGATCTCATTGTTATAAGAATTCTGATCGAGTTGATCGTCTAGCAGGGCATCCCAGTCGACTTCATCCGTCGGCTCCGGGACCTCCTCCTGTTTCAGCTCCTTCTCCTCAAGAGCTACTTCCTGTTCGGGTGTTTCGACCTCGTCAGGCTCCGGCTCGGGCTCTACGTCATCCTCGAGCTCTTCCATCTCCATCGATTCCTCGAGGAGGGGATTGATCTCCATCTGCTGCTTGATCTCGAGCTCCAACTCCAGCGTCGACATCTGCAGCAGTTGCAGCGATTGAATCAGCTGCGGCGCCATACGCTGCTGGAGGCTCATGTTCTGTGACAGACGGAGCATCGTCACGGAAGTGTAACTC
>DPVW01000103.1 GCA_003529325.1 Candidatus Latescibacterota bacterium | reverse complement strand
ACGTCTGCATACGGGCGTCTGGATCAACAACCTGCACTACCTCAACTATTCTGATCGGCCCGCCTGCCGTATCACCGGTATGACCCGCTTCGCCTGCTTCTGGGTCGAAGAGGGGCAGATTGTGGCGCCCATCAATGTCATGCGCTTCGACGAGACCCTGTACCGGGTGCTTGGTGAGAATCTGATCGATCTGACCTGCGAACGGGAGATGATTCTCGATTCCGGCACCTATGGTGGTCGGGGCACTGGCTCGGCACGTTTTCCTGGAGCCCTCGTGGAGGATTTCAATTTCAACCTGTAGCAACGACTCCCTACCAAGGAGAAAAGGCCATGGAATATCGGCAACTGGGACAGACGGGGTTGAAGGTGTCCAGGCTCTGTCTGGGGACGGTAAACTTCCCGGAACGGACAGCGGAGGACGAAGCGGTCGCAATCATTCACCGCGCCCTCGATGAGGGCATCAACTTCATCGATACGGCCAATGTCTACAGTCAGGGACGTTCGGAAGAGACGGTTGGCAAAGGGCTCAAGGGACGTCGGCACGAGGTCGTGCTGGCGACGAAGGTGCGCGGCCGGATGGGGGACGGCCCGAATGACGTGGGGCTCAGCCGGCGGCAGATTCTGGCAGCTGTGGAACAGAGTCTGCGGCGGCTGCAAACCGATTACATCGATCTTTACCAACTGCACCAACCCGACGCGGACACTCCCATCGAGGAGACACTCAGTGCCCTCACAGACGTGGTCCGGGCCGGCAAGGTTCGTTACATCGGCACGTCAAACTTTGCCGCCTGGCAGATCGCCCAGGCCCATGGACTGAGTGCTCTGAATGGTTGGGAACGATTCGTCAGCGAGCAACCACAATACAATCTGTTCGATCGTCACATCGAGCGGGAACTCGTGCCATTCGCAGAAGCGAATGGGGTGGGGATCCTCCCGTGGAGTCCCCTGGCGGGAGGGTTGCTGTCCGGCCGTTACCGGAGCGACAATCCCACGCCTGCCGGCTCACGACGGGACGCAGAGTTCTGGATGCCCTCGCCGGGCCATATCGATGCGCGTCTGGAGTTGGTGGAGCGACTTGCCGGTCTGGCAGCTGAGTCGGATGTGCCACTGTCACAATTCGCTCTGGCGTGGGTGATGGCGCAACCGGGTGTCACCTGCCCCATCGTCGGACCCCGCACGATGGCGCATCTGGAGGACAATCTGGCGGCGCTGTCGATCGATGTGCCGGAGGAGGCGCTACGGACAATCGATGGATGGACCCCGTCAGGTGGCGTCGCCTAGAAAGGACACTAGCTGCCCGCAAGAGAGCAGATCTGTCCGTTACGCTTTGACGCCCTGCATCTGCGGTCGCCATGGACCCTCTTCGGTGAGTTCGGTTACCGGGACACCGTCACGGTCGACCCAGACACCGCACGGCCCGCCCCCTTCACTGGCGTCGACCTCGACCTGTGTACCGTCCATGCGTAGCGCCGGGCTGTAGTAGGCGGCGACCTGTTGGGCGCTGGCGGCGATGTAATGCCCCGTGATAGCGCGGCGGAATCGATCGGTGGTTGTGTTGGGTGGGCTGCCATGAATAAGGGAGCCAGCGAAAAAGACCGCATCTCCCGCTTCCATGACCAGTGGCACGGAGGGCATGTCTTGGGGCACGGGAACGGCGACATCGGTGAAGCTGTGTGTCGTGTCAGCTTCTTCGGTACAGAGGACGGGTAGCTTGTGGCTGCCTGGCACCACGCGAAGACAGCCATTCTCTTCGTCCGCCCGTTCCAGGGCGATCCAGACGGCCATGCAAGTCCCCGGCTGCACTTTCAGATAGAACTGATCCTGATGCATGGCCTGGCCGCGAGACAGTGGCGGTTTGAAGTAAACCATGCCCTGGACCAGGTAGGGTTCCTGTCCCATGAGTTCTGTCAGATATTGATTGAGCCGGGGAGCGGTCAACTGTTTCAGTGATGGACCATCCCACCGTTGCACGTGTGTCATGCGGGGGTATTGCAGGATGGGATCTGCATCCTCGGTGCCGACGCCTTTGTGGTCCAGCGGGAAGGTGCCATTCGTGCGCAGATCCGTATAGCGCTGGCAACAGTCCTGTGCCTCCTGCGGCGATAGAAGTCCGGGGACCACCAGGTAGCCGTCCCGCGTGAACTGGTCGTGCATAGGTTGTTACTCCCTTGTGGCATATACGTGGCACGGCGCCAACCATGAACATAGTGTACAGCATTCGACGAATTATTCCCCAATTGTGTACGGAGCCATCGATGACCCCGGAACAACGTTACTGGTTCGATCTTACCGGTTATCTCCACATTCCCAAGGCGCTATCAGCGGCTGAACTGACAGCCGCACAGGAGGCAGCGCAACGCTACATCGACACGCCGGAGCATGAATTGCCCGCCGGGTTTGGTGTAGACGACAAGCGCTACTTGCATGGCTTCGCCTTCGACAAAGCCCTGGAGCGACTCGCCTTCCATCCGTCGATCTGGTCGATCATAAAGGAGTTCACCAACAACCGGCCGCGACTGATCAGTGGCACATTGCAGGCGAATCTGCCTGGCGTCGCTAATGAGGCCCTGCATCTACACTGCGCCCGCGAGGATTACGGCTACGAGAGCAGTCGCGTGGAGGCCCATGACGGCAAACTCTTTTGTGATAACTTTGCCGTCTTTCCGTATCTCGACGATGTCTTTCCTGGGGATGGTGGACTGTTGGCTCTGGTCGGCTCTCACAAGGCCCAGTTTCAGCGGCCGCCAGAGATGTACAATCACGGGGACATGAATGTTGACGAAGTACCACCGGGCATCGCCAACATCACCCCGAAGGCGGGGGATATGGTCATCATCACCGAATCTCTCACCCACGCGGCGCTGGCCTGGAAACCGACGGACCGGATGCGCCGGATCCTCGTGTTACGCTATCACCTGCAGACTCAGGGCGGTGCCGGTGGGATTCCGCCGGAGGTCATCGAGCGATTGTCTCCGGAGACCGTAGAACTGATTTCGGCGGCGAGACCGATGGAGAGAAAGAATATCGTCAACCAGGAGAGCGTAGAACTGAGCGAATAATCTCGATCAGGTCGGTCGCACGCCGGCTGCATACTCCTGGGGGGCGACTGTCTCAGCGAAGAGCAGACTCGCCGTATCGGCGAGGGCCTCTGCACCCTCCGACTCCGACAGACGGAACATGGCCCGCGTCGCCTGTTCGACGTCGATGTCGCGTACGAGCAACTCCTCTCGGCAGAGTTCTGTCTGGCCGTGGATGCGACCGTCTGGTGACACGATGAGGCTGCGACTGTTCTGATGCGGTGGCAGACAGGCGTTGCAGGAGGCGAACCACACGCTATTCTCCGCCGCCCGTGTCACGATCATCGCATGATGGATGGGGACCTTCCAGTCATTCGGGCGCGTCGTGTTATTCTGCGGGTGAAACAGGATCTGCGCACCGCGTCGCACACACGCCGCTGTGGTCTGCGCAAAGCGCAGGCCTTCGAAGCAGATCACGACGCCCACGGTGACGCCAAAGAGTTCGAAGGTGTGTTGCTCGGAGCCTTTGGCGTAGGCCACCGCATCGAGAGGCGTCAACATCGTCTTGTGGTGGGCACCGAGAATCTCACCCTCTTCGCCGATGACAAGAGCCGTGTTGTAGGGTTTGCCTTCCGTGGGCGTTTCCGTGCCGAGAATGCAGGCCATGCCTGCCGCCCCACAACAGTGCGCCACCTCCGCGTGCAGTTCATCCAGCCAGGCTGCTGGCACCAACGCCTCTGGTGAACTGATGTCGACGCGATAGCCTACGGTCTGCGTCTCCGGGAAACACAGGATCTGCACACCTTGTGCAACGGCATCAGCGACGGACTGCAGGATGGCGGCACGATTGTCGTTCAGGTCAGCCGTCTGACGGACCTGCGCCAGAGCGATTTTCAAAGTCATGGGTTCCTCTCGGCTTCAATCGAGGGATGCGAGCAGGCCTTCGGGTAAGCGTGCCCCGTAGACCTGAGAGTGTCCGTCCCTGTTGGAGGTGTATACCGCCCAGCGGTTGTCGGCGGTAAGATAGGGATGGGCGTGGGACGACTGCTGGCCATCGTGTACTGTGGCGGTAAAGACCAGATGCGCGTGGCGGCCACTGCTCAGCGAGCCCACTGTCAGCGGGATGCCGTCGCGGTTGTCGTCGACGAGAAAGTAGCGCCCACAACGCGAAACACTGACGTGTCCCCCACGAACCGATGGTCCCAGTGGCTCTGGCGCCGGTGAATCCAGCGAGGCTGTCCACAGATTGCCCTGTTCGTCGTCCCAGCGGGTAGAGAAGAACACGCGGGTATGCGCACCGATCCAGGTCTCGTGGCCGCTGGGGCGTGTCGTATGCGGTTCGTCGGCGGCAAACCAGGTCAGCTGACGAGCCAACGTCAGGGCAC
>DPVW01000274.1 GCA_003529325.1 Candidatus Latescibacterota bacterium | reverse complement strand
GTGGGCCGCCCTTTGATGAGAACCCGTACAGGAGGATGATGGTTATGTCGGTATCTGCTGCTTCCCCCCAACTGACCATGGCACCCTTGGACTAGACCTTCTGTACTGCGCAAGTACTGCAAGTACGTAGGGCTGTCCCGCATGGGGTGGCCCTTTTCGCGTACCTGCCGCAGAGTGCTCCGGCGATTCGCGTGGGCGCCACACGACGACACACCGGGAACTGGTTGCCACATCTGCAGGCGCACTGCTGATCGACACACCGGGCATGCGTGAATTTGCCCTGTGGGCTGGGGGTGGCCAGGACGAAGAAGCCGATCAGAGCAAGGATGCCCTCGACACATTCGAGGACATCGCCGAGTTGGCGCGGGGCTGCCGCTTTCAGAACTGCCGTCACATCGCCGATGCGGGATGCAAGATCCAACAGGCTCTCAGTGAGGGAGAACTGGATCCGGGCCGGGTGCGCAGTTATCGCTCTCTGGCGAGAGAGCTCGCCATCGCCGCCCAACGAGAGAAAAAACGGGGTCAGATGAACCCCGACGCCGACACCAAACGACGCGCCAAACGGTCGGATCGACGCGAGGGCAAACGTCAGCTGCGGGAGATGGCGGATGACTAGAAACTGAGTACTACCTTCAGCGATTCGTGCGCCGCGGGCTCTTCGAAAACCATCTCAAAGGCCTGCTGAATCTGCTCGTGGGGCAGGACGTGACTGATCATGGGGCGCACGTCAATTCGGCCTTCCGTCACCCATTGCAGGGCGGCGGCATAATCGGCGTGCGGATTCGGTCCTACAGTCGTCACAATACGGGCCTCATTGCTGAACATCTGCAGGAAGTTCAGCGACATCACGCCCCGTCCCTCCTCCTTGTTGGGCACACCGAAATACAGAATCGTGCCGCCACGACGCACCAACCCGGCCGCCGTGTGAAAGGTCGCCTCCAGCCCCACCGCCTCGACGACCATATGTGGCAACTGGTCGCCCGTGATGGCCAGCACCTGCTGCTGCAGGTCGGGGCCGGGCTCCAGCGCGTGTGTGGCGCCCATCTTCGGCGCCAACGCCCGCCGGTGCGCGAGCGGATCGACGCCGATGATGTGGCGCGCTCCCAGGTTTCTTAACGCCGCATTGAACATCTGCCCCACCGAACCCTGGCCGATGACGACGACATCCTGGCCGATGATGTTGCCCAATTTGTAGAATGCGTGCAGCACGGTGCCAAAAAGCTGGCTCATGAGCAACACGTCGGGATCGCCCTCGTCAGGCAGCCGAATGCAGCCGCCGTTGTCGTTGGCGAGGGTGAACTCTTGAAACAACCCCCGGTCGAAGCCATAAAGCAGCACGCGCTCGCCTTCGGCGTATCGTCCGGATGGACATTCGACGACGGTACCCAGGCCTTCGTGGCCGGAACACCCTGGCTCCAGCGGATACTGCCCGCCGAGTCCGATCCATGCCGGCTTGTCGGTGCCACAGATGGCCGTCCGCTGCAGGTGCACGAGCATGTTCCCCGGTGTCGGTTCCGGAATCGGCAGGTCCAACAGTTCCCAACGACGCGGTTCTACCAGGCGAGCTGACTTCAAAAGTGGTCGTCCTCAGTTATACGTGATACGTCAGGGTCCATGAGAATTCGTCGTTAGGTGCTACCTGCTGTTCGAGATAGGGCTCAAAAGAGACCGTACAGGCATTGCCCCAGATCGGCATCTCCGACATGGAGAAATCGCCCTGTATCTGCATCTGCCCACGAGTCTGATGGCGCATGGTGGCATCGATCTTCTGTCCCTTGATGCCATCGATCTGGATGAATTGGCCCCGGCTCCAATCGTGCTCCGGAATCCGTTCGATGTAGCCATCGTCGTTGACGCGAAACCGGGGTTGTCTAGCAGACTGACATCACAGGCAAAATGACAGCAGACACCGTCCTCAGGCCACGGAAAAAAGGGATGAGCAAACCACATCAGGGGCAAGGCCACGGAGCCGATATTCTGCACCAGGGTGGAGGAGGTGACCTCGCGGCCAGCCAGGGTCAGTTCGCGATGCAGATTCAGACCCACTTCTCCGAAGCGTTGTGTCGTCGACATTGGCAGTCGCACCTCCTCCTGATCGGTGCGCCAGCGACAGCGTTCGACCACCTCTTTCTCGCGGCCGCCGCTGCCGTCGTCGGCGATGATCGAATTGCCCAGTACCAGACGCCGGCCATCCACCGGATCCACGGTATGACGAAAGGCCTCGGGAATTCCCTGGCCATCGAATACGGGAGGCGGATCGTGCGGATAGGCTGGACCGGAGAACAGTGGACCCAGCCTGGCATCCTCGATCTAGTAGACGTAACAACCCGAGACGTAACGGGTGCCGAGCCGATCTTCATCCTCGACCGGGTCGAGCAGGGTCAGACTCAGTTCATCATTTCCCAATTGGAACAATGAGGTCCTCCGGTGTGGGGTCAGGTGGCATGAGGTTTATGGTATCGTAAACTACCGGTGTGAAACAAACCTCGCACATCCCCCTGTTGCTGCTGGCGCTCTCCCTGGGCGCCTCTGCCCAACCCGATCAGACACGGGTCGATACGGGCCTCGATTCGACGGACGTCATCACCTGGCGCCGGTTGCAGATCAGCGACTTCCATGGCAAACGGCCTCCTGGGGCCTTTGGCACAGGCATGATTCGTCCGGTGGCGGTCACCTGTGCTTATGTCATCATCAATCCCGCTGCACGAATCTTTCCTATTCCCATCGTCGATTCGACAGCACAGACAATCTATCGCGCCCGTGTCGAGGGTCTGTCCTACCACGCGCTCATGTCGCGCTCCTGTTCCTGGTGGAATCGAGACTTGGGGGTTTCCCCTGCCTACGTGCTGCAGCATGAACAGATGCACTTCGACATTTTTGAGATCGCCGCCCGGCGTCTCAATCGCGATGTCCCTGGACTGCTCAAAGTGATGGACGTGCGTGGCCCGACGGTGCAGGCCGTCGTCGATCGTGCTCAGCGGCACATCGAGAGAACTCTCGCCCTAGCCCAAGAGGAGACGGCGGGGCGCAATCACAAATTCGACACCGAAACATCTTTCGGTTTTGAGCTACAGCGTCAGGCTTCGTGGCGCATGGTGTTGGATCGGGACCTGCAGCAAGTGAAGGATTACGCTGTGACGCTGGAAGAACTGACCCCGTTGCCGCAGATCGATGAGAGGCCCCGCCGTCGGCCAACTCAGTGATCGTTGATGCGTCCCGTGGCACGAAACCTCATTATACATACTCTCCATGGCCCGGACGATGTCCCCTGCTCGCTCCCGTGGGGAGCCGTCCGTCAACGTGTGGAGTGCCGCCTTGCGTACATCCAGGGCCTCATCACGACAGAGTTCAAGAATGCGGGACCACGCCGCCGGATGATCGGCCTTCAATTCGCAGGGGCACAGATCGTGGAGGGTACGTCGACGAACGGTGGGATCCGGCGAGTGGGATTGCTCAAGGATCTGCTCCAGGGTCATCGTTGTCATGATCAGCCTTTCTTGACCTTCCGGGTGTCGGTTCTACATTCAAGCAGAAGCTCATACAAACGCAAGGATTTTTGCACATGCTGACCATTACTGATGGCGCCCGAGAAAAGATCGTCGAACTCATAGGCAAGAGCCCGAACCCGGTGCAGGGATTGCGCGTCGGCGCCAAATCCGTGTCGCCGCTGAAGGTCGATTATCGCATGGCCTTTATCAGTGGCGGCCAGGAGGATGACGTCGATCAGGTCATTCCCTTTGAGGGTTTCGACGTCTACGTCGATCCCGAGAGTCAGGCCTACGTCAACGAAGCCGTCGTCGATCATGTCGAAGGGTTGACGGGTTCCGGCTTCAAGATCGAACGTCCCCGCAGTCTGCCCGAAGGCGTCGATGGCGACCTCGTCAGCCGCGTACAGGCAGTACTGGAGGAACGCATCAATCCTTCCGTCGCCGGCCACGGGGGACGGGTTTCTCTCATCGACGTGAAAGAGAAGACGGTCTTTTTGCAACTCGAGGGCGGATGCCAGGGCTGTGGTATGGCCGACGTCACCCTCAAGCAGGGCATTGAGGTAATGATCAAGGAGTCCTGCCCCGAGATCGAAGAGATCTACGACGTCACCGACCATGCCAACGGCAAGAATCCCTATTACCAGGCGCCGGCGTAGACCGGTATCCCACGGACTCAGTAATTCCGACATCGACGCCGGGGCCTGCAGGCTCCGGCGTTTCTCATTTCTGAAGGCCTGACCAGCTGATGACCGATGAAATGCTTACCGTCGAACAGGCCCGCGCCGCGGTGCTCGAACGCATCCACTCTCTGGGCACGGAGCGCGTCCCGTTGACGGATGCCGGCGGGCGCTTGCTCGCCGCCGACCTGAGTGCGCCATACGACAACCCACCCCACGACAACTCCGCCATGGACGGTTTCGCCGTGCGTTTTGCTGACGTTGCAGCCGCCACACCGACCGCACCGGTGACCCTGCAGGTGATCGAGGATATCCCTGCCGGCAAAGTCCCACAGCTGAGTGTCGGCGCCGGACAGGCGAGTCGCATCATGACGGGTGCCCTCGTCCCCGATGGTGCGGACACCGTCATCCGGGTGGAAGACACGCGCGCACAGGATGACGGCGTCGATATCCTCGAACCGGAGGAGGAAGCAGGCGAAAACGTGCGCTGCCGGGGTGAGGACATGAAAGCGGGTGAAGCCCTGATCGCCGCCGGCACCGAATTGGGCCCGGGGGAGATCGGTGTGCTCGCCGCCGTGAATCAGCCCCACGTCCTCGTCGGTCGACGACCCACGGTGGCGGTTCTTTCTTCGGGGGACGAACTGGTGGAAGTCGGCGACACACGCGGTCCGGGGCAGATCGTCAACAGCAATACACCCGCTCTTGGCGCCGTCGCCAGCGCCTGTGGCGCCGAACCGGTGCTGCTGCCGATCGCCGCCGACAACGAAGCTGCGATCCGCGCCTCCGTCGAGGCCGCCATGGGCTGCGACTTTATCGTCTCGTCGGGAGGTGTCAGCGTCGGCGATTACGACTACGTAAAGAAGGTCCTCAACGACCTCGGCGCCGAACAGATTCTCTGGCGGGTCGCCATGAAACCGGGTAAACCGCTGTTCTTCTGCCTGTTGCAGGACATCCCATACTTCGGCTTGCCCGGCAATCCGGTGTCGAGTCTGGTCTCCTTTCTGCAGTTTGTACGCCCCGCCATCCGCAAAGCCACCGGCTACCTGGAACGAGATTGGTCGCTGCCACAGAGCACGGCGCGTATCGAACATGACCTGGTCAACGACGGCGAACGCCGCAACTTTCTGCGCGCCCGGCTACGCCTCAGCAGCGACGGCCAGTTGACTGCCAGTACCGCGCACCGCGCCCAGGGGTCGCACATGATGACCTCCATGCTCGGCGCCAACGGTTTTGTCGTGCTCGACCCGGAACAGGCCGTTGCCAAGGGTGGCAGGGTGACGGTGCAGATCCTTGGTGACGTAGCGTGAGCATGCGCGTCGACGTCGAAGCACGACGGCAACTCTATGACGGTTTCTTCCGCCTGGAAGAGGTCGATCTGCGGCACGAACGTTTCGACGGCTCCATGAGCCAACCGATCTCACGACTCAACCTCGACCGTGGTGATGGTGCCGCCGTGCTGCTGCACGATCCGGAGCGACGGGTCGTCACCCTCGTGCGACAGTTCCGCTACCCCACGTGGGAGAAGGGTCCCGGTTGGACGCTGGAACTGGTCGCCGGGGTCATCGAGGCGGGGCGCAGCCCCGAAGAGGTCGCCCGTGCCGAGGCCCGCGAGGAGGCGGGTTACGACATCGACGAGTTGCAGTCCCTGGGGGCATTCTATCTGACCCCCGGCGGTTCGTCGGAACGCATCTACCTCTTCTACGCCGCCGTAGACGACACCAGTCAGGTCGCTGCCGGAGGTGGCCTCGACCAGGAAGGGGAGGACATCGAGATCGTCGAGATGTCCGAGCAAGAGGTCTGGCGCGCCTTGGACGAACACCACATCATCGACGCCAAGACACTTGTGGGTTTGATGTGGTTACGTCAGCAGCGGATATTACCCGACGATCTAGCTATCTGTCCGGACGTCAACGCAAAGGAGTGATCTCCCGATGAGTGCCGACGAACTCTACTCTCCCCCCTCAGCCTTTAGCGGCGACGCCCACGTCGGCAGCCACGAGGCCTACCTGACGGCATACGAGCGCTCCGTCGCCGATCCCGAAGCGTATTGGGCTGACAAAGCCGAAGGCTTCCACTGGTTCGAGAAGTGGCATACGGTTCGCGACTACAACTATGACATGACCAAGGGGCCCATCTCCATCAAGTGGTTTGAGGGCGGCCGCACCAACATCGTCTACAACTGCCTCGACCGGCATCTGGACAGCCGTGGCGACCAACGGGCCATCATCTGGGAGGGCAACAGACCAGATGAGGACAGCACCCTGACCTACCGCGAACTGCACGAGCAAGTCTGCAAGTTCGCCAACGTCCTCAAGTCGCGGGGTGTCAGCAAGGGGGATCGTGTATCGATCTATATGCCCATGATCCCCGAGCTCGCCGTCGCCATGCTCGCCTGCGCCCGCATCGGCGCCATCCACTCCATCGTCTTCGGTGGTTTCTCCGCCGACGCTCTGGCGGACCGCATCTCCGACGCCACCTGCACGACGCTGATCACCTGCAATGGCAACCATCGTGGTGACAAGCCGGTGCTGCTCAAGCCGAACGCCGACGAGGCCATGGCGACGGCCGAAAAGGAGATGGGCAAACCCGTGGCGACCTGTATCGTCGTCGAACGGGAAAAGGCGGAGGGCGTCTTTGCCGTGGACATGCAGCCGGGACGTGACCTGTGGTGGCACGAGGTCATGGCCGACGCCGACGCCGACTGCCCCTGCGAGCAGATGGACGCCGAGGATCCCTTGTTCATCCTTTATACCTCCGGCTCCACGGGCAAG
>DPVW01000166.1:6912-7374 GCA_003529325.1 Candidatus Latescibacterota bacterium | reverse complement strand
TGGAAGTGGTTCGCCGCTCGTTGACCGCGTCCCCCGCGGCGAGGCTGAAGATTGCCTGAGACAGTGCACGGCCCATCTCGGTCACCGCAGAGGCGGGAAATCTCACCACCCCCATCCAGAGATCTACCAGAGACTCGCGACGGACTCTCTGCAGCAACGTGCCCGCAGACTTGATGTAGGTCTGACGATCTGCTCGGGTCATGGTCAGGCTCCTGCCAAAAGGGTAGACGGATTTAGGATCGACGTGCAGAGACTAAGATCGGGGTTGGCAAGGGTTAGGATCTTGATCTGGATCACGTCGCGTCCGGGGCCATAAAGCGAAAACGGGGGCCACCGATCATGCGGTTGCCCCCGTTTCTATGTACAAGAATATAGCCTCCCTGCATCTCCGAGTAAATCTCTGTTGTTTTTTCCTACCTGGTTGTCTCCCAATGATTTAGGTTGACAACATCAGACGGTTCC
>DPVW01000166.1:0-6586 GCA_003529325.1 Candidatus Latescibacterota bacterium | reverse complement strand
AGTACCCTTTCCGACACTCGAGAAGTATGGATGCAGACAGCCCAGGGAGGTTCCACCCTTGACCGATGCAGAATTGACTCCCGCCGTGCGGATTGACGACGAGCGAGTCCAGGTTGGTGAGTGTCGAGTGAATTGGGCGTTCTCATTGAGACCAGCGCCCGTGTCAGACAATTGCTGCTGGCGGAGGCAGAAGCCGCACTCCGGCGTTGGTCGAGACTCGTAGCCGAAACCTGGATCGTGCCGGCCGCAGATGACAGTGAAACCCCCATTGAACCGCATGCAGAACTCAGGGATTTTTGCGAGATGGAACAGGCACTGACCTTCGCCGCCTCCCTGCCACGCGCGACCACACGTCAACTGCTGTCCACAGAACCCGACTTTGCCGGTGGCCTACCGTTGTTGTTGCGCCGGGTCTGGTTGGCAATGGTACTGGGACGTCAGCAACTCACCGCCGACAGCGAAACGATCGCAGCCTTCCGCGAGCATTTCACCGAAGGTGCCCTGCACACAGAGATCAACCGCACCGCCCTGGGCGATCTCGACCAGCATCTCGAGAACGCCTTTACTGATCCAGCTTCACGGCAGATCCTACGGACAGCGGCGCTGAAACAACTGCAAACTCTCGACACGGCGTCGATCTCGACGCGCGAATTTACCCTCTATCTGCGCGAGGGGCTGATCCCGGATGACGAGGACGCCGCCCGAGTTGATGCCACCGTGGACGGTGGCGTCGAGGAGGCGCCCGAAACTCCGTTATAGATCGGTCCAGGCGCCGCCTCTATTTGAACTGTCCACCGCCGCCTTGACGAAGCGCATGCCAGCGACGCCTTCGTCTACGCCGGGGTGATCGAAGGCGTCGGGCGCATCCTCACCACGACCCTGGCGAATCAGACGCTCCATGCTGCCATGCAGGTTGGCCAGTGCCTCGAAGAAGTCTTCGTGGTGACCGGCAGGAACACGCTGGTAGGAGGCGATGGTCTCCGGGAAAAAGCTGAAGTTGGCGCCGATCCAGTAGGTTTCGTCCACCTCCCCCGTGCGCACAAGTAGAGACTCGGCGCGCTCCTGGTGCCATTCCAACGACCCTTTGGTCCCATACAAGCGGAAGCCATTGTCATTTTTGTAGCCAATGGCGATCTGAGTTGCCGTGATGATCGCCGTCCCACCATTGTCCAGTTCGCCGATGACATTGAAGTCGTCATCGAGTTGACGGCCCTCAACAAAGGAGTTGAGTCGCGCCGACACCTTTGTCACCGCGTGACCGCTGACCCACGTGGCGGCAACGAAAGCATGAGTACCGATATCGCCGCCGCAGTTGGAGATCCCCGCGCGACTCGGGTCGGTGCGCCACTCGGCCTGTTGTAGCCCTTCCTCTTCCAAGGGTGTCGCCAGCCACCCTTGATTATACCAGGCCTCTACCTTGCGGACCGCGCCAATACGCCCCTGCCGAACGAGTTCTTTGGCGAACATCATCATCGGATGGCCGGTATATGTGTGGGCCAGGACGAAGGGCACCTTGCCCGTATCGACGATCTGCTTCAGATCCTCGGCTTCGGCGACGGTCATCGTCATCGGTTTTTCGCACAGCACCGGGATGCCAGCCTCGAGAAACGCCTTCGCCGGAGCGTAGTGGGCATGATTTGGCGTCACGATGGTGACATAATCCAGCGCCTGCTCGCCACTCTGCACCGCTTGCAGCAGGGCCTGATAGCTGGGATATCCGGTCACGTCGTATGCACCGGCCGCCGCCATCGCCGCCTCCGGATCGGTACGCAGTGCGCCGGCAACCAACTCCCGGGAGTTGTCGAGTGCGATGGCACGCTCGTGCACGTGGCCAAAAAAATTGCCGTCGCCACCACCACCGATCATTCCCACCTTGAGTTTGCCCATTACGAACCCTTCTGAGTTACGTACCGTACCATGAGATCTACCGCTTCTTCTGGCTCGACGCGACCGGTGTTGATCGTCAGGTGATAGAGCAGCAGATCGTCCCAGTCGGCGTCGTGGTAGTTGCGCAGGTAGAGCTGACGCCAGCGGTCGTGCTGTTCCACCAGTTCCCGCGCCTGCTCGTCACTAACCTCTTGTGCTTTCTTGACGCTCTCGCAGCGGAGGTCAAAGGGAGCGATGATTTTCACATGAAGGGCGGCAGGGCTCTGTCCGAGAATCACCTGGCTCGCACGACCGACAACGACCGCATTGCCCGTGTCACCATAGTCCTGTAACAGGGTCGTGATCAGTAACTGGTAGGTACCGCGATCCAGGTAGGTCGCCGGAGTTTCCACCCCGGCGCGTTCCATGACGTAGGGAAACTCGAGACCGAATTCGGGAAAATAGGCAGCCGATGACAGTGGGAAGCCACCCGGCGACATCTCGGGAACGAGAAGTCGCTTGAGGAAGTGGCGCACACGCCCCTCCCCTTTTTCGTCGTACTTCTCCACCTCTCCAGGGGAGGTGTCGGTAATGTTTGCGATCTCTTCGACCAGGCGTCGGTCTACAAACTCATATCCGAGTGCCTCCGACACCCGTTCTGCAATCCTGTCGCCTCCACTTCCCAACTGCCGAGCTACGGTCACGACGGCCATCGTCCAGGCTCGCTCCCATCGAAGTTCCGCTCCATTTGCAGCCACTTTCGGGCGTCCAAGTTACGCATTGGCAATCCCCCTCGCAAGCAGTGAAAAATAGGCGCAAGCAATGCTCCACCTTTGAGTTAGCGCCACCCTCTGAAGCGATTTTCGGTGGCGGTTCGTGAGGGCCCTGTGTATGTTAGCCAGCGGTCACGAAGTGGACCCCATTCCACGTCGATGCCCCCGATCTTAACGACGAAAATGTGTGCCCAGCGTTCCCGCGTTGCGACGCCACACTACCGATTGCCATGCCAAAATCAGCTGTTCGGATCCTTGTCGCGCTGGAAGATCCGGCGATGGAGGATTCACTCGTGCGACTCGCGGCAACCCTGGCAAGGGAACCGTGGAGCGAGCTTCATCTGACCCATGTTGTTACCCATAGCGACCCGCCAAGAGCAGGGGTTGAGGGCGCTCTCGAGCGGGCGGCAGCCCTTGCCGTTGACATGGGCGTCGGCGCGATTCCGCACATCGTTCATGGCGAAACGGTTGCAGGCGCCGTCCAGGACGCTCTCAAACGCTGGAGTTGTGATGTATTGATGATGGGCTGGTATGGTGATGTCGACCGCACAACGGTCCTGTCTTCAACCAACCGCGCACTGACGAAAGCTCTCGACGTCGACACGCTCATCTTCAAGGACAAGGGCTTCGGTGGTATCAACAGATTGCTGGTACCAACAGGGGGGGGCACCCACTCGCTGATGGGCCTCGAAGTCTCACACCATCTGGCGCAGGCGTGGCAGGCCGACATGCGTGCCATCCGTATCGCCCGGGACCCGTCCTGCCGGCCGGATGACCCCATTCTCCAACGATACCTCCAGCAGATCACCGACGAACTCCGACTGCAACTGCGGCTACTCGACATCGACGCTGACAGCGAGGTCATCCCGTCGCGTGAGGTCGTGGCGCCCATCATCGATCTGGCACGGGAGGACGACCTGCTCGTGCTCGGCGCCTCCAACGACTGGCGTCAGGAGGAGTTTCTCGCCGGCTCCATCCCGGATGAAATCGCCTACAAGGCTCCCTGCTCGGTGTTGATGGTGCGCTCCCGCAACCCGGGAAGTTATCGTCTGAGCAATATCTTCTGGGAGCACACGATCCGCCTCGACCTGCACCCGCGGGATAAGTGGGAGGCGATCAACCAGATGGTGGATGTGTTGGTGGAGGAAAAGCAGGTCCCCTCCTCACAACGGGAGACGGTACTTGCTGCCGCCCGCGAGCGTGAACAGAAGTCATCGACCTCTATCGGCCGGGAGACGGCCATTCCACATGCCCCCCTCCCCGACCTGCCAGGCATTATCGGCGCACTCGGTATCTGCCCGGATGGGGTCGACTTCAACGGCATTCACGGCGATGCCGTGCGTTACATCTTTCTGCTGCTGACACCGCAACAGAACTACCGAACCTATATCCCGGTGCTGGGACAGATCGCCGCGCTCATGTATACAGATGAGACCCGTAGCGCCATCCTGCACTGCGAGACACCATCGGAGCTGACGGCTCTGATCAAGAACCAGGAGCGTTTGGCGGCTGCATGACCCAAGCACGTGGTTCGCTGCCGCAGATCCAGTCCGCCATCGATCTGGGGACCAACACGATCCTTATGGTCACGGGATACCTGGACGGGGATTCGGTCCACATCCTCGACGATGCCCACGAAATCGCCCGCCTCGGCAAGGGGGTCGATGCGACGCGCCAGATCCTGCCGGAGACGATCGATCGGGTCTGTGGACTGCTTGCCGACTATCGCCGTCGCGCCAAGGGCCTCGGGGCGACGCGCATCCGCGCTTTCGGCACCTCCGCGCTCCGTGACGCCGCCAACAAGGAGGCATTCATCGCCGCCGCCGGACAGGTCGGAGTCCGACTCGTGGAGTTGTCGGGTGATCAGGAGGCACGCTACACCTTCGCCGGCGCCGCCTTCGGACAACACCTGCCCAGCCCACGATACGCCGTCATCGACATTGGTGGTGGTTCAACGGAGTTGGCTCTTGGGAGCGAGGGTGCTGTGGAACGATCGCAGTCCGTCGATGTCGGCGCCGTGCGCGTTACGGAACGCTGCTTCGCGCAGCTGCCACCGACTACCGCAGAACTGCAGCAGGCGAGGACCATGATCGACGACACCCTGCAGCAGTTGTTCGCCCTGCCTCCGGATGTCCACCTCATCGGTGTCGCCGGTACGGTAACCACCCTCGGCGCGCTGGATGCCGGCGCCCAGCGTTTTGACAGTCCCCGGATCGATGGCCATCTCTTGTCCCGCGACGCAGTCGCCGATCTCAGTCGCCGATTGCTGGCCATGCCACATCAGGAGATCCGTGATCTGCCTCAGGTCAACGAGCAGCGGGCGGACATCATCGGTGCAGGCGCCCTCATTCTGCGCACCTTCGTCGAAAGTCGGCAACTGCCTGCGATCACCGTGTCTACCCGCGGCATCCGCTACGGTCTGCTCCTCGACATGCTCGCCGGTCAGCTCTGAACTTCGGTGAGCATCGCCTCCACGTGACCATCCACACTCACCTTGCGTTCGACGCGAACCAGTCTGCCCTCTGTGTCGATGACAAAGGTTGAGCGCTCGACGCCCATATATTTTTTGCCATACATATTCTTCTCTTTCCATACGCCATACGCTTCACAGACAGCATGTTCGGTGTCGGCAAGCAAGACAAATGGCAGGTCGAACTTGGCGATAAATTTCTGATGCTTCGCCTCGTCGTCGGGGCTGATACCGACGATGACCGTGTTGGCGCTGGCAAACTCCGCCTGGTGATCGCGAAAACCACAGGCCTGTTTCGTGCAACCCGGGGTGTCATCCTTGGGATAGAAGTAGAGGATGACCTTCTTGCCTCTCAGACTCTGTAGAGAGATATCGTTGCCGTCCTGGTCATGCAGGATAAAATCGGGTGCCTTCTCGCCCACCTCGGTCATTGCACAGACTCCTGAATTTGTGAAAGTATTGGATGAGGTCCCGCTGCTCATCAGCGCCGCCCGAGACTGACACGCCGCCCTTTCCAACGGAAAAAACCGAGGGGACCCACAAGACCGACGGCAACGGTATACAGTGGTTGCAGCAGGAACCATGATGGCAAGACTCGCAGCAGATCGAGGCGCTCAAAACGACGCGCCCCGGTGACAGCGAGGGCACCCTCGCCAATGATCTTAGCCCCCCAGAGAGCGCCGACGATGCCGACGGGGAGAACTCCCATGACGCCCAGAACGAGGCCGACAAGCAACCCCAGTGACGTGCCGAAAGTGGCTACCATATAGCTGAAAAAGAGCGGGTCCAAGCGCAACTGGAGTGGCGCATTCGAAGCCCAGCGCGCGCGTCGGCTCAGCAGGCTGCGCAGTCCCGGGGAAGGCGGATGAACAACACGCCCCTGGCGCTCACCACAGAACCTGATCTGCCACCGACCGGTGCGCCGAATCAACTGCAACAACAACACGTCATCTCCTGAGACGCGATGCCGCACGCCAGCATACCCACCGACCTCGTCGAATGCCTGGCGCCGAAATCCGAGACTCTGCCCGGACGCCGCCATCGGGTGCCCCTGAGCGCAACTCCCGGCGGCAGCCGTCATCAACTGCAGAAAATCGAGCCCTTCCCATCTGGCCAACCACGGTGCGGCTGTCCCCGGCACACCGATCTGCGAAAAGCCGATAACCGCCCCGGTCTGTGCCGAGAACTGTGTGACCATCGACCGCACCCAACCATTCGGTACGGTACAGTCGGCGTCGGTGGTGAGCACAATCTCACCACCACAGCGTGAGATCCCCAGCGCCAGGGCCGCCTTCTTTGAGCCCTGGGCGCCATACGCCGAAGGTCCGTTCAGAACCGTGACACGAGCGCCGTCGCGGCTCAACTCGGTGGCCACATCCGTCGCCGTCGTACCGGTACCATCGGTGGACCCATCATCGACGAGGACGATTTCGTAGCGATCGGTTGGGTAGTCCTGCGCTGCCAGTCCGCGCAGACA
>DPVW01000249.1:5508-5985 GCA_003529325.1 Candidatus Latescibacterota bacterium | reverse complement strand
GCCAGCGACGGATGCGACGGTTCCTTCATCGTGTCGCCATTCTTGAAATCCACCTGCCAGCCGCAAGGCACACCGTTGATGCCATCGGCCTGCATGTCGGCGCCGGTAAAAACGGCGACGACACCCGGAGCCTGCGACACCTCTTCCGTGTTGATGGAATTGATGTTCGCGTGGGCCACGTCGGCGCGCACCATGACGGCCCAGGTCATATTCGGCAGGACCATGTCGTCGACGTACTTGCCCTTGCCGGTGAGGAAACGCTTGTCCTCGACGCGCTTGATGGATTGTCCGATCAGATTTGCCATGATATCGCCCTCCTCACCTGTTGTCTGCGGCGTGACGGATGGACTTGACGATATTGTCATAGCCGGTACAGCGGCAGTAGTTGCCTTCCAATCCGTGGCGGATCTCGTCATCTGTGGGATTCGGATTGCGCTCCAGGATCTGCCAGGCGGTCATGATCATGCCCGGTGTGCA
>DPVW01000249.1:3838-5182 GCA_003529325.1 Candidatus Latescibacterota bacterium | reverse complement strand
AACCGCACTGCAGACCGTGCTTCTCCTTGAAGCCGGCCTGGATCGGGTCCAGCTCCCTGTCTGTGGCCAGGCCTTCGACGGTGGTGATCTCAGCGCCATCAGCCTGTACTGCGAGCATGGTGCACGATTTCACCGCGTTGCCATTGACGACCACTGTGCATGAGCCGCAGCTGCTCGTGTCACAGCCCACGTGGGTGCCCGTAAGGCGCAGGACATCCCGCAGGAAGTGGACGAGGAGCAGTCGGGGCTCGACTTCGTGCTCGTGTTTCGTCCCATTTACCGTAAGGCTGATCGGAATCGCCATGATCACTGATCTCCTAAAGGTTGAATGACTACACTTCCTTTTCCAGGGCTTCAAAAAATTGTTTGGTAAATAGCTGGGCAACCCCGCTTATCACACGACCACCCATACGCGCAAGGACACCGCGGAGGCGGGCATCCCCTGCGAAGCTGAGGATGGCACCGCCCTCCTCGCCGCGGATGTCGAAAGTGCCCTCCGCTTTGGCCGAACCGATCCGGCCATCCACGTCGATTTCAAGCCGATACGACCGCGGGGGCTGTTGATCCCGTACTCCGAGGCTACCGGAGAAGCCGCCGTTAACGGGGCCGAGTTTTATTTGAAACTCTGCCTTGTAAAGATTCTCTTCGAGCGGTTCCAGCGATTTCAGGCCAGGGGTTGCTCGTGCCAGAACATCCGGGTCATTGAGCAACTCCCAGATCCTTTCTGGCGATGCCGAGAATTTGTGACTGCCTTCCAGGTGCATGTACGGACCCATTCCAGTTCGTGAATCATCGGCCAGTTCGGCTGAACTATATATATTGCCTGCCAACCCCGTCAATCGAGCTGAGGACGACGTTGAGAGAGATCCGTGAAGATATCGTGAATTGGGAGAGCGCCGGTCAGCAATTTGCGCTGGCGCGGGTCATCCAGACCTGGGGTTCATCGCCGAGGCAGGTCGGCGCGGCGATGATCATCGGTCCCGACATGGCGGTGTCAGGTTCGGTAAGTGGTGGTTGTATCGAAGGGGCGGTGATCACCGAGGCAGAAGGGGTGCTCGCCGACGGCGTGCCGCGGAAGCTGCACTACGGCGTCAGCGACGAGACGGCGTGGTCGGTGGGACTGACCTGCGGCGGCGAGGTGTCGGTATTCGTCGAGAAGCACCTGGGGCAAGCCGGTGGCGGCAGTGCTGAAGTCTGGGAAGCACTCAGAGCACGGCTCGAGGCGAATCTGCCCGCGGTCCTGCTCACCCGCCTCGCATCATGGGAGCAGCCGCACCTGTTGATCGACCCGCAGGTCGCCGCCATCGTGGCCGGGGACTGGGTCGCGGCGGCCGGAGAGGCGCT
>DPVW01000249.1:489-3537 GCA_003529325.1 Candidatus Latescibacterota bacterium | reverse complement strand
GCGGCGGCCGGAGAGGCGCTGGCCGCCGCGACCAGTGCATTCTCGACGCGGGAGAGCGAGGTCGTCACCATCGCCGATGAGTCCGTATTCGTGCACGTGTTCCCGTGTAAGGACCGACTGCTTATCGTGGGGGCGAGCCACATTTCCATCCCGCTGGTGCGGTTGGCGAAGGTCCTCGGCCTGGAGACGGTGGTTGTCGATCCGCGTGAGGTGTTTGCCCGCAGGGAGCGCTTCCCGGAGCCACCGGACCAGCTGGAGAGAGTGTGGCCGGCGAAGTTCTTCGAGAGCTGGACCATCGACGAGGGGACCTATGCGGTGCTGCTCACCCACGACCCGAAGATCGACGATGAGGCCCTCCATCACTTGCTGCGCTCACCGGCGGCTTACATCGGCGCTCTTGGAGGTCGCCGGTCGCAGCAGTCGCGAGCGACGCGCATGCGGGACGCTGGATTCACCGACGACGAAGTGGCCCGCATCCATGGCCCCGTGGGCCTCGACATCGGCGCCGAGTCTCCCGAGGAGATCGCCCTGAGTATCCTCGCCGAGGTGGTGGCCATCCGCCGCAACGCCGGATGATCACCGCTGTTCTGCTGGCGGCGGGCCGATCCTCGCGAATGGGGGCGGCGAGGGACAGCAAGCTGCTGCTGCCATGGGGAGACGGGAAGGAGTCGCTGGTGGTTGGCACCGTTCGTAAGCTGCAGAGCTCTGGAATCGACCACATCGTCGCCGTCACTGGGCACCGCGCCGACGAGGTCGGCGCCGCCATCGCGTCGACGGGGGTCGAAATCGTCCTCAATCCTGAATACGTCGACGGGCTGTCAACCTCCATCGCCGTGGGAGTGCGCGCGGCCCCCGACGGGAGTACGGGGTATCTCTTCGCTCTCGCCGACATGCCCAACGTCGCTGCAGACACGATCAACAGAATGTGCAGCGCCCTCGCCGCCCGTCCGACGGCCATCGTTGCGCCCGTATCCAACGGCCGGCGCGGCAATCCCGTGTTATTCAGTAGCGATTTCCGCCAGCAGTTGCTGTCGCTGTCAGGTGATCGTGGCGCGAGTGGTCTGCTCACCCGCTACGCCGGGTCGGTGGTGGAAGTCGAGGTCGACGATGAGGGCATCTTCGCCGATGTCGACACCGCGCAAGACTACCGAAAGTTGCGCAATTCCTAAAGCTCAAGCCTCTTCCTGGCGGCGTGCTCCGCCGCCAGAGTCTGCAGATTTCTGGCTGAACTCGGGGCGTCCGGAACTGTCCCAGGCGCAGCCGACGACTCCGGCAGGTCGGACTCACAAAGACGCGCATAGGGCCGCCGCACCGCCCCTCCACGTTGGAGTTTTCCCAGGCTGGACGCCAGGTCCCGCAGGGCCGCCGCGTTGTGAGCGGGTGCCAGCAGGTCGATATGAGGAAGGGCGGCTCGCATGCCCTCCGTCTGGGGACGGAAATTCGGATTGCCCATCAAGGGGTTGAGCCACAATACGGCGAAGGCGCGCCGCCGGATTTGAGCCATGGCGCGTGACAGTATCTCAGCGTCACCCGTGTCCCAACCGTCACTCAGGATGATCACCGCCGTGCGGTTGTCGACGAGAGAGGCCGACCAGTTTTCGGCAAAGTCAGCAAAGCTGGCGCCGATCCGCGTGCCACCCGACCACTCCGGCATGTCCCGAGACAGTGCGTCCAGGACGCGACTCCATTCGCCCTCGCGCAGGGTCGTCGTCAGCCGCCGGAGACCGGTACTGAAACCGAAGACCTCGAGCCGCCGATAGGCCGAGGCGAAGGCATAAAGAAACTGCAGCAGGAAGCGGGAATACAGGTCCATCGAGCGACTGACATCACACAACACGACGAGCTTCAGCTTCTGTTGCCGACGGCAACGGAAGGCAAGATCCATCAACTCGCCGCCGCGGCGCAGATTCTTGCGGAGGGTTCGACGGATATCGATCCGTCCGCGTCCTCCCGCTCTGCGACGCCGGCTGAGTCGACGGGCCAACGCCCGCGCGAGTTCCTCAACGACGCGTGCCATGGCATCGAGTTCGTCCGGCTGCAGACCGGCGAAGTCCCGATGAGTGACCACTTCCATGGGGCTGTATCCGGCGGTCTCCTCTTCCTCCTCCGCGTCGCCGCCGTCGCCGGTGTTCAGCCATTCACGAAGTGTCAACTGTACCGGCAGGGCCTCGGATCTGCTCGCCTTGCTGGCATCTGGATCGGGCATCGGACGGTTCAGCTCCGTTGCGCGATCCCACACCCGCCAGAAAGCCTCGAAGCCCTCATCGAATATCTGTTGGTCCCTGAGACTCTTGGCCAGGCAGATCCTCAGGGCCTGACGGAACTGGTCTTGTTCGCCGACATCGACGTGGCTGAGAGCGTCGAGCGCCTCTGCCGCTTCGGCGGGCCCGACACCAATGCCAAGGTTTCGCAGGTGGCGAGCAAAACCGACGACATTCGCACTCAAGGAGCCATGTAATGCCAGGTCTTCGGGGAGGGAGCTCACCGAGCTGAGGTGTGGGCTTCGGCGTCGTCTGCGTCCGCCTCGGGGTCAGCGACTACGTCCCCACGATGTTCGAGGGCGGAGCGCACGCCGACGGACGCGAGAAATCCTGCCAGCGACTGTTTCACCTGGGTCACATCGTGGTAATCCTTGAACACGAGACCGAGGGTTTCCTCGACGGTGGCCAAATCGAGATGATGACGATGTAGGGCGACAAGGGCCCGTGCCCAATCGAGGGTTTCGGCTACACCAGGGGGTTTCTCCAGTTGCTGCTGGCGCACAGCGGCCATGAAATGGCAGATCTGCTCGGCGAGTTCCATATCGATGCCCTCGACGCGGGAGCTGACAATGGCGAGCTCCTTATCGAAATCGGGGTAGTCGATCCAGAGATAGAAGCAGCGACGGCGCAGGGCATCTGACAGTTCACGGGTGCGGTTGCCGGTAACGATGACGTACGGGATGTGGGTCGCTTTGATGGTACCCAACTCGGGAATGCTGATCTGCCAGTCGGAGAGGACCTCGAGGAGAAAGCTCTCGAACTCCTCGTCGGCGCGGTCGAGCTCGTC
>DPVW01000249.1:0-180 GCA_003529325.1 Candidatus Latescibacterota bacterium | reverse complement strand
GTCGAGTTCGTCGATGAGCAGCACAGGCGGTCGATGATGGGTGATGGCCTGCAGCAGAGGGCGTTTGAGGAGGAAGGACTCGGAGAAGATGTGGGCTTCCTTCTGCTCCAGGGAGCGCCCCTTTTCCTCCTCCTCCATGCGGATCTGCAGCAATTGGCGCTGGTAGTTCCACTCGTAGAG
>DPVW01000351.1:9073-14653 GCA_003529325.1 Candidatus Latescibacterota bacterium | reverse complement strand
ATCACCAGCGTCACTGGAATGACAAAGGCAAAGCGTCTGTTCGCCTCCTGTTGGAGCCGGAATTGCCCACCCCAGGTTACCAGATACCCAGGTGGCAGATCGACACCCTCGTCGATCGCTCTCTGTGCTTCGGCGACAAACGAGCCGATGTCCCTGCCCGTCACGTTGCATTGCACGGTGATGAAGCGCTGGTTGTTTTCGCGGGTGATTTGCCGTGGTCCGACGAGTTCGCGTAGCGTTGCCAGTTGTGCCAGAGGCACACGAATCCCATTGGGACTCTCCACGAGAATGCGACCCACCTGTTCCGTCGTCGCCCGGTCCTGCAGCGGGTAGCGGACAAGGATGTCGAACCGCCGAATTCCCTCGAAGACCTCCCCCGCCACCTCGCCTCCCACGGCGGCGCGAATCACCTTCTGCACGTCCTCCACATTCATGCCGTAACGTGCAATCTCCTCTCGATCCACGGCGATCAGCAGCTGTGGTGTCCCACTCACCTGATCAACCTGCACATCCGCCGCCCCTTCGACCTCCCGTACGACGGCAGCGATGCGATCCGCTTCCATCTTCATCACATCGAGGTCTTCGCCGAAGAGTTTGATCGCCAATTCTGCCCGCACGCCTTCGAGCAACTCATCCACTGTCATCTCGATAGGTTGTGTGAAGTTGACGACAATACCAGGAATCTCGCCGAGCTCTGCACGGATGCTCTCCACGAGTTCTTCCTGTGTCGCCGCATGTGTCCATTCATCCTGAGGCTTCAGCAGCACATACATCTCCGAATTGTTGATCGGATCCGTATGCGCACCGACTTCCCCGCGACCGATACGTGTGACGACACCCGTCACCTCATCGATGCTCTTGATCCGGCGCTCCACCAGCATCGTCAATCTCGTACTCTCCGTCAGCGAAATCGATGGCGCCATCGTCAATCGGGCGACGATGGTTCCCTCCTGGAGTTTTGGTGTGAATTCAGAACCGAGCCGCGGAAACAGGAGTGCACCGATCCCGACGAGAATGACGGCGATGGCGACTGCAGACCCCTGGTGATGGACGAACCGGGAAACCAGTGGCCGATACGTCGCCGTCAGACGCAGGAGCATGCGATCTCCGAAACTCAGCTTCCGATCTGCATCGTCATCGTCGGGCTGAGACTTCTGCAACAGCAAATGTGACAACACCGGCGCCAGAAGCAGCGCGAAGATCAGCGAGCCGAACATGGCCAGTGCTACGGTAAATGCGAGGGGACGGAAGGTCTTGCCTTCGACACCCTGCAAGGTGAACAGCGGCAGAAAGACGATGACGATGATGCTGATAGCGAACAGAATGGGCCGACCCACCTGCTGACAGGCTGTTCCGATAATCTTCAGGCGACTGGCCCCGTTGGCCGGCTGCCGCAACGCCCGATCGACATTTTCTACCATCACGATCGTGCCGTCCACCATCATGCCAATGGCGATTGCCAGTCCACCGAGAGACATCAGATTTGCCGAGATGCCGAAGTAGTGCATACCCAGCGTTGCGAAGAGGATCGAAAATGGGATCGACAGGGCGACGACAATTCCCGGGCGAATGGACCCCATGAAGACGACAAGAACAATCGTCACCAGAACGATGCCCTGCAGCAGAGCGGATGTGACGGTGGCAACACAGGCTTCCACCAGCGTCTTCTGCTCGTAGTAGGGGACGAGGCGAACTCCAGCGGGCAGGATCTGGTTGATCTGGGACATTTTCTCTTCCACATCGGCAATCACCGTCGATGAATTGCTGCCGAAGAGTTTGACCACCATTCCCGCCACCACCTCCTTTACGCCGTCTCGTGTCTGTACACCACGGCGAATTGCACCACCGAGTCGAATGTCCGCCAGATCTCGCAGGTACACGGGCCGGCCATCCTCCGCCTTGACGACGATGCTCTCCAGGTCCTGGATCGAAGTCACCAGACCGACAGAGCGTACGATGTATTCTTCGGCGTCCTTTTCGATGAACTGGGCGCCCACATTCAGATTGTTCGCCCGAACACGCTCGATGACATCCTGGATGGTAACGTCATACTCCAGCAGCGCGCGCGGATCGATCACGACTTGAAACTGTTTCTCGTACCCTCCGATGCCGAGGATCTCCGTCACACCGGGCACGGTCTGCAGGTGGAATTTCACCAGCCAATCCTGTATCGAGCGGAGTTCCTCCAGACTTCGGTCGCCGCTTTCATCCTCCAGGTAGTAGAACAGGATCAAACCCATCCCAGTCGAGATGGGCCCCATGGCTGGATCGCCAAAACCATCGGGAATCTGCTCACGTGCCTCCTGCAGTCGTTCATTCACCAGTTGCCGCACGAAGTAGATGTCCATGTCATCTTCGAAATACACGTTCACTACCGACAGTCCGAAGTTGGACACTGAGCGAACGTTGGTGACGCCAGGTAGACCATTCATCACCGTCTCTACCGGATAGGTCACGAACTTTTCGATTTCCTCCGGAGCGAGTCCTTCCGTCTCGGTAAAAACCTGAACGAGATTCGGCGATACATCAGGAAAGGCGTCCACTGGGAGCTGTCGATAGCTGTAGAATCCGGCGCCCGCTATCAGGACACCAAACACGAGGACGAGCAGCCTGCTACGCAGACCGAATTGGATCAGTGGTTCAATCATATCGTTCCTCGTTCAGTGATTGTGTCCGGAGGCGAACTCGCCCTTTTCGATCTGGGTCTTGAGCGTGAACGCTCCCTTCGAGGCGACGATCTCACCCGCTTTGACACCGGAGATGATCTCGATCACATCCCCCGCAGCTCGACCCGTTACGACTTTGCGCAGCTTGAACTCGGTTCCGTCATAGACGAAAACGACCTCTCTGTCAGCCATACGCTGCACGGCGCTTCGCTGTACGACGAGGGGTACCGTCACCTTCTCAACCGACACGGTACCGCGGATGAACATTCCAGGCCGCCACGCTCCATCCTGGTTTCCGATCACGACACGGACGCTCGCCGTGCGTGTTTCCGGGTCCAACACGGGACTCACATAGGAGATCGTCCCTTGTGCGTTGTTGTCACCACTCTCTCGGTCACGGATCGTCACCACCATGCCCTCCTTAATCCACTTCAGGTCCCTCTGATAAACGGTCAGTACCGACCATACCTGACGCAGATCTGTTACGGAGTAGATCTCCGTGTCTCCGGCGACGGATTCACCGAGGGAGATGTGTTTCGCCACAACCACTCCAGCAAAGGGTGCGCGAATTTCGAAGCGGGCGAAAAGCGCGTCCTCCTCCTCTGGCAACGCCTGCAGATGAGCCACTGTGAAACCGATGGCTTGTAGTTTGTGGCGCGCAGATCTGGCTTCGATCGCGGCTTCGGCGTAGGCCTGCTTGGCCTGCAGGTAGTCCCGCTCCGAGGAGATCGCTTGCCGCCAAAGGCGCTCCTCCCGTTCAAAGGAGAGTCTTGCCAGCTGTCTCCGCTCGAGTGTCGCCAGAAAGGTCGATTTCAGATCTGCGAGTTCCCTACTGTCGATGGTTGCCATCACGGCTCCGGCTTCCACGCGGTCACCGAGACCGGTTACGACCTGCCTGACGATTCCATCCACCCGTGGCACGACATGTGCGAATCGGTCGGGGTTGACGACAATTTCACCTGCCAACTCGATGGGGCGTCCAATCACACCGGCGCCGACTGGAGACAGCTGAATACCGAATTCGTCGATTTCGGCGGGGCTCAGATGTATGGTCGCCTCTTCATGACCCTCTTCGGCAAAGATCGGCCCAGCCAACATCAGGCAAAGTCCGGCGATCACCGCAAGACAGCGTTTCACCCTTTTCATTTCGTCAGTCCTCCCCCGGCGGCACGTTCGAGTGCCGTCCACGTTTCGCGATATGTGAACAGGATCCCAGCATACTCGGTTCGCGTCTGCAACAGCGTTCGTTGCGCATCGATCACGTCGAGATATGTCGCTTTGCCCTGATCGTAGCTGTCATTGGCAACCTGCCTGGCCTGCTCCGCCTCCTGCAGGATGTGCTCGTCGTAGAGTCGAAGCTGGTCGGCAGCGGTCAGCAGCCGGCGATACGCTGCTTCGATCTGCAACAGAACATCCCGTTGCAGCCCTTCGAGCTCGGCTTCGCTGACGACGAGTTCAGCCTCCGCCTCGGCAAGCTGTCCGCGCTGACGTGCCATCCCCCACAGGGGCACTTCCAGGGACACGCCCAACCGCCAGCGACTGCTTTCAGCCCCCGCGTCCCGTAGGGTTTGTCGGGACACACCCACATTGATGTCTGGGAACAGATCGGCTCGCGATGCTTTTTGGCGGGCACGATAGCTCTCCACCCTGCGTCTCGCACCGCGGAGATCTGGTCGACGCACAAGGCCTGTCCGCTGCACCTCGTCGAGACTCATGCTCATCTCAATTGGCGCTTCGCTGCGACTTGATTCCAATTCACCCAGGGAACCACCCTGTGCCATCAGTGCAGCCAGTTGGGCTCGCGCCAGAACGACTTCGGTGCGTGCCGACACGGACCGATTGGCTGCACGTCCTGCTTCCACCTCGGCACGCAACACCTCCAACGCGGGCACGTCTCCCGCTTCGAAACGCAACCGAGACTTGCTGGCGAACTCCTGTAGCAGACTGTCATGTTCCGAGGCATGCAGCTGCTGCTGCCGGCGTAGAAGCACCTGATCGAAGGCGACACCAACCCGACTCGACACATCGAGCCGCGCCATTTCATAGACCGCCTCATGTGTGGCCTCGGCGTCGTGATTGGCAGCTTTCCGCCGCTGCCACCACGCAACAGGCGACTCGATCCTCTGCTGCACGCCGATACTGCGTTCACCAAAGTCTCCAGGTTCAGCAAGTCGCCGAAGTTGCTTGAACTCCACTCCAACCTCTGGATCAGGTGGTGCCCAGGCGATGCGAGCCCGGGCGCGGGCGGCATCCCATTCGGCCCTCGCTGCCCTTACTTCCGGATTGTGCGCCAGTGCGAGCTCGACGGCCGCTGCCCGGGTCAGGGTCTCGGCATTCAGCCCAAATGCGGTGCCTGCTACGAGGATCCAGATCGAGTACCATGACGATGTTCGCAATTGCTCTGACATGCGAGTGCCTCCAGGACAACCAGTGCGTAGTTGATCGAGTGATCGTCGTCAGCTTCAACGCATACGGATATCCGCGGTGTTGAGCGCAGGGGAGATTCCCCGGCACGACGACGTGCGATTCAGCAGTGGATGACTGGGGTACTAAATGCGGAGTATGGTGGTACCTCGTGCGGCAACCCACAGGGCGCGGGTTGGATGGATCGATGTCGGTTCGGGGCGAGTTGCCAGAAGGGTCCCAAGCTCAGGTGCCACGGCAGGGACAGCGGCTACCAGTTCGGCGTGCTGATGTTCGGCTGCCATCGTGTGGGATATATGGAGTGGAACATCCTGGCAGCCATCGCAGTGGCTGAAGGCAACCGAACTCGTATCACCACACCCGCCACCTTTGATCGAAATTTCCACCGCGATCCGGCCGTCCTCTTCCATGCAGAGTACGAGTCCCGGTGCCAGGGCCAGCCACACTGTCGTGAACTGGGCACTGAGACCAAGGAGGAAGGATAGGGTTT
>DPVW01000351.1:8383-8745 GCA_003529325.1 Candidatus Latescibacterota bacterium | reverse complement strand
GGGTTTTCAGTCGACGCATACGGTTAGCGTACGGCCCGTGGATTAGAAGTCAACATTCCAATGCCTGCCGCAACACCTTCACACCACGCACCAAAGCCCGTTCACCAACTGCGGAAAATCCCATGAGCACGCCTTCCGGACCGGGGGCCACTCGATAGGCGGAAAGTGGGGACAACTCGACGCCGACTTCATCCGCTCGACGGCACACCTCGATGGCCGTCATGCCATTTTTCAGCCATCCTACCAGGTGCATGCCAGTTTCGTCAGGATCGACATGGAGTATGCCACCAAGTCACGAGGCCCTAACCGGCGTAAGTCGTTGCGGTAGTGGTGGTGCGCCCACAGGGACTCGAACCCCGGAC
>DPVW01000351.1:7144-8063 GCA_003529325.1 Candidatus Latescibacterota bacterium | reverse complement strand
GGACCCGCTGATTAAGAGTCAGCCGCTCTACCAACTGAGCTATAGGCGCAAAAATCGGCTGCAAATTCTGTCAGAATTGAGGTCAATAGATTATGGGCCATTGGCATTTATGTCAAGCTTGGAGAAGTCGCATCGATAGCCCCAAGTCCCTGTTTCTGCTTGACATCTGTGCTGTTTGCGTGCCCCTGACTTGTTGACATTCAGGGGAGCATGGCCTAAATTGACAGGTTGTTTTTCCCCCCGGCGGACCAATGTTTGAGCGCACGCCAAAACTCGAAAAGGTCTCTCGTCGCTTCCCGCAGGCCCCCCTGTTTGCGCGCCTCGCCGACCAGTATCTGCGCCAAGGCAGGCTGATGCGGGCCCAGGCTCTGTGCGAAGAGGGTTGTGAGCGGTTTCCCGCCTATCCCACCGGGTTTTTTGTGCTCAGCCGTTGCTTCGAACAGCAGAAAATGTGGGAAGAGGCCCGCTCCGCACTGGATCGCGGCTTGCGCCTGGATCCAGACAACCCGGCGGGGTACCGACGGCTCGGCCATATCTACCGACAGATTGGTAATGACACACTGGCGTTGAAATGCCTTGGACGCTCAGCGGCTCTGGATCCGCTGAGTGAAGGGCTCGCCGCCGAACTTGAGCAGATGGCCGTGTCGGCGCGGCAACTCCAAAGTCCGGAACCAGCACAACCACCGGCCCCTGTAGTGACCGACGCCGAACCGCCACAGCAACCAGCTGCGGAGACGGAGCTGGCACCGGAGCCTGTTGATAACGGCAGCGTGGGGCTTTCCGACGACGCTGACGAGGCAGATGAAGAGGACGTAGTCAGCTCCGAGACGGGTGAAGAGGCTCTTTCGGAAGAGCCATTCGGACAACTACAGACCCAGCCGGAGTGGGAAGACAGCGGCGAAGAGGCAGTAGAGGCCGA
>DPVW01000351.1:3673-6807 GCA_003529325.1 Candidatus Latescibacterota bacterium | reverse complement strand
AGGCAGTAGAGGCCGAAGTGGGGCTTGTTGGCGAGCCGGCGGTTGACCTCGACTTCGACGAACCGGCGCCGATCCAACCGGACCCTGCGCCGGTTGAACCGGACCCTGCCTCTGTGAGTAACGATGAGGTCGCAGCTCTTGGCGAGGGATTGTTTGAGGACGACGAAGAACCAGCGGCGCCACAACCACAGCGAGTAACCGCAGCCGAGCCACTACGTCCCGATCCGTCGAAGCCTCCGGCGGAAAAGTTCCGCGTGGAGCAGGTGGAGAAGACGAAGCTGCCGGAACTGGTGATGTGGCCTGTCGAGACCACCCGGGAGGAGGAGGCGGAACCACTACCTGTAGAACTGCTCGATGCTGAAGATGAACTCGAACCGGAGACGCCGGCTACCGACAGGGTCACCGAACTGGGTGTCGCCAGGCTGGCAGGTCGACACGGCGATGAATTTGCCGATCTGCTGCAGGACTCCGACCCTGTTGATCGGGATTCAACAGAGGATACGGAAGAACTGGCAGAGCCCGTCGCCACGGTGACCCTCGGTGAACTCTACCTGAGCCAGGGATACCATGAGCAGGCACTCGAAATCTACCAACGCGTCCTGCACACCGATCCTGACAATGAGGCGGCACGCCGTGGCGCCGACGAATTGAGCACCTGACAGACACGAGGACGCAAGAAGGAACCATGGCTGATACCAGCAATTTTCGCAACGGCTTCACAATGAAACTAGATGGCGACCTGTGGTCGATCGTCGAATTTCAGCACGTCAAACCAGGCAAGGGCGGCGCCTTCGTCCGCACTCGGCTGAAGAGCATCAGCAGCGGCAATGTGATCGATCGGACCTTCCGTTCGGGTGACAAGGTCGAAGATGTCCGCATCGAGAAGCGAGAAATGCAGTTTCTCTACTCCGAGGGCGAGACCTTTCACCTGATGGATTCAGAGACTTTCGAGCAGATCGGCGTCGAGCGCTCTCTGATCGGCGAAGCAGCCGACCTGCTGCAGGAAAACGAGAAGACCTTCGTTCTCGTCGCCGAAGAGCGCACCATCGGCGTCGAACTCCCGAACTTCGTCGAGATCAAGGTGAAGCACACCGAACCCGGCGTGAAGGGTGACACCGCAACCGGTGCCGTCAAGCCAGCAACACTCGAGACCGGAGCCATCGTCTCCGTCCCCCTCTTCGTCAACCAGGGCGATACACTCAAGATCGACACGCGCACCAATTCGTATGTCGAGCGTGTCTGAGCAAAGGAACCACCATGGCAGATGCTGATACGGATCCTGAGTCGCCCGAGACGAGGATCCCTGAGGAACTCAAGTTCAGTGAGCAGCACGAGTGGCTGTCACTTGATAGCGATGTGGGCACCATTGGCATCACCGACTATGCCCAGTCCGAACTGGGAGATATCGTCTTTGTCGAATTGCCTGGTGTCGGCGACGTCCTCGAGACGGGACAGGCTTTCGGCACCGTCGAGGCAGTCAAGACCGTGGAGGATCTCTACAGTCCAGTAAGTGGCGAGATCCTTGAGGTCAACGAAACCCTCGAGGAGAGCGCCGAGCAGGTGAATGCTGACCCATATGGCGACGGCTGGATGATCAAAGTGCGCTTGAGCAACGCCGGCGAGGTGGAAGAGTTGTTGACGCCGGAGGGATACAGGGATCTCATAGTAGACGCCTGAGCTGGACCGAGTCGCCGCCTGAGTTGTGTCGCCAGATTGACGGTGTGCGGCGTAGCCCGTTTACTCTCGCGGGATATGCCATGATTCGCGCCATTTCCATGAGCTCGCCACCGGAGCCCGTTCTGGCACCGCGTCCGGCGCCTGTCCTCGATGAGGCAGTGCTCGTTCTGAACCAGAACTACGAGCCTCTCAACGTGTGCTCGGTGAGGCGTGCCCTCAATCTCGTGTTCTGCGGCAAGGCGAGCAGTGTGGAACCTGGTGTCGGGCGGGTGCGGACAGTCTCTGAGGCTTTTCCGGTCCCAAGTGTGGTCCGCCTTGAGCGCTACATCCGGGCGCCACGCAGACGCGTGGTTCTGTCCAAGCGCAATGTCCTCAAGCGCGACAGCTACCAATGCCAGTACTGTGGCCTGGTAGACCGCAAGATGACCATCGACCACGTGGTGCCGAAAAAGCGCAACGGCCCGGAGACGTGGGAGAACCTGGTTGCCGCCTGTACGACTTGTAATGCCCGCAAGGGAGACCGACCGCTGGAACTGGTCGGGCTGCGGCTGTTGCGCAAACCCAAGCGGCCGAACAACGTCACCTTCATCCGTAACCTTATCGGCGTAGCCGACCAACGCTGGAAGCCATACCTCTTCCTTGACTGATCAGCCACCAGTCGAACCAGGCCACGAGGCCCACGTAGCAGCCGATCCTTACGGGGTCCGCCTTGGTGTTTTCGAGGGGCCCCTCGATCTGCTCCTCTATCTCATTCGCAAGAATGAGGTGGATATCTACGACATTCCCGTCGCCACCATCACCAATCAGTATCTCGCCTTCCTGCGCACGGGTGTGCACCTGCTCGATCTGGAGCAGTCCGCCGACTTTGTCCTGATGGCGGCTACGCTCATGAAGGTGAAGTCGCAGATGCTTCTGCCCCGTGACATCGAGGGCGAGGAGGGTCTGGAGGACGAATTCGGTGATCCGCGCGAAGAATTGGTCCGACGACTGCTTGAATATCAGCAGTTCAAGGACATCGCCGGTTGGCTCGGAGATCAGGGCAAGGAGCAGCGCGACATCTTTCAGCGGTCCGGTCACCTGGACGAGCGCGATGTCGAGGCGGGTCTACATCCGGTGTCCCTTTTCGACCTGCTCAAGGTATACAAACATGTCATCGATCACGTGCCGTCCACCATCGCCCATGAGATCATCGAGGAAGGCGTCTCCGTCGAGGAGTGTGTCCATCGCATCCTTGCCGAACTCGATTCGCGCTCCCGCGTGCGATTTCATGAATTGATCGATGGTCACAGCCGGATGAGTATGGTCGCCACCTTCATCGGCGTTCTCGAGTTGCTGAAGTCGCAACGGATCCGCGTGCAGCAAGCCAGGCCCTTCGACGACATTTGGATCGAGGGACGGGCCGAGGAGGATCGTACGCTGCCCGCTGCCATGGACGACACTGACGACGCAGACGACGC
>DPVW01000351.1:0-3360 GCA_003529325.1 Candidatus Latescibacterota bacterium | reverse complement strand
GACGACGCAGACGACGCTGAAGTTACCGATGATGATGCAGCGTTCGACGACGATGGTGTGGCGGGCGCTGAGGGCGTAGACAACGAAGAGAGCGTAGCTGACAGTTCAAGCGCAGATGCGCGGCAGACGCTTGCCCGTCCCTGGGCCAACGCCGAATCAGAGGCCGAACAAGAGGCCGATGACGATCAGGATACGCGGCGTTGGGGTGGAACGAACGGGCAGGAGGAGGAGAATCGGTCGTGAGCGAAGAGATCAACCCGGAAGCTGGCAATGAAGCCGAGTCGGACGTGTCCTCCGAACAAGAGCAGGTCGTCGACGCAGACACATCCCCTGCGCGTGAGGGTATGGGTGCCGAGAAGGTGCGAGGCATCGTCGAGGCGATACTGATGACCTCCGACTCCCCCGTCACACCGGGAAAATTGCAGGCGCTGATCAAGGGTGTGAATGGGCGCGATCTGCGCCAGGCGGTGGATGACCTGAACGAGAGTTACCGTGAAGGTGGTCACGCCATGTCCATCACCGAAGTGGCTGGCGGCTTTCAGGTGGTAACGCGCAAGGAATTCGGTCCCTGGGTGCGCAAGTTCCATGACCACAGTCAGATACGCCTGTCGCAGGCCGCACTCGAGACGTTGTCGATCGTTGCCTTCAAGCAACCCGTCACCCGTATCGAGGTCGACAGTGTGCGTGGTGTCGACTCCGGCGGCGTCTTGAGGACACTGATGGAGTTGAACATGATCCGCCTCGTCGGCCGCTCAGAGGGCGTCGGTCGGCCGCATCTGTTTGGCACCACACGCGACTTCATGACCCATTTTGGCCTCCGCAGTCTCGCTGACTTGCCGAAGCCGAGGGAATTGGAGGAACTGTTGGCCGAAGGGGAACGCAAGGCACAAGAAAACGGTACAGCCCTGGCACCGTCGTCGCCCCCGGAGGACGGTCTTCCCATCGAGGGGGAAGCAGTGGAACTGTCGCCCGACGACGATGCAGACGAATCCGAGTCGGCGGATGGGGTGGCTGATGTCGACTGGGACGACGACGCGGACGCAACCGATGACCCGGCCCCCGATGACGACCGCCGCTGAATCCTCGGGGCCCATGCGGCTCAATCGATTCCTTGCACGTGCCGGGATCGCCTCCCGTCGACACTCCGACGAGTTGATCGCCGCCGGTGCCGTGAAGATCAACGGTGCACCACCCACAGGCCCTGGGGATCGCGTCGATCCTGCCAAAGACCGGGTTGAAGTCAAAGGCCGTGGCCTCGTGTCACTGCCGCAGGTCAACCAATACATGTTGCTGAACAAACGCCGCGATACACTCGTGACCAAAGCGGATGACCGCGGGCGGCGCACGATCTACGATGGGCTGACACTGCGCCCGGGGACCGTCGCCGTGGGGCGCCTTGATCGCGACACGACGGGCGCCCTCCTGCTCACTGACGACGGCGAACTCGCCCACCGCCTCATGCACCCCAGCTACGGCGCCGAAAAGCGCTATGTCGCCATCGTCCGTGGACAACCCTCGCACACGGCGCTACGCCGACTTCGAGAGGGTGTGCAGCTCGATGATGGTCCTACGGCGCCGGCACGGGTGCAGCGCCTGCACGACGATGACGAGGGTCGCGCTCGTCTCGAATTGATCCTCAAGGAAGGCCGCAAGCATCAGGTAAAGCGCATGTGCGAGACCGTCGGCCACCAGGTCATGCTGCTGCGCCGAGAGAGCTTCGCCGGTCTCGATATCCGCAGTCTTGCCCAGGGCACGTGCCGCCCCTTGCGCCCACGTGAGGTGAACGCCCTGCGCACGCTCGTGGGTCTGCCCAAGGACTGATGGCGGGCTCGCGTGGGCTGATCGTCGCCATCGACGGCGTCATCGGCGCCGGCAAATCCACCGTGGCACGTGCAGTAGCGGCCGACCTCGGCTACCGACACCTCGACACGGGCGCCATGTACCGTGCCGTCGCCCTCCGTGCCAGCCGCCAGGGCATCCGTCCCGACGACTCAGATCAGCTGTTGGCCCTGCTCGATGCACTCCGTCTCGATCTGGCCCCCGATGAGGGAGAAGGTGGGCGCATCAGCGTCGACGGCGAAGACGTGAGTGAAGCGATCCGCAGTCCTGAAGTCTCTCGCGTCGTCGGTTCCTATGCCGACATCCCCGCCGTGCGCCGTGCCCTCGTGCAGCAGCAACAGCAGATGGGTGAGCTTGGCGGCGTCGTCGCCGAGGGTCGAGACATGACCAGCGTCGTCTTCCCCACTGCGGATCTGAAAATCTATATGATTGCCGATCTCGACGAGCGGGCCCGCCGGCGGCATCGGGAATTCACCGACACGGGCGTGGTAATCAGCGTCGAACAGGTCAGGGCCGACATCGAGCGACGGGATACAGAAGATGCGGTGCGGGACTACGGCGGCGAAGGTGCATCCGATTTCGTGGAATTGGACACCACCGGCCTGGATGTGACCGCCGTGGTGAAGCAAATTATTTCTCTTGCCCTTGAGCGCGGCGCCTAGGAGATTATATGGCTGTGCTATTTACGGACGACGCCACAACACCCGTCCACTTCATCCACCCTTTCCCGGCAACGCGGTTGCACCTGGGACCCGTCGTCGCAGCAAGTGAGCTATGACCGAATCGACTGTCGCACCCCCCGAAGAAGTAGTCACCGAAGAGGCGGTTGCTGCCGCACCTGCTGCGCCAGCAGCCAAGCCCGTATACGGGCAGATCAGCATCGACGAGTTGGACCGCCCCGAGTATGAAGAGGCTGAGTTTGACCAACTCTCACAGATGTATGACGAGAGCTTCTCCGGTATCAAAGAGGGCGAGATCGTCCAGGGGCTAGTGGTCAACATCACCCCCAACGAGGCCCTTGTCGACATCGGCTTCAAGTCCGAGGGGGCCATCCCCATCAAGGAGTTTGGTGACGACCCGTCCGTCATCCAGATCGGCCAGGAGGTCGAGGTCTTCCTCGAGAACGTCGAAGACCTTGAGGGACGCGTGGTCCTGTCCAAGCAAAAAGCCGACTTCATGCGCGTCTGGGACGGCATCAAGGAGGCGCACGACAATGGCTCCACGGTCCGTGGACGACTCATGCGCCGCATCAAGGGTGGTATCGTCGTCGACCTGCTCGGCGTCGAAGCCTTCCTCCCTGGGTCGCAGATCGACATCCGGCAGGTCAAGAACTTCGATCAGTATCTTGGCAACGAGTATGAATTCAAGATCATCAAGCTGAACAAGGCCCGCCGCAACATCGTCGTCTCCCGTCGCTCCGTCCTCGAGGAAGAGCGCGAGAAGATGCGCCAGGCACTTGTTTCGGAGCTCGAGGATGGTCAGATCCGAGAGGGTGTTGTCAAGAACATCACCGACTTCGGC
>DPVW01000427.1:14270-17691 GCA_003529325.1 Candidatus Latescibacterota bacterium | reverse complement strand
GCCATTGCTTCACCGTCACTGGCAGGGGAGTTGGAAGAGTGATCGCCGTGAAGCTCGTCGAGCAGGGTACGCTCGCTGAGCGCGCCGGTTTCCGTGAGGGTGATCGAATCTTGCGTGTCAACGATACCATCGTCAAAGATCTGATCGACTTCCAGGTTGCCTGTGCCGATGAACGACTGGTCTTCGAGGTCGAGCGCGAGGATGAGAGATATGAAGTAGAGGTGGAGCGTGACGAGGGGGAGGCCCTCGGCTTTGATTTTGATGAGATGCGCCTGCGCAGCTGCAACAACAAGTGCGTGTTCTGTTTTCTGCATCAGATGCCACCAGGTATGCGTCGTTCGCTCTACTTCGAGGACGATGACTATCGATTGTCCTTTCTGCATGGGTCGTATGTAACCCTGACCAACATCAAGACCGCGGATTTGGAGCGCATGGTTGAGCAGGGTCTCACACCGCAATACATCTCGGTACATGCCACCGATCCTGAATTGCGCGATCGACTTCTTGGGCGAAAACAGGAATCAGTTCCAATTCTTGAACGGATCGACTACCTGGCGCGCAACGGTATCGAGATGCACGCGCAGGTCGTGATTTGCCCTGGATGGAACGATGGTGTACAGCTGCAGAGAACGGTGCACGACCTGCACGAGTTTTATCCTGCCGTGCGCTCTGTCGCACTCGTGCCGCTGGGTCTGACCCGGTTCAGAAGTCATTTACCCCAACTCGAGTGCGTGACCCCCGATCTGGCCCGTCAGTATGTCGCCGCCGCCGAGCAGTGGGGGGCAACATTCCAACGGGAGCATGGCGAACGGTTTGTATATCCTGGCGACGAACTATTTCTCATGACGGGTCGGATGCCGCCAACGGCCGACTACTACGACGCCTTTCCACAGATTGAAAATGGGATCGGCATGGTCCGCACATTCCTCGATACCTGGGAGAGAGGTCGGACCTCGTTGCAGTTCGGGGAGCCGGGACAACACGAAAAACCATTGCATCTGGCTCTATTGACTGGCGTGTTGGCCGCCTCATTCCTTGAGCCGATGATCGCTGAATTGAAAAATATGACAGCACTACAGGTAGACGTGGTACCGATAGCAAACGACTTCTTTGGCCATGGGATCACGGTCTCCGGCTTGTTGACGGCTCAGGACATCATTAGGGCGCTGCAGGGCGGCCCATGGGATCTCGCCGTGTTGCCACCAAATGCGATCAATGGCGATGGCCTGACTCTTGACGACGCCACGGTGGCGGATATCGAGGAGCGCAGTGGCGTACCGGTAACGGTAGGCGAGTATGACCTGGCACAGAGCCTGCGCCGCTGTCTGGACGACCATGGGACCAATCTGTCACATGGTCAGGGTCGCCAGCTTTCCGAGTTGGGTTTCTTCGTCGGACGAAAGTCATGAGCGCACACCCCATCAGTATCGACCCCGTCCGCCCCATTGTGGCCATCATCGGTCGGCCAAATGTCGGTAAATCGACGTTCTTCAATCGCATAAGTGGTACCAGAAAAGCCATTACCGACGATCGCCCTGGTGTCACCCGTGATCGAATTCACGCTGTCGCACAATGGCTTGGCCATCGATTCACCCTGGTCGATACGGGTGGGTATGTGCCAGGGTCAAAGGATGAGATCGAGGGCAGTATCCGGCGTCAGGCGGAGCATGCCCTCGAAGCGGCGGATATCGTGCTCTTCATGTGCGAAGCTTCGACTGGCGTCACCGGGGACGATCGCGAAGTTGCGGATCTCCTTCGACGGCGAGACACTCCCTGTCTGCTGGTAGTCAACAAGGTCGATCATCCCGAAATAGAGCGATATGATCTGGGTGAGTTCTATGCCCTCGGACTTGGGGAGCCACACGTTGTATCCGCCGCCAATGGACGGCGTTCAGGAGATCTGCTCGATGCTCTGGTGGCACATTTCGTGCAGTTGGAGGCGGCGCCCCCCCCGGAAGAGGAAGCGGTCCGCGTCGTGCTGGCGGGGCGACCGAACGTGGGCAAATCGACGCTGATCAACCGGCTCGCAGGACAGGAGGTCTCGATCGTCCATGATGTTCCCGGTACGACCAGGGACGCCACGGACGTGACGCTTGATTGTGGCGGCCGGCGGTTTGTCCTCGTCGACACAGCGGGCATGCGCCGCCGCTCCAAAATCGATGACCAGGTGGAGTACTATAGCACGCTGCGAGCATCCTACAGCATTGAGCGCTGCGATGTTGTCATCGTCCTTGTCGACGCCATCGAAGGAGCCACCGCCCAGGATGCACGCATCATGGGACACGCCATGGAACTGGGCAAGGGGCTGGTGGTGGCCGTCAACAAGTGGGATCTGATGGCGGCCAAGCAGGACCGTGTCGGTATCGATACCTATCGCGATGATCTACGTCATCGTTATCCATTCCTTCTGCCATATCCGATCCTGGTCTTGTCCGCACTCACAGGTAGTCGCACATCCAGGTGTTTCGACGAGGCCGCCCGCGTACATGACAGGGCACATATCCGAATTCCGACGTCTCGACTCAATCGCTGGGTGGAAGAGGCAACGAAACGGTTACCACCCACTGGGGCGGGGCGCGAGATTCGGATTCATTACGTGACGCAGAGCGCTGTGTCGCCGCCGACGTTTCTGGTCTTCGCGACGCGTCCTGATCTTGTTGGTGAGTCTTATCGGCGGCATCTGGAGCGGAGTCTTCGCGAGACTTTCGATTTTGCTGGAACGCCGGTGCGCCTGCACTGGCGGCACAGCCGTTCCCGTCGCGGCAACGGTACGCGCGCCAGCAGGTAGAAAGAGGAGAGGCACTTGGGCAAAGCGCTGGGAACAAAATTGTACTACAGTATCGGTGAGGTCGCTGACCTCACGGCGCTGGCGCCCTACACCCTGCGTGCCTGGGAGAACGAGTTCACCTGCCTGCGTCCAAAGCGTGTTCGGGGCAAGAATCGCGCCTTCCGCGAGCGTGATATCGCCATCATCCTGCTGATTCGTCGGCTCCTTCACGAAGAGCGTTATTCGACGCGTGGGGCACAGCAGAAATTGCGCAATGAACCGGAGCTGATCCGTGGCGCCGTCGAATACGTGGCCCGCCTCATGACGGTTGACGCACCAACTCTGGAAGAGATGTCTGCCGCAGGAAGGGGCTCAGCCGCCACCGACGCCGCGGATTCCGGGTCACCGGGGGTGGTAGATTCCGCCCCGATCGGGGCCAGCTCTTCGTCCGCTAACGACGAGGGTTCAAAGGCGCTTCTTCAGGAGGTTCGGCTGGAGTTACAGGAGATTCTGCAAATTCTCAGGTAACTGCCTGTCTCCCAGTCTATTTCGGGTCCATGTGCAACATGCAGTGGATATCCTCTCCCGAAGTTGCTCAAATCCATATACACCCATATCTTTATGAACTTCGGTGGGCTCTATGAGGCCCGCTTT
>DPVW01000427.1:12034-13943 GCA_003529325.1 Candidatus Latescibacterota bacterium | reverse complement strand
GCCCGCTTTTTTTGGGAGGAGTTCGGGCCGTGGGTGACGTTGATCCCGATCGGTTGTGCGCAGTCATCGCGGACCTTGCCGGCCCCGTCGTCAGCGACCACGGGGCCGAACTGGTTGCGGTTGAAGTGGCAGGCAGCGACACCTATGGCGTTCGTCTGCTCGTGCACCACAAAGACGGGGTCGATGTTGCTCTTTGTTCGGGGATCTCCCGTGAGGTCTCGGATCTGTTCGACGTAGAAGACCCGATTCCCGGACGATATCGCCTGGAGGTGACATCCCCGGGACTCGATCGGCCGCTGACCAGCGATGACGACTATCGCCGGGCACACCGACGGCTCTTGAAGGTGGTCACGCGTCAGGGTCGCACGGTCGTGGCCCGCCTGGCAAGTTTTTCAGCTATATCCATCGTGCTCGGCGAAGAGGGCGAGGATGGCGACAAGATTGACCGAAGCGACATCGCCAAGGCCTTGGTTGAAGTTGAGTTTTAGCAGTCGAGCTTGAGTTCTGACCAGTTTAGCCATTACTACTCAGGAAGAAGATGAACGCCAACCTGAACATCATCGAAGCACTCGGCCAGATCGCCCGCGAGAAGAATGTTGATCGCGAGATGGTTATCGAGACCCTTTCCGACGCGCTCGTGTCCGCGGCGAAGAAGCGCTATGGAAATGCCGACAACTTCGAGGTTCAGATCGACGCCGACAGCGGTGGGATGACGGTCCTTGCACGCAAGACGGTTGTGGAGCAGATCAACGAACCCGAGATCGAAATCGATGTCGAAGCGGCTCAGGTTATCGACGAACAAGCTCAGCTTGGTTCGGTGGTGTTCGAGGAACTGAACCTGGCCGACTTTGGTCGCAATGCGATTCAGACGGCGAAGCAGATTCTAATTCAGCGCGTTCGCGAGGCTGAAAGGGAGCGGATCTACGAAGAGTTCGCCGGCCGCATCGCACAGGTCGATTCCGGCGTTGTGCAACAGATCAGTCATGGCGACATCATCATGAATCTTGGGCGTGCGGAAGCGGCGATCCCGTTGAAGGAGCAGATCCGTCGCGAACGGTATCGCCAGGGTGACACGGTGCGAGGGTATATCTTCGAGGTCCTCAAATCGGCTCGGGGTCCCCAGGTGCTGCTGTCGCGCACGCACCCCGAGTTGCTGCGAAAGTTATTTGCCACCGAGGTTCCCGAGATCGCGGAAGGCATTGTCAAGATTCATGCGGTGGCACGCGAGCCGGGGGAGCGCGCCAAGATCGCCGTCAGTTCCAATGACGAGCGCGTCGATCCGGTAGGAGCGTGTGTGGGAATCAAAGGTTCGCGAGTCCAGGCGATCGTGCGCGAGTTATCCGGAGAACGGATCGATATCGTGCCGTATATCGACGAGCCGGACATCTTCATCTCTCGCGCCTTGAGTCCGGCCACGGTAACACGGGTCATTATCGACGAGCGGCGCCATCACGCACAGGTCATCGTCGACGAAGATCAATTGTCCTTGGCGATTGGCAAATCGGGACAGAATTCCCGTCTCGCCGTACAGCTCACCGGTTGGGGTCTTGATCTGATTACCGATGAGGAGTACCAGCGACGTCTGCGTCGGCTTGAAGAAAGCAAAGTCGAACTACGTCTCCTCGAAGATGTGAGTGAACTGATCTCTCTTAGCCTGGCGACGTCTGGATTCATCTCGATCCGGGGTATCGCCGAGGCTGAGGTCGACATGTTGCGCACCGTGCCGGGACTCGAGGCTGTTGGCGCGGCGGACCAATTGAAGCAGCGCGCCCTGGCGTTCGTGGAGCAAGCAGAAGCGCGGGGCGAGGCTTTGCGACCAGCGACACTCGAGGAGCTCGAAGCCGAGGAGCGTGTTCGCGAACAAAAGCGTGTGGCACAGGCTGCAGCGGAAGAAGCAGCTGCTGAAGCT
>DPVW01000427.1:0-11718 GCA_003529325.1 Candidatus Latescibacterota bacterium | reverse complement strand
AAGAAGCAGCTGCTGAAGCTGCCCAGGTCGCCGAGGAAGCTGAAAGCGCCCAGGGGGCCTCGACGGAGCAGAGCGATTCCGAGCAGGATGCGGAGGAAAAGGCTGATGGCACCGCTGAGGATGACACGGGTGTTGGCGAGTCTGCTGCCCCGGGCGAGGACCAGGTAACACCTGTCCAGGATGTGGCTCCCCCAGCGGAGGACGCCACGACTGGGGACACCGAAAACGAAGCAACCGCCTGATCTAAATCCAACGAGGGAAGTCGGAGTCTTGGAAAAGAGAAGAGTTTACCAGGTAGCCAAAGAGAAGAAACTCTCGAGCGATGCCTTGATCTCCATGCTCAAGGGGATGGGGCATGACGTGAAGAGTCACATGAGTGTGGTCACGCCAGATATGCTGAGTGCGATCACCAAAAAAATTGACGACGAGAAAAAGTCCTCGATCGAAGAGGTCCAGCGACAGAAAGTCAAAGAGACCCAGAGGCGGGCCGAAGAACGGGCTGCCAGACAGCCTTCGGACAAAAAGGACGAGGCAAAACCCCGTGAGAGTCGCGCCGCCCGGCGCAATGAACCGCCGCCGGCTCGTCCCGGCGAAACGGCAGTCCCGGATCAGCAAGATGAAAGCCGACGCCGTGGTAAGCGTCGCAGTGGCAAGGTCAACGAGGAGATGCTCAAGGAGTTGCGCGAGACGCACAGCGCCGACAAGGCAGCGCCAGCGCCAGCGCCAGCGCCAGCGGCAACGCCTGATGTCAGCGGTCGTTGGCGCACAGGTGGCAGCGGCGGTGGTGGTGGTGGCGCCGCCACCGGGAGTGGCGGCAGTGGTGGTTCGGGACGTCCGCGGCGGCGCAAGACGGTCGATTCTCAGGCCGTACAAGAAAGCGTACGCAAGACGCTGAGTCGCATCAGTGAGGGGCGGACGCGCCGTCGGTATGATCGACGCGGTGGCGAAGAGGGCGGGGAAGTTGGCGAGGAGGGGACACAGGAGCAGAAAGTCCTGCACGTTAACGAATTTTCTACCGTCGGCGAGCTTGCTGAGGCCTTGCATGTGCGACCAGCTGAGGTGATGGCGACGTGCCTGGAACTCGGCGTGTTGGTGACGATCAACCAACGCCTCGACATGGATACGATGGTTACGGTGGCCGATGAATTTGGCTATGAATTGCGCGCTCTTGAGTCCGCCGAAGATGACGAGGGTGATGCTGATTTCGGCGATGAACTCGACGAGCAGGATGATGTCGGCGAAGCGACTGGGCGGCCACCGGTGGTTACGGTGATGGGTCATGTCGATCACGGCAAGACGTCGTTGCTCGACTTTCTGCGCAAGACCAACGTCGTCGGTGGTGAATCTGGTGGAATCACGCAGCATATCGGTGCCTATTCTGTCTCCGTAACCGGTGGCAAGTCGGTTACCTTTCTGGACACGCCGGGACATGCCGCCTTCACCGCAATGCGTGCTCGCGGGGCTCGCGTCACGGATCTGGTGATTCTGGTCGTCGCGGCAGATGACAATGTCATGCCGCAGACGATTGAGGCGATAGATCACGCCAAGGCGGCCAAGGTTCCCATCATCGTTGCGATCAATAAGTGTGACCTGCCGACGGCGGATCCGGATCGGGTCAAGCGTGAGTTGGCTGAGCATGACGTCCTCGTGGAGGAATGGGGTGGCAAGGTGGCCAGTGCGCAGATTTCAGCGACCATGGGCACGGGGATCGATGACCTTCTTGAATCTGTGCTGCTGGAGGCCGAGGTCCTTGAATTGGAGGCTCATCCCGACAACCGTGCCAAAGGCACGATCGTCGAGGGTCAACTGGACAAGGGCCGTGGTGCTGTGGCGACCATCCTGGTGCAGGATGGCACACTACGCGTCGGTGATCCCTTCGTCACGGGGATGTACGGCGGGCGTGTTCGCGCCTTGATGGATGAGTCCGGCAAGCGTCTCAAAGAGGTCGGACCTGGTCAGCCTGTGCAGGTTCTCGGTCTGGGTGGTGTGCCGCAGGCGGGGGACTCCTTCACCGTCGTCGAATCAGAACGGGATGCGAAGACCACCGTACTCCGGCGTACTCAGATCAAACGTGAGCAGGACGCGCGCCGACGTTCGGTTACACTCGGCGACCTGCAGCACAAGATTCTGGAAGGGCGTATCAAGGATCTGAACGTCGTCGTCAAAGGGGACGTGGATGGTTCGGTTGAGGCCCTTACCCAGGAACTGGGTGGCATTACGCACGAAGAGGTGCGGATTCAGGTCATTCACTCCGCTGTCGGCCCGGTCTCCGAGTCTGACGTGCTACTCGCGTCGGCGTCGGATGCGATCATCATTGCTTTCCATATATCGATCGAGCCCAGCGCTCGAGTCGTGGCCGAGACAAGCGGTGTTGAGATTCGTGAATACAGTATCATCTATGAGGTCATTGAAGAACTGCGCGCCGCACTCTCCGGATTGCTCGCCCCCAGTCTCGAAGAGCGTATTGTCGGCACCATCGAAGTACGGCAGATGTTCTCTTCGTCACGCGCCGGCAATATCGCCGGCAGCATCGTGCGGGATGGCAAGATCACACGTAGCAGCAAGGTTCGCCTGCGTCGTGACGGCGAGGTTGTGTGGGAAGGACAGATCTCCTCATTACGTCGATTCAAGGACGATGTTCGCGAGGTCCTCGAGGGCTTCGAATGTGGCGTTGCCCTGGAAGGACGCAGCGACGTGATAGAGGGCGATCTCATCGAGGCCGTCGAGATTGTCGAAACGGCGCGGTCATTGTAGGTAGAATGGGTAGGAGAGAGGTTTTGAGTGGTCGTCCTCGTGAGCGAAGTCGAGTTGTTTCTGCCCGAAGCGCAATCGCTGAAGCAGAAGCGGTCGGTCTTGACCAGCCTCAAAGAGCGGCTCCACAATCGGTTCAATGTGTCAGTGGCTGAGGTCGATCACAATGACTTGTGGCAGCGTAGCACATTGGCGGTGGCGGTCGTCAGTAACGCCGGTGAGCACGCGGACCAGGTGATCGACAAAGTCGTACGCTTCATCGAGTCCGATGGCCGGGCGCAATTGATCGATTTTTCAGTAGAGGAGCGCTGACGGCGTGGTAAACCATCGAGTCGGGCGGGTGCGCGAGCAGTTGCAGCGCGAGTTGAGTGAGATCGTTGGCAGGTTGAAGGATCCGCGGCTTGGGTTCGTCACGGTCATGGATGTGGAACTGTCGAAGGACCTCCACTATGCCACGATGTATGTCAGTGTTCTCGGGAACGAGGCAGCCCAACAGGAAGCCATCGAAGCGCTTGAGAGCGCCCTCGGCTTCATCCGCCGCGAAATCGCCCAGCGAATTCGCTTGCGGCAAGCTCCTGAGATCGCGGTGCAATACGATAATACCTCCGAGCGTGCTTCGCGGGTGAATGCCCTGATCGACAGCATCCCTCGTCCGCAGGAAGTTGATGCTGCCGCAGTTGCAGATACCATGGCGGGTGAGGACGAGTCACAGAGCACTTGATCAACGTGGAAAATGAGGGAATCCTCGTGGTGGACAAGGCCCCAGGGCCAACGTCTCACGATGTAGTTGCCATGGCTCGCCGGACTTTTCAGCTGCGACGGATCGGTCATTGTGGCACGTTGGACCCGCTGGCCTCAGGCGTACTCGTGCTCTGCATTGGGCGCCTGACACGACTTAGTGATTGGCTCAGTCGGGGTGGAAAGGAATACGAGGCGACGATGCGGCTTGGCGCGACGAGCTCGACCGACGACGTCCAGGGCGAGATCCGACCGAGTGCGGAGCCGATCCCTTCCCGCGAGCAGATCGAAGCAGCGATGCAGCCTTTTCGGGGTTGTATCGACCAGGTGCCGCCGGCGTACTCTGCAGTGAAGGTCGACGGGGTGCGTAGTTATCGACGGGCACGGCGCAACGAAGAGGTCGAACTGGCCCCACGGTCGATTCGTGTTGATCGGTTCGAAATCGAGAGTTTCGAACCGCCCTGCCTCCGGGTACGCGTAGAGTGTGGCAAAGGAACTTACATCCGATCCCTGGCGCGAGATCTGGGTGCAGCGCTTGGATGTGGCGCGTATATCGAAACGCTGCGTCGACTCCGCATTGGCAGCATGCGTGCCGATGAGGGTGTCGCACTAGAGGTTCTGCGCAATGGTGATGACGACGAGGCCGTGCGTGCGGCTTTCGTCGAGCCGCGCGTGGCACTGAGCGGCATTTTACAGCCTCTCGATCTGGATGAGGAGGGGACCCGACTCTTCGGTCATGGGCAGCCGGCGCCGGTGGAGGACGCAGAAGCGCCCGACGAACGGGCCATCTTCGGTGGGGGACGTTTCCTGGGAATCGGACGCACAGGTCAGGGGCAGGTGCACCCGGCCAAGGTTTTTGCAGCGCCAGATGTCGTTGCCTGAGGGGTTGGAATTTACCGGCGTCGTCATCGCCGGAGAGGGTCGCGGGAGATCGATCGGATTCCCTACGGCCAACCTACAGATTACACCCGTCCCTGACGAGTTGCCGCGGGGGGTCTTTGCAGGGCTGGTCAGATTCGACGGTGAGGCGCGTACTGCCGTTGTCAATATTGGTTGCAGGCCCACGTTTTCAGGTGATGGTGGCATGTCAGTCGAGGTTCATATTCTCGACTTCGACGCCAACCTCTACGGCAAGAGCTTGGCGGTGCGCCTGGGACAACGACTACGTGACGAGAAACGATTCGACTCCGCGAAGCAGTTGACGGAGCAGATCGAGAGAGACATCAAAAACGCGCGTCCGTAAGGGTGCGCAAGCTTACCGAGCACACAAGAGTAGGAGGAAGACAGTTGTCCATCACAATCGAACGCAAAAGCGAACTCGTATCAAAGTACGGCGAAGGTGAGAGCGACACAGGGTCGGCGTCAGTGCAGATCGCCATCCTGACCGAGCGGATCCGGAATCTCACCGAACACCTGCGCGAGCACCGGCAGGATTTCGCCACCCGTCGCGGCCTGTTGAAGATGATTGGCCGCCGTGGCCGTCTGCAGAATTATTTGCGGGCAAGGGATCCGAAGCAGTACGCCCAGCTCATCAAGGAGCTTGAGCTGCGGCGCTAGTTACGTGCATCTGCACGTCGTCCGCCATGAGGGCACTCACGTCCCACCACCACCTTACAAGGTGGGACATCACAGCGACATCCTGTCGCGTTTAAGAAAGCAAGACTGAAAGAAATGATTCATAAAGTCGAGATGGACTGGGGCGGTCGAACACTGTCCCTTGAGACCGGCAAGATCGCGGGACGCGCCAACGGCGCCGTCTGGGCTCGTTATGCCGACACGATCGTACTGGTCACCGCTTGCCGCTCGCATCGTGCGGGCGACCGAGATTTTCTGCCACTCACGGTCGAATACCGTGAGAAGGCCTACGCCGCGGGACGTATCCCGGGCAACTTCTTTAAGCGGGAAGGCCGCATGGGCGAAAAGGAAACGCTCTCGGCACGCATGATCGATCACATGATCCGGCCACTATTCCCGAAAAAGTTCCGCTACGAGGTTCAGGTCTTCGTGACCGTGCTTTCCGCAGACGGAGACAATGATGCTGATATCGCCGGTATGGTCGGTGCATCCGCATCCTTGCTGATATCCGACATTCCCTTCCAGGGTCCGATCGCGGCCCTGCGTGTGGGTCGTGTCGACGGGGATCTGATCGTCAACCCAACGAAGGATCAGATCGCCGAGAGTGACATGGACCTCATCATCTCGGGTGACCGCGAGAGCATCGGCACAGTCGAAGGGGGTGCGGAGGAGATCTCCGAGGCGGCCCTGCTCGAGGCGCTGGAGTTCGCCCACGAGAACATGCAGGAGGTCTTGGACCTGCAAGAGGAACTGGCGAAAAAGGCTGGACGCGACAAGATGGAGTACGTCGCCCCCGAGATCGACGCCGATCTGGCCGAAGCCGTTGAGGCCGCGGCGGCGGAGCGGATCTCCGCAGCCAACCGTTCCGGTGATCGCGACAAGCGTGGTGAACTGATCGAACAGATGGAGGCCGAAGTCGCTGCCGAGTTGGCGGAGAAGTTCCCCGACGCGGGCAAGGATATCGGCGAGTTGCTGTACAATCTGACGAAAGCGGATATGCGTCAGATGGTCCTGAAGGACAAGAAGCGCATCGACGGTCGTGCTGTCGACGAGGTGCGGGAGATCTCCTGCGAAGTCGATATCCTGCCTCGCGCCCACGGCTCATCGTTGTTCAATCGTGGCCAGACGCAAGCACTGTGTACGGCGACATTGGGCAACAAGTTCGATGAGAAGATGATCGACGATCTGCGGGGGAAGGCTTTCAAGTCGTACTACCTTGATTACAATTTCCCCTCATACAGCACCAATGAGGTCTCCTTTCCTCGTGGTCCCGGGCGTCGAGAGATCGGTCACGGTCACCTCGCCGAGAAGGCTCTCGAGCCGGTGATTCCCGCTGTCGATTCCTTCCCGTATACATTGCGCCTCGTTGCCGATATCCAGTCGTCAAATGGTTCCACATCGATGGCCACGGTCTGTGGCTGCTCGATGGCCATGATGGCCGCCGGCGTACCGATGAAGGCTGCTGTCACGGCCTCCGGCGTCGGCCTCATAAGCGAGGGTGACGATTACGTGATTCTCACCGATATCCTGGGCGACGAGGATTTCCTCGGCGACATGGATCTGAAAGTGGCGGGCACGGAAGAAGGCATCACCGCGGTGCAGATGGAAAACAAGATCGCCGGTATCCGCCTCGAGATCCTTGAAGAGGCGCTGGAGCGGGCTCGTGCGGGACGCATGCACATCCTGAAGTCGATGAACGCCTGTATCGACAGGCCCCGAGCGGACCTGTCGGAATTTGCACCACGAATTGAGTACATCAAGATTGACCCATCCAAGATCGGTGCCGTCATCGGTCCCGGTGGCCGCATGATCCGTGAGATCGAGAAGACGGGTGCCAGCGTCGCCGTCGACGACGACGGTACGATTACCGTGTCGGCTGTCGAAGCGACAGCGGCTGCCGCGGCGCGTGACATGATCGAATCGATTACGGCTGACGCAGTCATCGACAAAGAGTATGAGGGCACGGTAAAGCGTATCATGCCCTTCGGTGCCTTTGTTGAGATTCTTCCTGGCAAGGAGGGACTTCTTCACGTCTCTGAACTCGATCACCACCGCGTCGAGAACGTGGAGGATGTCGTCGCCGAGGGTGACAAGGTGGCGGTGAAGGTTCTCGATATCGACAATGCCGGCAAGATTCGACTTAGCAGGAAAGCACTTCTGCCAAAGGGCTGAGGCCGGTCGATCGACAAGCGCCCAACTGCGCTTTACGAACCGGACGGGGAGTGATTGAACGTTCCCGTCTCCAGTTTAGACTACCGAAGCCTGGCACCGTGGCAGCACGCGGGTCGGCGTCGGTAGTCTTTTCTGTTTATCTACTTACTTCACATGACAATCCGGAGTAGGCAGCAGATGTCCAGTCAAGAGCCGCCAGTCGTGAGGGTGGGCGAGATCGCCCAACACGAGGGTCAGGTCGTTGAACTACGTGGGTGGGTCTATAACCTGCGTTCCAGTGGCAAGCTCCACTTCGTCCAGGTCCGCGATGGCTCCGGCATCATCCAATGTGTTGTGTTCAAGGGGGATGTCGAACCGGAAGTCTTCGAGTGTGCCGCAGAACTGACACAAGAAGCGTCCGTCATCGTACAAGGGGAGGTCCGTGCCGATGCTCGTTCGCCCCTTGGATTCGAACTTGGCGTGCAGAAGATCGACGTCGTCAATGGCTCAGTAGACTTTCCCATCTCGCCCAAGGAACATGGTACGGCGTTCCTCATGGAGCACCGACATCTCTGGCTACGCTCGTCGCGTCCCAATGCTGTGCTCCGGATCCGCGGCACCATCGTCGATGCCTGTCGTCAGTTCATGAGCCAGGAAGGATTTCTTCTCATCGATGCACCGGTGCTGACACCGGCGGCTTGTGAGGGCACAACGACTCTCTTCGAGACGGACTACTTCGGCCAGACCGCCTACCTGACCCAGAGCGGACAGCTTTACATGGAGGCCGCCGCCATGGCCTTTGGTAAGGTCTACTGTTTTGGCCCCACCTTTCGCGCTGAGAAGTCGAAGACACGTCGGCACCTGACTGAATTCTGGATGATCGAACCGGAGATGGCTTTCTGCGATCTGGCGCAGGATATGGAGATCGCCCAAGGCATGGTCGCCCACGTCGTCGGCCGGGTACTGGCTGACTGCAGCGCCGAATTGGCCCTCCTCGAACGAGACCGGGCTCCCCTGGAGCGGGTCGTAGCGGGCAAGCCTTTTCCACGGTTGCAGTACGACGATGCCATCGAAATCCTGAAAAGTAAAGGCAGTCAGATCGAATGGGGGAGTGATCTGGGTGGCGAGGACGAGACCTTGCTGTCCCAGGACTTCGACACGCCGGTCCTCGTGCACCGATACCCGGCGGCGGTGAAGGCATTTTACATGAAACAGGACCCCGAGGATGACCGCCTGGCCCTGTGCGTCGACATGCTGGCTCCGGAAGGTTATGGTGAGATTATCGGGGGTGGTCAGCGTGAAGATGATCTCGGCAAGCTCGAAGGCCGCATCGCCGCCCACGGACTACCACGCGAGGCCTTTGAGTGGTATCTCGACCTGCGAAAATACGGCTCCGTGCCGCATGCCGGATTTGGCATGGGGATCGAGCGCGTCGTCGGCTGGTTGTGTGGTGTGCCGCATGTGCGCGAAACAATTCCATTTCCCAGAACTCTGCAGAGAATCTACCCATGACGACGCCTCCACCCGGCGGCTCGACGCCATCGGCCGACACCACGCCTGCCGGCGTCTATGACTTTCGCCGGATCGAACGACGCTGGCGAGACCACTGGCTGGAACATGGCACCTATCGGACGGCGACACCGGGTGACCCCGGCTATGATCCGGACAAGCCCAAGTGTTACGTCCTCGACATGTTCCCATACCCCAGTGGGGAGGGACTGCATGTCGGTCACCCGAAAGGGTATATCGCCAGCGACATCTATAGCCGTTTCAAGCGCATGATGGGATTCAACGTCCTGCACCCCATGGGCTTTGACAGCTTCGGTCTGCCTGCTGAGCAGTATGCGGTTGAACACAACGTGCACCCCGCGATAGCGACAGAGAAGAGCATCGATCATTACCGCAAGCAATTGCAGTTTCTGGGTCTCGGGTATGATTGGGACCGTGAGATCGCTACGTCTCACGAAGGGTACTATCGCTGGACGCAGTGGATCTTCGTGCAATTGTTCGAGTCCTGGTACGATCCCGATTGTGACTGGCAGGATGACGCAGGACGGAGCATCACGGGCAGGGCAAAACCCATAGCTGAACTGCTCAGCGCCTTCGAGTCGGGCGCACGCTCCCTGAGTTTCGCAGATCAGCAGATGCTGTCGGCGGGAGGAGATGCCGATACTGGGAACTGCGTTTGGGCCGACTTGAGCGCAGCTGAGCAGCAACAGGTGGTCAACAACTACCGGATGGCCTATCAGAAGGAGATCAACGTCAACTGGTGTCCGAGACTGGGGACGGTACTGGCGAATGAGGAAGTGACCACCGACGGCCGGAGTGAGGTCGGTGACTTTCCCGTGTACAAGCGTCCTTTCAAACAATGGATCCTGCGCATCACTGCCTACGCTGATCGTTTGTTGGAAGATCTTGACGCCGAAGGGCTGCCGGATGGCCGCGGTGGCACGTACGCTCTGGACTGGCCGGAGCCGATCAAGCTGATGCAGCGCAACTGGATTGGTCGCAGCGAGGGCGGCCGAGTCCTGTTTGGTTTGGAGGACAGGTTGACGGGAGTTGCAGGCGCGACACAGCTTGAGGTGTTCACCACACGCCCGGATACGCTTCATGGGGCGACCTTCATGGTCGTTGCCCCAGAACATCCGCTGGTCACCGCGACAGAGGCTCGATATGCCGTGCCCGCTGCCTGGCCCGAGGGCACCAAAGAGCGTTGGAAGGGGGAGGGGACGCCGGCAGCAGATCCACAGCAGGCAGTCGCTGCCTACGTGGATGCTGCTGCCCAGAGACAGGATGATGCGAGAATCGCCGAGCAAGACAAGGAGAAGACGGGTGTCTTCAGTGGGCTCCATGCACTCAATCCGGTAAATGACCAGCGCGTCCCTGTTTTTGTCGCCGACTATGTGAGTATGGACTACGGTACGGGAGCCATCATGGCGGTGCCCGCCCATGACGACCGTGATCACGCTTTTGCCGAGAAGTATGGCCTGTCCATCATCCAGGTAGTGGCGGCACCGCCCGGGACTCCCGAGGACGGCTGCTTCACCGGTGAGGGCACTGCAATCAACTCTCCCGGTCCCGGTGGCGACTCGACTTTCGCCATCGACGGCCTGCCGTCTGCACAGGCACAGAGCAAGATCGTTGAGGCCCTGCAATCCGCCGGCGTCGGTGGGGGCTCTGTGAGTTTCCGTCTGCGCGACTGGGTGTTTTCCCGCCAGCGTTATTGGGGTGAACCTTTTCCACTCGCAAATCATCCGGATGGGCATCCAGTCGTTACCGATCTCCCTGTGCTGTTGCCAGACATGGAGGATTTCAAACCTACATCGTCAGATGATCCGGACACGCCGGTAACTCCACCACTCGGGCGGGCCGGTGCGGCATGGACCCGCGTCGATGTGGACGGGGTGGTCTGTGAGCGAGAACTGAATGTCATGCCCCAGTGGGCGGGCTCCTGTTGGTACTACTTACGCTTCATCGATCCCGATAACACAGGCGCGTTCTGCGATGCGGACAAGGAACGGGCGTTCATGCCAGTGGACTTATACATCGGGGGTGCGGAGCACGCCGTGCTGCATCTGCTGTATGCACGTTTCTGGCACAAGATTCTGTTCGACCTCGGGCAGGTCTCTTCACCGGAGCCCTTCAAGAAACATTTCAACCAAGGCATGATAACGGCCGATGCTTTCACCGACGAACGCGGAGTTTACGTCGACATCCGCAAAGTCGAGTTCGGCACTGACGGCGAACCGGTGCATGCGGAGACGGGACAGAAACTCAATCGTTTCCGCGGCAAGATGGGCAAACGTTACAAGAATGGCCTGCCGCCAGAAGAAGTGGGGGAGGAGTACGGTGTCGACACCTTGCGTCTCTATGAGATGTACATGGGACCCTTGGAGCAGAGCGCGCCCTGGAGCATGGAAGGCATCAGAGGCATGCAGCGGTTCCTGCAGCGCGTCTGGCGCAATCTCATCGACGCCGAAGGGGTGGCCCTGATCGACCCGTCTCCGGCTGACGCTGAACTGACCCGTCTGCTGCATGCCACGATCGCCGTTGTCGGCGAACATCTGGACGGGTTGCGTTTCAACACGGCGATCTCGGCTCTGATCAAATTGAACAATGCGTTGGTTGCCCTCGATCGAATTCCTCAGGAGGTGGCATATAACCTCGTGCTGATGCTGGAACCACTGGCACCGCATGTGGGTGAGGAGTTGTGGGAGCGCTGCGGCTTCGGTGCAGGCGACCTTGCCCATCAGGCATGGCCCACCTTCGATGACAGTCTGCTGACACAGGATATGATCTCCCTGCCGATCCAAGTAAATGGCAAGGTGCGGGGGAAAGTGGAGGTCCCTGTGGACATTTCGGAGGAGGCTTTGAAGGAACGGGTTCTGGCCATGGAAAATGTGCGGCGATTCCTGCCCGAATCCGGCGAGGTCCGACGTTTTATCCTGGTGCCAGGCAAGATCGTCAACGTCGTCGCTTGAGGTCATAGTCAGCCCGGCAGGC
>DPVW01000193.1 GCA_003529325.1 Candidatus Latescibacterota bacterium | reverse complement strand
GACCAGGGCATGAATGGCAGCAACAGCCCGAAGCCTACGGCCATGGCGATCGTCGTCGCCTCCAGGGCTCCCATGCGGGCGAGGATGCCACGTCCTAAGACCGTATAGATCGCCCAGTTCACCGTGCTTGCCAGGATCAGCAGGTCGCCCTTGGTCGTGGGCAGCAACTGCAACCCATCGACCCGTCCACCGGTGATCAGCAACAGCACACCGGCAAGACCAAGCAGGAGACCGACCAGCTTGCTGCGACCGAGTCCCTCCCGGAGCAGGAGCAGGGCGAGCAAAGCGGACCACATTGAAATGACGCCGATCAGCCACCCGGTACGTACGGCGGTGGTCAGCCGCCCTCAGCCTCCTCATCCTCGTCAGCAACGGCGTTCTGCGGCTCGACGGTGACGCTGCCATCGGCGCCATCTCGAGGCTGAGATGTGTGTGTCTCTTGTGCGCCCTCTTCCTGCTACTTGGCATGGGCGTCTCCGCACTCAGCAGTTCATCGGCAACGTCCCCTGTTATTTCTGGTTACGGCATGGACGGTCATCATGGTCGTCATCCCGCAGACCAGTTATCTCATCGCCGTGCGCGCCGTGGAACCCCTGGGTCCTTTCTGGGAGGCCATGGGTGATCACCGGACGCAGATGAATCGGATTTTCCGTCAGTTCGAGGTGGCCGCATTGTCAATCTGGTCTCCCCTGGATACGCCTTTCAGTATGCCCTGGAGGCTTTCCTTGGCGCCGGCACTTCGCGCTTCCGCAATTTCTGCCAGGACGCCTGGCGTTACCGAGAGGATCTGCGCCAGTTCCTGCGCGCCGTGGACGCAGAGGATCCGGATTCCCCCCACGTTCCCTTCCTAGCCGAATACATGTCCCACAAGCCCGTCAGTGCCGATCGCTTCCCGCGTTATCGGAGCCCCCGGATTCGCTTCGCCGACGGCTTCGAAGCCGGTATCGTGCCCCTGACGATCCTGATTCTGGAGACGGCCCTCGCCTTCTGCTTCGCCCTGTGGGCGATCAATCGATCGGATGTAGAATTGACTGGCAGCTGAAGGTTGGCCACATCAGGCACTGTTGTGTAGCTTGAGACGCCATGCAAAAGGTGCCCTGGCGTTGACGGTAGAAGCCCGAATTGCCGACCCCTCTCAAGGTGAACACGACACCTGCACGCTCGAGGCCCCCGACGAGTGTTATTGCAGCAGCTTTGTGGAAGGCGCCTCGGAGTTCGCCAAGGAGGGCCGCCTGGATTCGACGTATGCTTCATTTCTCGGCTTCGACGTCCGCCGCTTGCAGCGCGACTTCGGCACCTACGTCGATGACTTGCGGGACATGGGGAGTGCTTCGCGTGTCCGCCAAGTGGGTTATCGTGATTGTGTTTTCTGGCTCGTCGATGACGGAACATACGTGGGTCAGTCGTCGATCCGCCCCGAACTTGGCACGCCCTACCTGATCACCTACGGCGGTCACATCGGTTACAGCATCCGCCCCTCGCACCGGCAGCGGGGATATGGACGACGAATCCTGCAGCTGACTCTCGAAAGATGCCGGGAATTCGGTCTCGAACGCGCGCTCGTCACCTGTGACGAAGACAACACCCCCTCGCGGCGAATCATCGAGGCCAACGGCGGGGACTTCGAGTCGGGCATGCTGATGGACGACATCGCCGCCCGCGCCGAAGGGCGAGCGGGGGAACGGGTACGCAAGCTGCGTTATTGGTTCGAGCTACCCACCGCGTGAGGGACGGCGACAGACTTGTCCTGCCCGACTATGGCGGCGGCAGCATCGTGAATGTGGCAGCTTCGATCCTCGAGGCCTTCGGGGTCGAGCCCCCTGCCGCACCCCTGCGCGACGAGCTCCTGCCAGCTGGCGAGTTTTCCGGTCCGAGGGGCACTGTCCTGTTGGTCCTCGATGCCCTCGGCAAATCGCAGCTGGACTCGGCCCTCGCCAGCGGTCGGATCCCGCGACTGGCGCAGTTGATCGATTCTGCCCCCCGGGGCGCTCAGACCATCACCTCAATCTTCCCCTCGACCACAACCGTCGCCCTCAACAGCCTGGCCACGGCAAGTCCACCCGCTGTGCATGGCGTCCTCGGGCACATGCTCTGGCTGGAAGAATTCGGTGCCGTCGTCAACATGCTGAATTTCTGCCCCATCGGCTCGCACTCGCCGATCTCCGAGGTCCCACTGCGCCGGACGCCAACGACCTACGAGCGCCTCGCTACCGCAGGTATCCCCTCGACGCTGATCACTGATTCCGCCTTCGAAGGCACCCCTTTCACCAATCTGCTCGCCGAAGGGGCACGGTTCATGGGGTACGGCGGCCTGTCACAGATCCCCTACCAGCTGGAGTTGGCACTAGAGGCAGCGGACGGGCCTGGATTTTACTCGTTATACTGGCCACTCATCGATACCCTGTCCCACTACCATAGCCCGGATCATGTTGACAACCCCTCCGCGGCCTGTCTGCTGGAGATGGAGTTCATCGATCTCATGGTGGATAAGGTCGCAGAACTCTGCGCCAGATACGGTTGTGCCCTCGTCATTGTCGCTGACCACGGCCAGACACCGTTGCTGCCGGAGCGGGCGGTGGTGCTCGAAGGGGACCTGTGTCGCTCTCTGCAGCAGGTCCCAGCCGGTTCCCGGCGAGTTCTCTACCTCGATGGTGTGCAGATGGATCGGGTATCTGCTGCCCCCGAGTTGGCTGGCTCCGTACAGCTCGTGGTCTCCGGAGAAGAGGCCATTGCCGACAACTGGTTCGGCGGCTCTTGCGACGGCATCAGCTCCCGGATCGGTGATGTGATCGTGCTCGCCGGGGAGGGGGTCCAGATCCTGTTCGACTACGGCCGCGGCACCTTCCCTCAATCCGGCAGCCACGCGGGGCTCACGAGCCACGAAATGTGCGTCCCCCTTATAGTGATACCGCAGTAGTTACCAGTCTCCTGTATATTCCGTTCCTATGACGATCCTCATCCTTGCTACCCTCCTCTGCTGGCTGTCGGCGCTACCCACCCTCGCCGCCGGCGTCGTGCAGGACACGGTGCTGCAGGAAACCCTCGTCCTGCTCGACGAACGCCTCAATGGCGCTGATCCCGTGCATGCGACTCACCTCTTTGCTGATATCGGGGAGCGCGCGGCACGCACGCCGCCACAGGTGCGCGAGCATCTGCTCCTACGCCTAAAAGATTTCGACAATCTCGCCGACACCGATACCACCGCTTGGAAGGCCGCTCTCGATCTGCGGGCCCAGAGCATGTCCAAACGCCAGGTAGAGCGACTACTGCGTGAGCTGAGCGACATCTCGGAACGAGTTCTGCGTGACGACAGCGACTATCTGGTGGGCACCGGCATCCGCTGGGCGGCTCACGAGGCCCGCGTGCCGGAAGCTGAGGCAACCCTCTTTACACGACACCTCGTCGCCCACGGCGTCATCGACACGACGACGGAGTGGATCCCCGAGCAGAGGGGACTGATGGTCAGTGGCTGGACGGAGCCATACGAATCCAGCCTCAACCCGCTGTATGTCTTTTTTGATACCGATGAGGAGGCTTACGTACGGGAGGCGATGCGCGACATCCAGCGCTTCGTCGTCCCCCGCGTTGTGCGCCGGCTGCCGGCCTCCCGTGGCGTGAAGTACGCGGTACGGGATCGCAACGTCACGCCGCTGATCGACCCCGAGTTCAACTTACGTATCAGGGTTCTGAGTATGCGCTTCGGCGGCACCAACGCCGATCTTCTGCCTTGTATGGACGTCAGCGTCAGCCTCATCGCCACGGCGACCGAGATCAACACCTGGCAGAGTACGATCGCCCACTGCACCGTGGTAAATGGCTCGGCGACGACGAACGAACTCGACAACTTCTACGAAGAGATGGCCGATCTCATCTATGAGCGGGTCGACGGCTACTTCGAGACCCGGTGAGCTGGCAGGACCGTACCGGTCTGCTCGATGAACTGTCCACCGGTTCGAGCCCACGGGGCGCTTTATGGTTGACGACGAATCCGGGCCTGGAGGATGTCGTTGCCGACGAATTGAGTGAACGCCTCGCCGCCATCGGTATCGACAGTTCGGCTGTTGCAATAGAACGCAAGCCTGTGGGTTTCAGTGGCAATGTCATCGCCCTGTTGCCACGGGTTGATGGGGACGTCGAGCACGCCGCCTGCAGCCTGCGCTCCGTGCACCATGTCGCCCGTCCCCTCTTCGGCTTCGAACTGGTCTCCGTCGAACAGGATGGCCTCGACACCATCGCTACGCAATTGATGACTCGCGGTGTCTCCGCCCTTGAGGCTGAGCATGTCAACAGTTTTCGTGTCACAACCCGGCGCTCTGGTACACACGCCTTTGGCAGCATGGATGTCCAGCGTCGCGCCGGCGCCGCGCTGGTCGAACGCTACGCCCTGGGCGTCGACCTGCACACTCCTGATTGTGAAGTCCGGGTTGATGTCATCGACGACCGTTGTCTTGTAGGCGTGCAACTCACCGCCACATCGCTGAGCCGTCGCAAGCAACGTCAGTACAACCCGCGTGGCGCCATCAAGTCGAATGTGGCGTATGCCATGCTGCGCTTCGCCGGCCTGTCTTCGGGTCGCATGATCGATCCATTCTGTGGTTCGGCGACGATCCCCATCGAAGCCGCCCAGGTCTACCCCGATCTCGACATCGAGGCGAGCGACTACTCGGAGCGCGCCGTCGTGGGCGCCCGACGGAATGTTCGTTCCGGGGCCTTGAGCGAACGTATCGACGTGCGCCATCGTGACATGCGCGATCTGCCCGAACACCATGCGGCAGACTCCTTCGATGCCATCGTCACCAACCCGCCCTTCGGCGTGCGCATCGGTCGCGGCATGAACTTCCTGACCTTTTACAGCCGTTTCCTCGATGTCGCCGCGCATCTGCTGAAACCGGGCGGCCTGTTGGTCCTGCTCGCATGGAAACGGGGTGTCATCGACAGAGCCAATCGCCCTCGCGGTCAGTTCCGCCGCAACCACGTCCGTGTCGTCGAGACAGGCGGCATCTTCCCACGGATCTATGTGCTGCAGAGACGTTGATGTCCATTTGACACAGTAGCACTTGTGGTCCAACCATTGTCGCATGGCCGTCTTCTATCACGGTATCACAGGCAAGCAAGCACGCCCGACGGATCCGACTGCACGGATTCGAACCGCGGGCGCCGTCGAGACGGGTCTGGTTCGCCCGCAATCGGGCCGTGGCAGAACGGCGTGCCCGGCGCAAGTCACATGGAGGCGAGCGCCCCCTCGTGCTCAGGTGCGGAATCGACATCGGTGCATTGGCGCGCAACGCTGAGAGTGGCCACATCTTTCACTCACGTGGTGTCCTGTCGGTTCGCGGTCCCGTGCCCGCCTCCGTACTGCGCGAAGAGACAGGCGACCCGCGTCGGCACGCCGTCGAGTTTCCCCACGAGCCCGTGGGTCTGGCCCGCTGGATCAATCGACTACTCGAGTTGCAGCCACATAAGAGTGCGGGTCGTGGCATCGGTGTGCCTACCTGGTAGAACCGACGCAATCTTCGTGCAACATCGGCGCCAGGCGTTGCCGACCATCTGCACGGATCGTCAGTAGAATCGCGCCACAGCCATCCGTTCGGTAGATCCTCGTGCCCCGCTCCGTCAACCGCGCCAGTATCTCCGGCGCGGGATGCCCGAATCTGTTGAAGGCCCCCACCGACAGGATAGCCAGGTTGGGATCGACGGCATCCAGAAAACGTCTCCCCGACGACGTGCGCGAACCGTGGTGAGCCGCCTTCAGCACCTCCGCCCGCAGACGCTGACCCCAGGCCTGCATCGCCGGCTCCGTCTCGGCTTCGATGTCTCCCGTGAAGAGCAGACGCCGACCGCCGTACTCCAGACGCAGGACGACGGAACCATTGTTGAGCCCATAAGGAGAGTTGCCGTCCTCGGTGACGAAGGTCGTCGTGGGGTGCAGGATGAGCCCACCCACACCACCCAGTCCGACGAGGCTATCGCCGGCGGCAACGCGGTGATAGTCGATCCCTTTGCGGGCGATCAGTTCGTGAATGCGATTCGCCGTCCAGGTGTCGTAGCGCTGACCACTGTCGAGGTAGTGACCGACCTCCAGTTGTTCCAACAGATACACGAGGCCACCAATGTGATCTGAATGTGGATGGGAGGCGACGACGACATCGATACGTCCTATGCCCCGCTGACGCAGAAATGGCACGACGACACGCTCGCCGAAGTCCATGCGTCTACCCCGGATGCCGGCGTCGATGATCATCGTACGTCCGTGGGGGAAGCGCAGAAAGGCGCTGTCTCCCTGCGCCACGTCGAGGAAGACGACCTCCAATCGGGCGCCTGTCAACAAACGTGGCCACAGGGCCAGATTCGCCCACAGCAGCGGCACCAGCACCAATCCGGCGCGGGCCCGGCGACTTCCAGCTACCTGTGTCACCAGCACCACCACAAGGGCCGCACAGCCGAGAAACAGTCTGTCCGGCCGCGGCGTGTGCCAGGGTGGCACAGCGGCGAATATGTCGACGACCTCGATCAGCGCCGTCAGCACCAGATAGTTGGCGCCGTCGAAAGGCAACGCTGCCGGCAGCCAGATCGACCCGGAGAGGATGGCGAGCAACCCGAGACCGACACATAACCCCAGCAAAGGCACGACGACGAGATTCGCCGGCAACGACACCGGCGCGAATTGTTGGAAGTGCCACGCAATCAAGGGCCCCGTACCGATTTGCGCGGCGAGCGAGACACAGGCTGGCGAGACGATCCACTTGCCGACGAAATGCGTCTCGTCAGCCCAGGATCGGGGCAGACAGCGTCGTAGGGGTCCGTGCAGACCGACGATGGCCAGCGTCGCGCCAAAGGACAGTTGGAAGGACAGGGTCAGTAGACTCGTCGGCCAGATGACCAGGATCACCAGTGCCGCCAGGCCGAGACAGTTGTAGACCTCGCCACGACGACCGATGGCACGTCCGATCATGACGACGCCCGCCATCAACGAGGAGCGCACCACCGGCGCCTGCAGATCGGTGACGAAGGCATATAATACGAGTGCCATCGTCGTCGCCAGGTAGGCCGGCCCCGGTGGCAGACGTAGCAGACGAAAGCCGATGAAGAAAAACAGCGCCACCAGTCCCACGTGCAGACCGCTGATCACCAGGGCGTGGGCGAGCCCGGTGCTGCGAAAGCGTGCGCCCACCTCTGCAGGAATCGCATGCTTCTCGCCGAGAAGCATGCCTCGCAGCAATCCGGCGGGTGCTCCACTCAGATGCGCACCCAGAGACCGCTGCGCTAGTCGACGCACTCGATCAATCAGCGCCTGCCGCCACCACGTCCCGGGGAGGGATTCGATGGCGATCACATCATCTGGAGCGCTACTCGCCGTGGCGTGAATTCCCTGCAGTGCCAGGAAACGCCGATAGTCGAAGGCCCCCGGATTGCGTGCCGGTTGTGCCTGTCCCAGGCGGCAGCGCAGCCGCACTCGATCCCCCCCGTGTGCGGCGAACTGATGGTCCCTCACGGTGACCTGCACCGGCCCGCATAAGGGTCGATGTTCTCCCCCTTCCGGTTGCCAGGACTCGGCGTCGAGTAGCAGGCGCAGACGGCGCTGATCGCCCTCGCTGCGGGGCACCGGCTCTCCATCCACCCGTCCCGTGAGCAGACCACGCTCGCCCCAGGCTGACAGATACCGTACGTGGTGTGGTGGTGACAGTCGTGTGGCCTGGTGGTGACGCAGACCACCGGCGCTGAACATGAGCAGAAGCAGAGATCCCGTCGTCAGGGGCGACGGCCCTTGACGCAGGAGCCAGAGCGCCAACAGCCAGACCCCACCGGCGACAGCCCCCCAATACTCTGGCGCCAGCGCCAGCATGTCGTCGGCGATGATGCCCGCGGCGAAGAGGAGAGCGATCCAGAAGGCGGGTCGACGGCGGGTAGGCGGACGGGGCGACATGGCAAGGTCACCGCAATCGCCATGCCTCGAAAAAACCGGCGGCGGGCTACATCTCGACCTAGGCGCAGCGCACGGGTATATTCGCCGATACGATGTTTATCCGACTCCTGCTGCTATTCACGCTGATTCCCGTCATCGAGCTCGCTCTCCTCGTCGAGGTGGGTGGTCGCATCGGCGTCGTGCCGACGATGGCCATCGTCCTCGGCACGGGTGCGGCGGGTGCCTGGTTGGCCCGCGCACAGGGCCTACGCGCGTTGCAGCGACTGCAGGAGGCCTTACGCTCGGCGATTTTTCCGGGAGAGGAGATCTTTGATGGCGTCGTCATCCTCGCCGGAGGGCTACTGCTGTTGACCCCTGGTTTTCTCACCGACATCCTCGGCTTCTGCGCCCTGATCCCCGGTACCAGGCACTTGCTGAAATCTCTGCTGAAGAGCCAGATGCGCAGTCGTATGCCAGGCGGGCGCGACGGGGCCGTTCACGTATCGTATACAGTTGAGTAGGAGTCCATTGACCGACGATCTGACCGGCAAACAACGACGTCATCTGCGAGCCTTGGGATATGCCCTGAAACCGACGGTTTCGGTGGGCAAAGCCGGCGTGACTGCAGCCGTCGTACGCTCCGTCGATGACGGCTACAAGACCACGGAACTCATCAAGGCGCGGCTCGAACGGTCGTGGGAAGTCGATCGAAAAGAAGGGGCACAGCAACTCGCATCGGCAACGAGTTCACATCTCGTGCAGGTGCTGGGACGCACGGTACTGCTCTACCGGCCCGACCCCGATGAGCCGGAGATCAGACTGCCCGGTTGATTAAGCGGCGACTTTGGCCCGCAGCATCTCCAACACGCGGTCCTTACCGACAAGCATGACGAAGCTGCCAAAACGGGGACCTCGCTCCTGGCCGAGAACGACCTCGTAGAAACTCCTGAACAAGTCCCTTGGCTCGGTCCCGGTCTCTCGCGCAACATCGAATGGGATCGACTGTAGCTGCGACTCGTCCGCCTCCTCGCTCGCTGCCAGCATCTCACAGACCCGTCCCAATAGCGCCCGCTCATCTTCACTCGGGGTGCGGAATTGTTTGCCTGGAAGCACCTGTTCTCGGTAGTACGTCAACCCCTTTTGCACCAGTGAGGTCAGCACCTCCGGATACTGCTCCACAGTCGGATCATACCGTCGCAGATATTCCTTGAGCAGCCCTTCGTCGTCGGCACCGAGAGCGGCGATCAGATTCATGACGACACTGAAATCCACACCGGCACCATACTGTGGCACATTCTTGCCGCCACCGAACACGTGCCAAAGAGGCTGGGACGGCCGCTCCTCTTCGGCCACATCGGGCCATCGACGGAGCGCCTCGAGATAGTCATCGACCGCCTTCGGCACGACGTCCCAATAAAGACGCTTGGCGCGCTTCGGGTTCTGATAGAGGTAGAACAGCAGAGACTCGATGGGGGCAAAATCGACCCAGTGATCGACACTGAGCCCCTTGCCGACACTCTTCGAAATCTTCCTGCCATCTTCGTCGAGAAAGAGCTCGTACGTCAACACTGCCGGTGGCTGCTTGCCCAGGACCCGCACGATGCGACTCGACAGCTTGACGGAATCGATCAGATCCTTGCCCGACATCTCGTAGTCCACGTCGTAGACGAACCAACGCAAGGCCCAGTCGACCTTCCAGCCCACCTTGGCGTGCCCACCCAGAATGGACGCCTCGCCGGAGAAACCACAGCCCTGATAACCCTTCTCCTCGCGGTCACAGCCGTACGACACACTGTCCCGGTCCGGGTGGTAGGCCGTAACGCGGGTGGCGTTGATGGAGCCGCAGTTCGTACAGATCGGAAAGAATGGCGACCAGCCCTCACGATTCTCTTCGCGCAGCGTCGGCAGGATGACGGCGAGGATCTCATCGACCTTGTGCAGCAGCAGCGACAGTCCTGCGTCGAGTTCACCCGATCTGTAAGCCTGCGTCGAGGACTTGAACTCGTAGTCGAAACCATAGGCGTCGAGAAACTCACGCAACTTCCCATTGTTGTGAGCCGAAAAACTGTCACAACAACCAAAGGGGTCCGGAATCGCATGCAGCGGCTTGCCCAGATGTGGTGTGATGAGATCACCATTGGGCACATTCAACGGCACTTTGCGAAGGCCGTCCATGTCGTCGGAATAGGCCTGCAGCCGGGTCGTCAGGCCGGTGGCCGTTTCGAAAGCGCGCTGCACGAATGTCGTGCGTGCAATCTCGGCGAAGGTACCGATATGGGGCAGGCCGCTGGGGCCATATCCCGTCTGGAACAGCACGGGCCCGTCGCCTGAAGGTGAGCGCAGCTTACGGATCTGCTCAGCTTCAGCGAAAGGCCAGGCGTTGGGCGTTGCCATTTTTTTTTGAATCGGAAAGGGCGGGGTTCAGTCGCCTGCTGGCGACATCGGTCCTACCTGTTGCGGAATGTGATGCGGCCCCGGCTAAGGTCGTACGGAGACAGCGCGCAAGTGACCTGGTCACCGGGAAGCACACGAATGTAGTACTTCCGCATCTTGCCGGAAATGTGCGCCAGGATCTCGTGGCCGTTCTCCATTTCCACCTTGAAGAAGCCGTTTGGCAGGGCCTCTTTGACCACCGCCTGGACTTCAATCGCCTCTTCTTTGGCCATACACTCTCTCTCAGCAGACTCGTTCAAATATCCATCATTCTGGAGCCCGGTAACCTACATGTCCACAACATCGATGTCAACGACTAGCTGCGCTCACCCTGTTGTGGCGCAGTCACTTGGAGCCACCTTCTACAGCCTTGCTCATTCCAGCAGAATCTTCTCGTCGTAAGTGGCATTGCGTGCCGCCTCGATCGTGCCCAGATGCGGCGTCAAGCGTGCGACTCGTAGATAATATCCCGCTGCATCCTCGAAACGGCCCGTTAGATCGAGTACATGGGCGAGGTTGTGCAGCGCCGGCACGTGGTCCTCATCGAGTTGCACGGCGGCGACAAATGCCGCCTCGGCGGCGGCGAGATCCTTGAGTCGCAGATGGGCGAGACCCTCGGCGTAGTAGACATTGGCCGCATCCTGCCTCAGCGTACTCGACTTGCGAAAGAACGCCAGGGCCTCTTGAGGCAATTCAGCCTGTAGCAGCGTCAGCCCCCGCGCAAAATAGGCCTGCGACAGTCCACGGCTGACGCCGGGATACCCGGGATGGCGCTCGAAGAGTCGCTTGAGGTGTGTGGTGGCCTTTCGGTAATCTCCCACCTTGTGATACGCAACACCCAGATTGAAGCGGGCGTCATCCCGTCGCTTGTCGTGCACGAGTGTGCTCTCAAGCAATTCGATACCCTCTGCGCGGCGTCCATTGGCGCACAGCAGCGTACCCAACCCCGCCATGGCATCCACCAGGGTCGAGTCCATCGCCAACGCCCGGCGATAGTGGAGTTCGGCGTCGCTCACCATCGACTGCGCATGGCGGACGATCCCGAGATTGCAGTGCGCCTCAGGATAGTTGGGCTCGAGGGTGAGGGCCTTCTCCAACTGCTGCGCCGCCTCGTAGAAGCTGCCGTCGGAGTAAAACGCATTGGCCAGCAGAACGCGCAACTGAGCGTTGTAAGGATCCTTCATCACCCGATCGTGGTGGTATCGAATCTTCTCCTTTGCCCAGACGTTGTAGCGTTCCTTGGCAGCGCCAGAGGTTGTCATCAGAGCCAGCAACAACAGGGCGGCGACAGCGGCAGATTTCACGGTGCGTATTTTTGTATCCGTCCGTTGAAGGTGTCGGCCACATAGACGAATCCGTCGTGGTCACAGGCGATACCGCCAGCAACGACCTCCTTGTCCTGCGGCCTCGAACCGCTGACATCAGCCAATACGGAGGTCGTGCCACGGAAACCAAAGGCAGAAGCGGCGGCACCCGCCGTGCCCCCCCAACGAGTCAAATACCGCCCTTCGCGAAAGACCTCGATGCGGTCGTGGCCGGCATTGACGACGTAGACGCGGTCTCCCGTCGGGTCGGCAGCAAAGTCCGTCGGGCGTTTCAACAACCCCGCACCGCGATCATTCGACGAAAGGGGATCACGCCCGAAAACTCGGTCCACACCATCCCGTGCCGCCGAGCCATAGACGACGAGTCTCGGTGCCTGCCAGCCAGCTGTGTCGTAACCGAGGGGTTCGACGAGGGCGGCAAAGGCGCCATTCCAGAATCCGACACTCGAAACCATCAGCGGCGGCACGGGATACTGTTCGGTGAGTTCCCCTTCCGTGTCGAACTGCTGCAGGTGGCTGATGCTCTCGATGAAGACACGTCTGTCGTCGATGGCGATGTGGCGCACGAAGACGGTCTTGAGTGGCAGCGTCCATTGGCGGTGGCCTTCTGCGTCGAATTTCGTCCACTGCGGCTGTGGTGGTTCGCCCTCGTGGTAGACGTTGTAGACCACGTGCAGGTTGCCATCGCCGTCGAAGGCCGCCGACGGCCCATCGACGGTGGCTGTTTCGAGGCAGGCATTGTCCTTGTCGTTGAATTGCCACCGTCCGAGGGCGTTGCCGCCACGATCATAGCGCTCCACCCAACCCGCGCCCACGCCCAATACATGGAGCACCCCGTCAGCACTGAAAACCATGCGCGTCGGGAGCAGACCGGCGGAGACCTGCCACTGGCTGACGAATCGATGGATGCCCCCCTCCACGACTGTACTCGGGAAACGCTGCTCCTTGCCCTCGTTGCCGGCGGCGAATACACAGGATACCCGGTAGCGATAGGCACGATCACCCACCAGTCCATCGTCGGTCCACGTCGTGTCCGAACTGTCGACGAGACGGGCGACAACCCTGTACTCGTCATTCTGAATGCGCTCCACCTCGTAGCGCAGAAAGCCAGTTGCTGGCGGTCGTTGCCAGGTGAGGTGCGCCGAGGCGGTGGCACTGTCGAAGTCCACCCGCAAGGAAGGTGGGCCGTCGAGACGGGGCGCACCGGCACCAAATGGCAGGCACGCCGACAGCAGGATCCCCGCCAGCGTGATGCAGAATGGAAATACGGCGCGTGTCATCGACCAGTCGTCATTTGAGTTGGGTGTCATGCGTCATCCGTGGCCGGCTACGGTACGCCCATTGTCCTCCCTGTCAAGAATCTGCGGTGGAACAAGCGGCCCGGGGCAGTTACATTTGCCTCGACATGCGATCTGGATATTCCCTCTTGCTGGTCCTGGGCTGCCATAGCCTGGACCGCGACAACCCCGTCGATCCTGTGGTCACCCACGGTGTCCGAGGTGAGGGCGCCGGTCTGTCCCTCATCGTTCCCTGCCAAAGGCGCTGGCAACCGTCGTCGACAGCCTTGTGAGCCAACTGTCGGGGCCTGGTATGGTGACCGTCGTCAAACCACTCGAATATACCAGCCCAGTGGCAACGCTGACCATCGAGGGCTACGACCACTCAGGCCGTCTCATCCTTTCCGGTGAGCGCAGAGACATCACCATCGTTACCGGTGACACGACACGGATCGTGATCGGCCTGCGCTTGACCATCGGCGACTCCGAACTCGACGAGCCGGAGTCGCCGGAGGGGGATTCGACGAGCACCGACCCAGGGGATACAACCGCGGTGAACCCAGATGAATCAGCCACGGGCTGAAGCGTTCGGTCCGTGCCCGGTACAGTCACTCTGACAACGGACTTCGGCACACGGGATCCGTATGTCGGCGCCCTCAAGGGTGTGCTGTTGACGACGACACCAGGGCTGCAACTCGTCGACCTGACGCATGACATCCCAGCACAGGATATTCTCGCCGGCGCCTACGTGCTGCGCAACGCCGCCTTCGAGTTTCCCCCAAAGACCGTACATCTTGCCGTGATCGACCCCGCCGTCGGCAGCACGCGCCGCCCCCTCGTCGTCGATGCCGGTGGTTACCGTTGGGTGGGACCCGACAACGGCCTGTTCTCTTTCGCCCTCGCCTGTCCCGCTGCGCGTGCCTTCCAGATCACTCATCCAGAGCTGCGTCGCGAGCCGCTAAGTAACACCTTTCACGGTCGTGACCTGTTCGCCCCCACGGCGGCCCGTCTGGCAGCAGGCTTTCCCCTGGAACAAGTCGGCCCCGTCGTCACCGATGCCCTGTGCCTGGCCACGACGCAGGTGGTAGTCGCCGAGTCCCGCATCGATGGTGCCGTCATCCACGTCGATCACTTCGGCAATGCCATCAGTTGTATTTCACAGGAGGATATCGCCGCCCTCGGTGAAGCCGCCGAACTACGGGTCACCGCTGGCGACGTATCCGTCGAGGGCATCGCCCGCACCTACGCTGATGTCGAGTCCGGATCCCCGGCAGCTCTTATCGGCAGCGGCGGTCTGCTTGAATTCTGCGTGCGTGACGGCAGTGCCGCCGCCTGCCTTGGTCTGCAGCGGGGAGACACACTCTGTGTCGAGCGTAGCCGATGACGACATCTCCCCCATTGATCATCAGCGTCTCAGGAATTCGTGGCATTGTCGGTGCGTCTTTCACCGATGACACGGTCCGTCGTTTCGCCCATGCGTTCGCCACCGAATTGCCGATGAATGCTCGCATCCTCCTCGCTCGCGACACGCGACCGTCAGGCGAAAATTTTGCCGCTGTCGCCATCAAAGCTCTGGCCGAGGCCGGTTGTCATGTTTTCGATCTCGGTGTCTGTGCTACCCCGGCGGCAAAGCTGATGGTGTTGGAATTGCAGGCTCATGCAGCCCTCATTCTTACGGCCAGTCACAATCCGGCGGACTGGAATGGCATGAAATTGGTACGTGCAGACGGTATTTTCCTCGACGCTGCCGCCGGGCGCCGCGTCGAGAGTGCCTATCATCGGTCGAAGCGACGCACGGGGGATGGCCGGGTCGAGAGCGTGGCGCGCGACGACGTCGAGAGTCGTCTCCTGCGTCGAATCCTCGATGTCGTCGATGTCGACGCGATCCGCGCCGCTCACCTTCGTGTCGCCGTCGATCCCTGCAATGGCACAGGCGCTCTGTTCCTTCCTCGTCTGTTTGAGGCCCTTGCTGTCAGCGCCCATTTCATCCACGACACGCCAGACGGTCAATTCGCTCACGAGCCGGAGCCGATTGCAGAGAACCTCGTCGATCTGAGCCGCGCCGTGACAGAGGCTGGGTGCCAGGTTGGTTTTGCCACCGATCCCGATGCCGACCGAGTCGCCCTGGTCGGTGAAACCGGGCAGCCTCTCGGCGAAGACCTGACGTTGGCATTGGCCGTGCAGGTCGTGACCGAACGTCGAAAAGGTCCGGTGGTCACCACGCTGTCTACCTCCCAGGTCGTCACCGATGCGGCAACAGCCAATGGGTGCCCTGTGATCCTGACCCCTGTCGGTGAAGTCCATGTTGTCGATGCCATGGTCGCCGAGGGCGCCGTCATCGGTGGCGAGGGCAACGGGGGGGTGATTCTTACCGATGTGGATCCTGGTCGGGATGCCGCCGTCGGCATTGCCCTGATCCTCGAATCCCTCGCCCGCAATGGTCGGCCCTTGACAGAACTGGCCGCTGCCTTGCCCCAATACAGCATCGAGAAGCGCAAGGTCTCCTGTTCGGAGCAGGATTTGCAGCGCGCCCTCGACGGTCTTGTGCAGCGTTATCCCGAGGCCTTGCGACACCCGGTTCAGGATGGCGTGAAACTCTACATGGAAGGCACATTTCAGTGCCCCTGGATCCACTTGCGGCCGAGCAACACGGAGCCGGTGGTGCGCATTATCGCCGAGTGCGAACAACGTCAGGACGCGGTGGAACTGTGTGCTGTAGCGGAGGGGTTGTTGCGGGGCGAGTAGAGTCGGGGTTACTGCAGATGCATACCGGTGATAAAGACTTCTTTCACCTTGGACTTCTTCAGCACCTTCTCGTTGACCATAAGCAACAGCTGCTGCCGCAGTTGCTCAGCCCGTAATGGATCCTCGAGATCCTCGGTGGTCTGGCCACTGAGGAGGCCGATCACCTCGTGCCGAAGCTCGATGCGTTTGCGCTCGATTTCGGCCAGGCCTCGACGGGGGGACAGATGAGAAAGTCTGCCTGCACCCGCAGGTGTCGATCCATGGCGCCGGCGGGGTTCACCTCTATCGCGCCAAGACCCTCCCAGGTTGGACATTCCGTTTGATTGTAAGCAGGTGTGGAGGCACAGCCTGCAACGTTGCACGTGGCGCATAGGACCGCCGCCACGCCGCGGAAAACCATTGCTTCATTCGACGGGGGAAGAGTGTGGCACGCGTACGCCCTGCCGCGCCTGCAGGCGCTCGGCGATACGATCACTCGAACGATCGGCTTGACCGGTCCTGTCTTCTTCGCCGAGATCGGTAAGCGTTGCCCGATCCTCGACCAGGCGGGTGAGGCGCTCGACGCTTTCGTGGGCACGATCGGTGAACACTTTGCGTTCCGACATCACCTTGAACAAGTCCGCTGCGACTTCCATCGCTGCCAGCATGGCGATTTGCGCCTTCGGCATACGCGCATTCTTGTCGGCGATTTCTTGCATCTTTTTGTCCACGTAGGCGGCGACTTGTTGAACCTGTTTCGGGTCACCACCAATGCGATATTGCTCGCCAAAAATCTCGACGAGAACACCCTGTACCTGTGTCTCTCGTTGGGCCACGGGATCGCTCGCTGGAAGATGCATTCAAGGGTAACGTAAGTGGTTGCTAAGGTATGGCTTGCGTCACCCACCGGCAAGCTGAATTGCGCCTGTGAAAACCGGCTGTGGGGCCGTTATGGGACCGACGAGACGTCGAGGTCGGCGGCGATCAGTCTCTGCAGCAGCCCTTGCCAGGCACGGGAGCTGAAGGGGATGCCTCCCTGTAGCCGTTCGGCGCGGGTCCGCAGGGCGCGATCTCCCGGTGCCAGCACCTCGTCGACGCCCACTGCAGGAGTTGTCTGTCGCGCCGACGCACACAACTCCGAGATCCGGGCGGCAAGCGTGCCGCTGGCACCGAACTGTTGCGGGTCGATGACGAGAGCGAAGAAGCTGCATCCGTATGGACCGTTAACGGCCGTCACGGGTGGTACCTCTCTTCCCATGGGTGCAGCTGCCAGCCCTCCTGTGAGCACGTCGACCAGAAGTCCAAGCCCATACCCCAGGGCACCCCCCACGGGCAACAGTGTGCCGTTGGCGGCGGCACCGGCATCCGTCGTCGGCCGACCTTCGCCGTCCAGCGCCATGCCCTGTGGGATCGGCCTGCCCTCGTCAGCGGCCTGCACGATAGGCGCGGCGGCGTGACCGGTGGCGGCGTCAAAAACCAGTGGATCCCCGTCGACGGTGGGCGCCGCCCAGGCGACGGGGTTCGTCCCGTGCAGCCCCGCAGCACCACCATAAGGTGCGACCCGTGGTGTCGCGTTGGCCATGGCCAGGGCGATGAATCCATCCCGCGCCGGGGCTTCCACGTACGTCGCCAGGGCGCCGACATAATTCCCATTCTGCAGAGACACGGCACCGAGACCGTGACGGGCAGCCTTGTGGGCGGCCAGTCCCATCGCCGCCGTAGCCAGTGGCGGCCCCAACCCGTGTTGCCCATCCAGCCACGCCGACGAGGGTGAATCGCGACGCACGAAAGGGCATCGCCCCGGGTGGATCTGCCCCGAACGAATGCGCTCGGCGAACACCGCCAGCAGGGCGATGCCATGGCTGTCCACACCACGCAGACTTGCCTCCAGCAGCGTGTTCGTCGTCAACTGCGCTTCCTCGGCGCCCACCTCGAGCTGGTGGAGCAGATGCTCGCACATCGCCCGCGCCAGCTCCACCGACAGCCGTATCTCGGCCCTTTCCGTCATCGGTGACCACCGAGATCAGCATCCTCTGCCCCATCCGCAGATGGGGGTGGCGCCTTGCTATAAAGTGGGCTCGACTGGGCCAGCATTCGGATCCGGTTTGGCGAGAGGCGGAGAGTACGTCACCTTTCACCGAATGAAGGCGATCATCGTAGATACGCAAACCCCGGAGCGTGATCTCATCTGGCAGGATGTGGCCGATCCCGTCGCCGGGAAGAATCAGGTCCTCGTCGACATTCACGCGTCGGCCGTCAATCGCGCCGACTTGCTGCAGCGCGCCGGCCAGTATCCGCCGCCACCAGGGGAGTCCGATATCATCGGTCTGGAGATGTCGGGCATCATCGCTGCCGTCGGCAGTGCAGTGCAGGCCTGGCAGGTGGGCGACCACGTCTGCGCCCTGTTGGGCGGTGGCGGATATGCCGAACGCGTCGCCGTCGATGCGCGGCAGCTATTGCCGATCCCGGCGGGTTGGAGCTTCGAACGCGCCGCCGCCGTACCGGAGGTCTTCCTCACGGCCTGGGTCAATCTGTTTGACGAGGCCCAACTTGGCGCTGGCGAAACGGTGTTGATCCACGCTGGCGCCAGCGGTGTGGGCACAGCGGCCATCCAGTTGGCACGCGAGGCAGGTTGTCGGGTGCTCGCCACGGCGGGCAGTGAAAAGAAACGGCAGCGCTGCCGCCAATTGGGCGCCACCTTTGTCTGCGATTACAAAGAAGTCGACTTCGCCGACGACATCCGTGCAGCCCTTGCCCCTGACGCCTCCGCGCCTGGTGTCGTCGACGTCGTGCTGGATGTCGCCGGCGCCAGCCACCTGGCGCGCAATCTCAGACTGCTCGCCCCCCAGGGGCGGCTCGTGCTGCTCGCCTTGCTTGGTGGCAACGAGGCGCAGATCGATCTGAGTCTGGTGCTGCGCAAACGGCTGCGCCTCATTGGCTCGACGCTACGCAGCCGACCCGTGGCGGAGAAAGGGGAGATCATCGCCGGTTTCCGCGCGCAATTCTGGGATGCCCTGCTGGCGGGACGTATCGAGCCCATCATCGACCGCGTACTGCCCGTGCAGGAGGCGGCTGCCGCGCACGCCGTCATCGCCTCGAATGCGACGATCGGCAAGGTGATTCTCGCGGTGAGGCAGCCATGAGCGAACCCATCTCCGGCGGCTGCCTCTACGGTACCGTCCGCTGGGAGGCGTCCGCTGTGCCACGGGCCTCCGTACTCTGTCATTGCGACACCTGCCGGCAAGCGACGGGTTCGTATCACACCGACACCGATGCGGACCGCACATTCTGCACCACCTGCGGTACCCCCCTCACCTACCACCACCATGCGGATCGACCGGATGACATGGACGTCACCACCGGCTCCGCCGACGACGGCGATACATTTCCACCCACCAGGGACGTCTTCGTCGAGGAAAAACTCAGCTGGGTCGCCACCATTGACGGCACCAGGACCACAGGAGAGGACGCATGATGGCTCGTGCCACCCGATATCCCGAACTCACCGTCAGCGGCTCGTATCTGCAGATGGGCGAGCAGATCGGCGAAGCGCTTCGCGAGCAGATTCGTGGCTTCGACGCCATCGCCTTGGATCGCGTACGCAAGATTACGGACGTCTCCCGGGAGCGGGCCCTGGAGGTGGCCCGCCACTGTATTGACGAGGTCAGCCACTACGCGCCACACCTGCTGGAGGAGTTGACGGGCATGGCCAATGCCTCCGGCGTCGATATCGAGCGGCTGATGCTGCTGCAGATCCGCAACCAATTGCAGCCGGATCGCGCCGATGCGAATGGCGGCTGCACCTCCTTCGCCCTCGCCGAAAGCGCCGGTGGTTCGATCGTCGGGCAGAACTGGGACAACGATCCTGCACTGGATCCATTTTCGGTCGTCCTCACGAGACGACCGCAGGATGCCCCCGCATTCCTGTCGATAACACAGGCGGGTCTGATCGCCTATCTGGGGGTCAATGATGCCGGCATCGGCGTCTGCAGTAATAGCCTGCCGGCGCCGGCACGTCTCCATGGCGTGCCCTACTACTTCACGGTGCGCGCTCTCTTTGAAACCCGTTCACTTGACGCAGCGGTAGAGGCCATACGCCGTGCCAACCGGGCGATCCCGGCCAATCTCATACTCGCAACCCCAGAAGGACCCGCCGATCTCGAGATCACCATCGAGGACATCCATGTGCTACGCGACTCAAACGCCGGCCCGGGTGTCGTGACGCACACGAACCACTGCGTGCACCCTGATCTGGCGCCGATCAACGAGGATTTTCCCGAGCTCATCCAATCCGGCCCACGCAAATGCCGCATCGATGCCTTGCTGGCGGCAACGCCGAGGCCGATTCAGCGCGCCACCCTCGAGGGCATCCTGCGTGACCACGAGGACCATCCGCACTCGATCTGCCGACATGCCAACGACCATCCCGACACCGGCTTCTGGACCAGCGTCTGGTCCCTGCTCATCGACGCCGGCGAACGTCGCCTGTATCTGTCACGTGGCAACCCCTGCCAGCAGCCATACGAGGCGTATACGTTGAACTGAGAAGTCAGAAGGAGGCGTATAAAAAATGGCCACACTACACGGCACCATCGTCGACGCGGCAACCAATGAACCCATCGATGCGAAGGTCCACGTCCTCGACTCGGGTGGTGGCTACAAGAGTCCTGCCGGTGCCATGCAGAAGATTGGCCCCGGCACGCCATTCTTCTTCGCCAACGGCGAATTCACCGTTCATGTCGGCCGTGGTCGCGCCGACATCCTGGTCGAACGGGGCACCGAGTATCGCCCCCGGCGCGTCGTTGTAGAGACGCCGGCAGCGGGCGTCGTCGATGTGGAAATCCCCATCGAGCGCTGGCATCATCCGCAACAGCAGCACTGGTATCCGGGCAATACGCACATCCACTACGACGAGAATGAGAAACGGCCCGACGATCGTCTCGGCCTTGACTGCTCGGTAGAAGGCTACAACGTCACCTGCGTCTCCGTCCTCGACCGCCGCCAGTTGCCCTATGCCAGCAACAAGTATCCCATCGGCGTGATGAACGAATTCACCACCGCCCACCACGTCCTCGATATCGGCGAGGAAAATCGTCACTACGGCGACAAGTCCCCGTGGGGCTTCGGTTATGGCCACGTGATGTTTCTCAACATCCGCAACCTGGTGCAACCCGTCAGTCGCGGTCATACCCTGGCCGGCCAATTCGATCCCGACTACCCGCCCCTCTGTTTCTGCTGCGATGATGCCCGCGACCAGGGGGGCATCGTCATCTGGTGTCACAATGGCCGTGGCATGGAGGCACCCATTGCCGCCGCCCTGGGCAAACTCGACGCCTTCAACCTGTTCGACCCCTTCTGGATGGATCCCGAATATGATCTTTGGTATAAACTGCTGAACTGCGGTCTGAGGCTCCCAGCTTCGACGGGGACGGACTGGTTCGTCTGCTCCAACAACCGCGTCTACGTGCAGACGGAGAAGGAGTTTTCGTACGAGTCGTGGATCGATGGCATGAAAAAAGGCCGCACGTACATCACCAACGGCCCCGCCCTCGACATGCGGGTTAACGACGCCCCCATCGGCTCGACGATTCCCCTCGACGGTGGCGGCAAACTCGAGGTAGAACTCAGCTTTGCGTCCCATTACCCCGTGGTCGGCGCCGAGATCGTTGCCGATGGCGTTGTCGTCCACCGTCAAGGTTTCGGCGGAGGGGGCGCCCGTGACGGTGTCGTGCGCTGTGAGCTGTTCGCCGAACGCGACGGTTGGGCCGCAGCCCGACTCTGGGGCGACGCTCGCGACAGCTTCAATCAGTCCATCTTCGCCCACACCAGTCCCACGTGGTTCCACTGTGGTCGACCGCCTGAGTCACGTCCGGAGGCGGCCCGCTTCTTCCTCGACTCCATCGACGAGTCTTTGAAGTGGATCGACAGGGTCGGCCGGTACAACACCGATGAACAACGCGAAGACGTGCGTGACCTGTTCCGCCGCGGTCGGGAGATCTATGGTGGGCTGGCGGGCTGACTCCGGATGCAGTTCTTCTTTGATAGGTTGGTGTGGGACCTCAATACCTCGAAAAGGAGCCAGGTCAATTGCTGCTTCGCTGACCTCACACTGATGGGGGGCGGTCCCAGTCGTGACTGTAGCTCCCGGAACATGATGTCCTGAAGCGAGCTAAGTAATGGTCGGAGTCTCCAGATTAACATTCATTTACACCATTCACCCAGTTATGGCACCAGGGTGGCACCAGGAACCGAAGGTGAACCCGGATGGGCCTTTACCCGGAG
>DPVW01000344.1 GCA_003529325.1 Candidatus Latescibacterota bacterium | reverse complement strand
AGCGAAAGTGTGTTTTCCCGGTGAGGTGGTTTGTTGCCCGTCAGCGATGGTGTCGGGGACATCGATTTCAACGATTCGGCCTTCCTGGAGCGACAATTGGACGTCGTTTCCGGCTTCAGGTTCAACGCCAACGATGCGACACTTCGGGTTGGCTTCATGTGCTGCTAAAGCGCTGCCTGATATGAGTCCGCCACCGCCAACAGAAACAATCAGTTGGTCAAGTGGCCCTGAGTCTTCGAAAAGTTCTCGCGCACACGTTGATTGGCCTGCGATCACATCAGGGTGATCGAAAGGAGGAATCAGTGTGAAGTGTTGTTCGGTGAGGATGGCCTCAGCAATGTCTTCCCTACGTTCCCTAAAGCGGTCGTAGGTGACGATTGTTGCACCGTAACTTTCAGTCGCTTGGCGTTTAGAGCTTGGGGCGTCGTTAGGCATCACGACAGTGGCAGGAACACGAAATATTTGGGCGGCTCTGGCGACGGCTTGGGCATGATTGCCGGAGGAATAGGTGATAATTCCTCGCGCCCGAATGTTGCTGTCGAGTGCTGCGATGGCGTTGAACGCTCCTCGGAACTTGAACGCGCCGGTGTGTTGCAAATGTTCGGCTTTTAGATGGATTTCTGCCCCTAAGGCTTCGTCCAATAAACGTGAACGAAGGACAGGTGTTCGTCGCGCTACACCTGCCAGCCTTGCAGTTGCTGCGTCAAGGTCGATTTCGGTTGGCACTGACACCTCAACTTTGGCGAACTATGCGAAGCAGTCGAATATCTCTTGGATGGCGTGCATTTGCCCGCCGCTTGTGCTGGACGGCACCAAAATAGGTGTCTTGCATCCTTGGTCGAACCATTCTTCGACGCCGTCTCTGACTTGGTCGGCGGAACCGTAGAGGGTTGCGTTCGACAACCATTCGTCGGTCATGCATGTGGCCACACGGTCACGGTCACCGTCAGCGATAGCTGCTTCGATACCTTCCATTTCTTCGACGTACCCGGCTTGCTTCCAGTAGTTGCGGTAGTTGGGGAGAGAAACGTAGCCCTGCAAGGTTTTGCGGTTACGGGCTGCACCAGCGTCACGATCAGCGTCAATAACGGTAGGGATCATGTTCCCGATAAGGAAGTCGCTGGTTTGGACATCTTGGGGAATGTCTGCAACCGAGTTGTTGAAGTCGTTGCGACTGGCGTTGGCCCACACAGCTCCCGCTCCGATCTCAACCGAAAGTTCGACCATCTTTCGCCGCAAAGTGGCAAGAACGATCGGAGGTAGCTCCCCATGGTGTTCAGCTGCCTTTTGCATTGCTGACACGTATTCCCGGATATCAGTTAAAGGTTTACCGGGGGTAATCCCCAAACGTTGATGTACTGGGCCGTGGGTCACACCTATCCCGAGCCGGAATCGGCCGTTGCTTATTTCGTGGATAAAGGCGGCTGTTGCTGCCAGGTCTTCAGGGTTTCGGAAATAGATCGGTTGGACCGAAGTCCCAAAAACGATCTCGTTAGTTGCGGACGCAATGCCTTGACATAAAGCAACACAGTCGCCCATCGAAGGGCAGTAAATGCCACTAAATCCGCGACGCTCAATTTCTGCGGCAATGTCGAGGGTTTGTTGACGTCGGCCCTGTACAGCAGCGAGTGAAATTGCGGGCATATTCATTAGTGTCGCCTCCTAATAGAGATTCTTCGTTTCGGTGAGATCTGACCCCATGATCATGCCCCTTAATTGGATGCTTTGCCGAAGTCGTGGTCGAGGGTTTGCTTCGGTACCCTCGGGGGACCTTGGGGCTGTAGCTCAGTTGGCTAGAGCACCTGCTTTGCAAGCAGGGGGTCGTCGGTTCGAGTCCGATCAGCTCCACAAACAAAACCCCTGTTCACAGGCCTAAACCACCACCCTCTAACAAGACTGTTGGGGGTGTTTTTGGGTCTAGGGGCACTCCTAGGGCACCAGAGAATGTGTCTAAACGGCCACAAGTGCGGTTTTTCGGCAAAATGTGAATATGGACACCTAAGTGTTTGGGGGAGTGCGGCAAGGCTTTACCCATAGGAGCTGAAAGCCCCCTGAAATCGTGGCTAGTCGGCTTCGCTTAAGCTGAGTCGGTGAATAGCCAGTGGAGCGATTCGGCAAAAAGGGCGCCTGCATGGCGGAGGTTGTGGCCACCGGTCCCAAACTCGAACCTAACGTCGTAGCCCGCGAACTGCAGGGCGGCAGCCATCTGCTTGTTCGCTAGGGGCCAATTCCCGTAAATGATGTCTCCATCCAGCTCACCTGATTGAAGGAAAGCCTTAATCGGTTTCGCTTCGGTGGAGCGCACTAAATACGGCCAAGCGTGGCCGCCCCGGATGTTTACGAACGATCCGCAGTGGCTGAGCACTAAGCCGAAGGAGTCCGGGCGATGCCATGCTGTTGTCCAGGCGCATATGCCGCCACTTGAGATGCCGGCCATCGCTCGACGAGAGGGGTCATCGTTGATTCTCGCATCCATCTCTTGCTCGGCGAATGGAACGAGCTCCTCAACGACGAACCTTGCATAGGTATCGGTCAGGCTGTCGTATTCAATGCTGCGCTGGTCGCGAGCCTCGGGGTGGGAGTTGATCTCCCACTGAGAGTCGGCAGAGGGAACATCGAGTGGGCGACCGGGTGAGACGAAAACCGCAGCGGTCGGCTCAAGGGCGCCTGAGGCCTGGAGAACGTCAAGTACCCGCGCAGCGCGCACTGGTCCGTCAGGTTTCAGGTAACTGCCACCGTCGTTGAAGACCAGCAATGCCAAAGAGTCCTGAGCTTTCACAGAAGGTGGTTCGTACAGCCACACGTCACGGACTGTGCCCGGATACGCCGTCGATGATTGCCAGTCTTCGAAGCGAGACACCCTGCCAACGGCATCTGGTTCTTGCTGCGCTTCGGGGCAAGGGTGGTAATCCACATCGCCGGGAGTGTTGAACGCATTCGCGAGCTCCGCATTACTGCGACCGTTGACTTCTTTGTCTCTGACGAAATTTACGTCAAGACCAAGATTCCGGTATGTCTCTACATCCATGCCCGCACGTTAACGTGGTCGTCCATGTGTGAGCATGAAGGATGACAGGGGTTCGGATAGCGGTTGTCGGCGGGGGCATCGCCGGCGTGAGCGCCGCCTACCACCTTGTCGAAGCACATCCCGATGCCGAGGTGTTTCTCCTGGAAGCCGAGCCGGTTCTAGCGCACCACACGACAGGGCGTTCGGCGGCGATCATCCTCGAAAACCTGACCACCAGGCCCAACCTCATCCTCACCAGGGCCAGCGTCGGCTTCCTGCGCGACACCCCGACAGACCTGGTCGACGCTCCCCTCCTATCGCCTCGAACGGTGATGCACATCTCCTCGAAAGCCCAGTCGGACCAGATGGACGAGCTGCTGGCCGAGGGAAGCCTGCTGCCCTCACCGTCGGTGGAGTTGACAGTGGACGAAGCAATGGACTACTTCCCGCCGCTCCGCCGCGGGCTCGTCCACCGTGCAGTCCTCGAACCGGACTGCGCCGATATTGACGTCGGCGCTCTCCATCAAGCCTACGTGCGCGGCTTTCGACGTGGCGGCGGTCGGATCACCACCTCGGCCAGGGTAGACGCAGCGCGACCTGACGGAAATGGCTGGAGCTTAGAGACGACAGACGGCGACGTCGGCGCCGACATCGTCGTGAACGCCGCCGGTGCGTGGGGTGACGTAGTGGCCGCACGGGCTGGCGTGGAGCCGATCGGCCTGCAGCCCTACCGACGAACCGCCTTCATGGTGAACGGTCCCGGCTGTGACGCCACCGGCTGGTCCTTCACTGCCGACGTCGGACAGAACTGGTACGTAAAGCACGACGGGGAGCAGATGCTTTGCTCGTTGGGAGACGAGACCCCATCCAAACCCTGCGATGCGAAGCCCGCGGAGCTCGACGTTGCGCTGGCCATCAAGCGGATCAACGAAGCCACCACCCTCGGGATCCGGTCCGTTAACTCGGCCTGGGCGGGCCTGCGCACTTTCACACCCGACCGCTCGCTGGCGATCGGCCCTGATTCCGACCAGCCCGCGTTCGTGTGGTGTGTCGGTCAGGGGGGATGTGGCATCTACACATCGCGTGGTGCCGGCGTCCTCCTGGCCGACCTGGCGTTGGGCGGTGAGCCGTCCGCAACCTTCGGCGGTGCTGACGTGTCGGGTCTCCTACCCGGACGATTCAGAAGCTCTGGGTAAGCGTTGAAAGATTCTGGGCTGGCTGGACGACTAGAGAGATTGGTTCAGCAAGTCCAAGCGGTCCGGCAAATCATGGTTGGCCTTCACCTTGCCCACTACTGCACACATCCATAGTGAGCCGATGACACGTGTCGGGCGTACCGGCGCAACACCGAACCTTGCGGAATCGTGCTTGGCAAGTCCCTCGGCCCGATCGTCGCCATCCGTCGCTGTAACTCGCTGTCGTCGATCGCTACGTCAAGAGTCCGATTAACCGGATCGATGATGATTGTGTCGCCGTCCTGCACCGCTGCGAGCGGACCGCCGTCGGCCGCCTCGGGGCAAATATGTCCGATGAGGATTCCGTGTGAGACACCGCTGAACCGGCCATCAGTGATGAGCGCGACGTCCTTGCCCAAACCGCGTCCTTGCAACTCGATAGTGAGCATCACCATCTCGGGCATACCCGGGCCGCCCTTGGGGCCGACGTTGCGCACCACAACCACGTCGCCAGGCACGATGACTCCGGACTGAATGGCCGTCATGGCGTCCGGTTCGTTTTCGAACACCTTAGCGATTCCGCGGAAGTCGCCCGTCTCGAGAGTCTTGCCTCCCAGTTTCAGGACACAACTCTCCGGAGCCAGATTTCCGTGCAGGACGGTGATGTGGTTGTTCGGTTGGGCTGCCGGGGCCGACACCGGTTGCACCAAGTCCTGGTCACCCAAATCAGCCAGCGAGGCCACGTCAGCCAGGTTCTCAGCGAGAGTCTTTCCAGTGACCGTCATGGCGTCGCCATGTAGGAAGCCGTTATCGAGGAGCTCCTTCATCACGACCGGCACTCCGCCGAGTTCGTGCAGGGCGACCATCGAGTACGGACCGTGCGGCTGAAGATTCGCAATGAGCGGCACCCGCTCGCCGATCTCCTGGATGCGATCGATGGTGAGGGCCACCTCTGCATCGCGAGCGATCGCCAGCAAATGCAGGTACATGTTGGTCGAGCCCCCCATCGCGTAGGCGGTGGTGATGGCGTTCTCGAAGCCCTTCATGTTCATGATGTCCCGGGGCCGAATGTCGGCTTCGATCAGGGTGTACAGAGCTTTGGCAGTCGCCTCCACCTGAGCCTTCACGTCGTCGTGAATATCGCTCGCGGCGTCGTAGTCGGCCGGATGCGAGGCGCCCCGGGGCAACATCATCCCCATTGCCTCGGTGATGGTGCTCATGGTGTTCGCTGTAAACATCGCCCCACAGGTGCCACTGCCGGGCATCACGTTCCGTTCGACCTCTTCGAATTCCTCTCGGCTGATCCGATCGGCTCGCATCGCCGCTCGTGCCTCGGCCCAGTCGAGAATCGTCAGGTTGTTACCCTTCGACGCCCATGGCTCAAAGTTCACGCAGCCCGGCGAGCTAGTTCCCGGGTAGATCACGAGTCCAACGTCGTTGGTGCGAGCCAGGGGCATCATCGCGGCTGCGCCCGTCTTGTCGCAGCCCGAGATGACAACCATCGCCTCGCCGTGATGGGCCCGATGCCCGATCTCGAACGAGTCGGCGATGATGTCTCGTGACACGAGGCTGTAGCTGGCATTGGGTGAACCCTGGGTGAGAGCATCGGAGACCGCCGGCGCACCAACGACCAACCCTTGTCCGCCATGCGAAGCGATCGACTCCGACAGCAGGTCCGATATGCGCTCGACCCGGTTGTTGCAGCGATGGGCGTTTGTGTAGGCCCCCGCCACCGTAACGATTGTGTTCTTCGCCGCGATGGTCTCGGGCTCAAACCCGGCCGCCCGCAACTCGAGACTTGCCCGTTTCCAATGATTCCCTGCCATCCCGCCACCCTACTTTTCAAAATTGAGGGCGTCCGCGGTCTTTTCGATTGACCGGTTTCAGGAGTGGTTGGGGTCGCGCACCAGATCGCGAATTCGGCTGGGCGAGAGGGGCCCGGACCGGACAATGATGTTGAACGGTCGGAGGGCATCTTCGACCGCGTTGGCTAGGGCCGCAGGCGGACCAACAGCGCCCCCTTCTCCCAGACCTTTGACGCCCAACTGGTTGGTGGGGCTTGGGCAAACGATCTCGTCGAGGCGGATGTCGGGCACCATCGATGAAACTGGCAATAGGTAGTCCATGAATGTAGAGGTGATGGGTTGGCCCTGATCGTCATACCGCATGTGTTCGCTTAGCGCGCCGCCGATACCTTGGCCGACTCCTCCGATGACTTGGGCGTCGGCGATCATTGGGTTGACGATCTTGCCAGCCTCGTGGACCACGACATAGTCACGGATGTCGAGCCGCCCGGTGGAGGGGTCGACCTCAATGATCACAGCGTGCAGGCCGCTGGCCGTTGCGTAGTTGGGTGGTTGGAAGTAGGAAGTCTCGCTAAGACCGTCGCTGCCGGAGCCGCCGACGAGCTTGGGGACGGTGCGGATCAACTCGGCCAGCGACAACCCCACTGCTGGGGTGCCCTTGACGCTGATTCGGCTGCCCTCGAGCTGCATATCAGAGACCTCGGCCTCAAGGAACTCTGCGGCGTGAGTCAGGATTCGCTGCTTGAGTAGCCCTCCAGCCTGGTTGATGGCGTTACCCGCCGTCACAAGCGCTCGGCTAGCGATGGTGCCAACGCCGTAGGGGATCGAGGCTGTGTCCCCGGCGACCACGTCGATGTCGGTCGGATTCACACCTAGCGCGTCAGCGAGGAGTTGGGCGAAGACGGTGCGGTGGCCCTGCCCCTGCGAGGGAGCGCCGGTATAGAGCCGTACCCGACCTGATGGCATGACCTCAACGCGGGCCCCTTCGAACGGCCCCAGTCCGGTCATCTCCAGGTAAAGGGCGAAGCCAATACCGAGGTGCTGGCCCTCTTGTCGAGCTAGCTTTTGTTCCTGCCGGAACTGGGAAAGCCCGATCATGTCTACTGCCTTCGACAGCATTTTGGGGTAGTCGCCCGAGTCAAACTCCTGCGGCAGTCCGCGCCGGTCGAGTAGTCCGGTGCGGTAGGGCATTTCGTCGGGCTGGATCAAGTTGCGCTCGCGTAGCTCCGTTGGTTCCATTCCGAGTTTCGCTGCTAGTCGGTCCATGGCCCGCTCCATGGCGAAGGTGGCCTCGGGTCGTCCTGCTCCTCGATATGGCGATGTAAACATGGTGTTGGTGATGACTCCGGTGGCCTCGAGGTCGACGTTGTGCACCTTGTAGGGCCCGATTAAGTGGCACAAGGAGTTGTAGGGCACGACCAGGCCGACCATGTTGCGGCATCCGAGGTTCACCATGATTCGGTCCTTGACGGCGAGCAAGTAACCGTCGGCGTCAGCAGCGAGGGTGATGTGGTGAACCTGTTCGCGGGCGTGGGCGTCGGCAGTTAGGTTCTCGTGACGATCCGCGATCCACCGTACCGCTCGGTCTAAGTCATGTGCTGCGAACGGGACCAGTAGTTCTTCGACGACGAGAATTCCCTTCTGGCCGAATCCGCCGCCCACGTCGACGGATTGGACTCGCACATCGTCGACCGAAAGGCCGATGGACTCGGCGACGTGGTCCCGCACCCGGTGCGGTGTCTGGGTGGTCGACCACACCATGAGTCCGCCCGTAAATGGGTCGCTTTGGGCAACCATGCCCCGAGTCTCGATGGGGGCAGCGACGTATCGCTGGGTGGCGAAGATTTCGTCGACGACTGCTGCGGCCGCGGCGATCCCGGCGGCGACGTCTCCGATGCCGTGCCGCACGTGGACGCCGATGTTGTCGACCTCGCCTTCGAGCGCCAGCGGTGCGTCGGGCTCAAGGGCGGCCTCCATGTCGAGGACAGCGGGCAGAGTTTCGTATTCGATCTCAATGACCTCGAGCGCATCCTCGGCCAGGTAGCGCGTCTCGGCCACGATCATGGCGATTGGCTGCCCGACGTAGTTGACTTCGTCGACGGCGAGGATCGGAGCCGGCTGGATCTTGACGACGGGGTTGAGGGCGGCGATGCCCTCGGGCACCCGAAGTTCCTCTGAGTTAGTGAGGGGTTTGATCCTGTCGGCCACGCTGGCACCGTCGTATACCGCCACGACACCGGGCATGGTTTGTGCCGCGGTCACGTCGATGCTCAGGATGCGGGCGTGGGCGTGGGGGCTACGGACGAAGGCGATGTCGACAACATTGGGGATGTCAAGATCATCGATGAAGCATCCCTGACCTCGAAGGAGTCGATCGTCCTCGACCCGGGCCAGGCTGCGGCCGAAGAACCCAGAACTGTTGTCGTCAGCCATCACTTGGCTCTTCGGGATCAGGCAGCCCGAACGCCTGCCGGGCCGCCTTTCGGATGTTGACGTAGCCAGTGCACCTGCAGAAATTGCCGGTGAGGTGCTCGTCGATCTCGTCGGAGCTCGGTGTCCCTCCGTCCTCGGCCAGGCCGGCGAGTGACATCAAAAAGCCCGGCGTGCAGAAGCCGCACTG
>DPVW01000100.1 GCA_003529325.1 Candidatus Latescibacterota bacterium | reverse complement strand
AAACTAAATAAGCTCGACCACAGGATATGACTCCGGCGCGTAGAGTCCGGCCTCTCCGGCTACATGCCAGGACCATACCGCCATCTGCCGACTTTGCCGTTGATCGAGGACCTGATGGCGCGCCAGGGCGACACGCAGGCACTGACCGGCGATCGGTGAACGGGCGCCGTCAAGCAGGTGTTCGAGTCCCGCCCATGGCAAGGCGAGCTGCACCCTCCAACCCCGGTCGATTTCGTGGCGCTCGTTCAATGTGCCGTCTACGTTGACGCTGGCCCGCAGTCCGACGAGTTGCCATTCGTCAAACAACCAGCGTCGACCACGACGATGATGGGGTCCGGCATCACCACCGATCACCATGGGGCTGCATCGCGCCAGATTGAGGTCCGCTACATCGTAGCGACCCTGACGCTGATAGGCATCGTGCCAGATGAACAGCAGTTCTTTGGTAGCACCCGCCGGATTGACGGACAAATTGTACAAGGCGCCATCCGCTGCCAGCAATACTTCAAAAGTGTTCTCCTGCCAGACGAGTCCTGTACGAGATTCTCCCGTCGTCCATACGTCCCGTTCCTCCAGCCAGGCGTCGATGTAGAGATACTGATCGTCCCAGGCCAACGCCGCATCGGTGGGCAAAAAAGCCACACCGCCCGCTGCGGCGTCAACAAATCGTGATGTGCGCGGCCCTTGGCCACAAACTGGCGCCCCCGCGCGAGGGCAGTGATAGACGAGGCTGGGCGACGCCACCAACTCAGGCGACATGCTGGGCTGCCGAATCCTGTGTCACGACCTGATCTGACAGATGGATGTAGGTGAACCGTTCAGGGATGTGCGAGTCGTAAACTCCGTGGCAGTTGAAGGCCCACCCCGGACAGGTGCGCCGACCGCCCTCTTCAAACCACTGGAAACGGGACAGGTCCATGCGCCACACGTCCCCGTCCTGCGCCGGCAACGAACGGCCGTCGGCGAGATGTTTCAGCCCCTGCCAGGGAAAAGCGATCTCCGCCGTCCAGCCGCGATCGACATCGCTGTCGTCGTTCAGCGTGCCGTCCAGGGCAACGGCCCACTGCAGGCCAGGCATGTCCCAATTACGGAAACACCAACGACGCCCGCGCGGATGTTTGTGGCCACTCCAGGCGCCTCCCAGCGTATCGACAATGCCGGGTCCCAACAGGTCAAACTCGGGAACCGCGGCGTATCCCGCCGAGACATAGGTGTCTTGCCAGATATACAGTCGCTCCATGATGGTACCGAGGGCGTTGAGCTCGAACTCGAAATAGGCGTTCTCGCCGGCGATGAACACCTCCACGTCATTCTCGCGGCAGATCATGGAGTCGCGCTCTACAAGGGTTGCGCGCAGATCTGGCTCCTCACACCAGAAACCGACATACAGGTAGTCGTCATCCCAGAGAATGGCCGCCTTCGTGTCGAACAGTGCTGGCCGGCCGAACTCCTCAAGATCCTCAAAACGGGGCGAACGCTCGGCGAGCGCCCACGTCGACTCATCGAGGCGCCCATCAACAACGATCGGTCCCGTCGCACGCCGCGCTGTGTAGTGTTTGAGGCCATTGTCGGTATATCCCCAGCTGTTGCTCATCTTTTTGGCAACGCCCCCTGTTCTTCGAGCCAGACACGCAACGGCGCATCTTCATCGGTTGGCGAGGTATACCCTCTACCGCCAGAGTGTGTGACACCGAGCAGCTGCTGTTGGATAGGGTCACATCGATCGAGATAGTGTCCGACGGTCATGTCGTCGCGTGGCCGCAACCAGCGATACGAATAACCGTAGAACAACACCCGTCGAGGTTCGTGCCAGTAGTTGTGACTGCCCGAATGCCACAGCCGTCGATCGAAGAACACCGCTGTTCCCGGTGGCACACACACGGGAATGCCGCCATCCACCAGCCCCTTGCGATCCGCCCCGGGAAAATCATCCAGCAGGTGTGAACCGGGCAATACGTAGAAGTTGCCCCGTCCCGTCTCGCTCGTATCGCTGAGGAAGTAGGCGACCTTCAGCGACACCCGCGGCCGGGGTGCCGACTCTAGATCCTGGTTCAGCGTACCCGAATCCTGATGCCAGCCCAGACCTATGCCGTGGGTTTCTGCCGTGTGGCCTGCTGGCTCCGGTGGTGTGTAGGTCATGTGCGTGTGGTAGAGTTGGATATGCCAGTTGAGCAGACCCCAGACCTTCGGGAACGTCGTCTCCCAGTCCAGCAGTTGCAGATAGGCGTCGTCCTTGCCAATGAAATCGTAATGATTGATGCGCGCCTCTGGCGCCAGCCCCATGCGTTCCCGCTCCCGGGCGTCGACGCCGTCGGATACCGGCACCAGCTGCTCGACCAGACTCTGGGGGATGGCGTTGTTGACGATCAGGTAACCATCCCACTCGAAGGCGGCCTGTTCCTCGTCGGTGACCTGGTACTGAAGGCAGGCGGGTTCCATCGGCTGAATCCTGTGGTTTGGGGGCCAAGTTGAATTTGCACAAGATACTACGCGCCTCGCCTTGCGACTATCTTCCACAAGGAGGATAAATCGAGATGAAAATCACCAAGACTGAAGTGTTCGTCCTGGGTGACCCCGACTCCGAGAAGTTGGTGGATGGTTCGGGGGTCCATGGACTGGCCTTTGTCCGCATCCACACCGACGAGGGCATCACGGGGCTGTCGGAGATTTTCTGTGTGCCTCCCGGCGTTGCCCGTGCAGTGCTCGACGGACCTGAGTCCCTCTTCGGCCGGCAGCTGCTCGGTGAAGATCCGGTCACACCCGAGCGCCTGTGGACGAAACTCTACAACAGCATGTTACACGGCAATCGCCGGGGTTGGGTCATCATCTGCCTGGGCGCCGTCGATGTAGCATTGTGGGATATCTACGGCAAATCGCTGGGTCGTCCCGTATTCGAATTGTTGGGCGGCGCCGAGCGCAGCCGCCATCAGCTGGTCAATGGCGCCGAGGGCGGCCAGGTCATCCCCTACTGTACGATCATTTCCGACGGTTGGGATCGGGACAGTGTCTTGCGGCAGCAGGTGGACCGAGTCATGCGGCTACGCGAACTCGGCTATCGGGCCTTCAAGGTCGAACCGATGAATCAGACATCGGAGACCATCGTCGAACTGACCCGGCGCACACGCGAGGCCCTCGGTCCGGAGCCCATGCTCAGCGTCGATGTGGGTTACCTGTGGAACGATGTCGGCGCCGCGGTGGCAACCCTGCGGCAGCTCGAGGAATTCAACGTCTTCTTCTTCGAGACGCCCTTTCCGGTGGACCGCATGGAGGCCTACGCGCAACTGACGGCACAGACACGATTGCGCATCGCCGCCGGCGAACATGCTGTCACGCGCTGGGAGTTCGTCGACTTCATGGAGCGCGGTGGCATGCAGGTCATGCAGCCGTACATGACAACCTGCGGGGGTTTGACGGAAGCGCGGCGGATCGTCGAACTGGCACAGGCGCGGGGCGCTATCGTTTGTCCCGGCAACTGGTCGACTCACGTGCTGGGTGCAGCGACGGTGCATCTGGCAGTGTTTTCGCCGATCACGCCATTCATCGAATCGGCTGCAAGCGAGGCCTACGCATCCCCCCTGCGCAAGGCACTGCAGCTGGTCGGGCTCCCCGTTGTCGATGGAGCCATCGCCCTGCCCACCGCACCCGGTATCGGTGTCGAGTTGCCGGCGGAGCTGATCGACGAGTTCCTCGTGCCTTTGGAAAAAGGTTGGCGCTACCACGAAGACCAATAGCGGCGTTACGTCAACGCTCGCGCGCCCTGATTCTTCTGGCGCTGAGAGCGAACTCCCCCTAGGGTTGGGCCCATATCCCTTACCTGCGGATACCGTCACCCAACCAACAAGCGAGTCCACATGACCGATGTCCTCTATGTAGCCATTGGCGGCGATCAACCTCAGTTGGCCTGTTATGCCATCGGCAGCGACGGCGTCACCGAGCCATCTTCCGCCATCGATCTTCCGGGTGCCCCATCCGACCTGGCGGTGTCACCCGACAGGCGGTTCCTCTATGCCGACGTCGCTGTCGATGGCACGCACCAGTATCTCAGTTATCAGATCGATTCTGGCTCGGGTGCTCTCACCGCCATCGGCGAACCCGCCCACGTCGGTCCGTACCCATGTTACATCCACGTCGACAAGACGGGTCGCTGGTTGCTCGCCGCCTACTACTCCGACGGTATGGTCACGGTACACAGCATCGGGGAGGATGGCGTCGCCGGCGCCCGTGTGCAGCAGTTGAATACAGCAATGAAGGCTCATTTCATTCAGACCGATGGGGCCAACCGTTTCGCCTTCACCCCTCACGTGGGTGACGAAAATGCAATATGGCAGTTCCGCTTCGATGACGAAACGGGGCAACTCACGGCCAATGAACCGGCCAAGGCCGCACCGGAGCCGGGCCAGGGGCCGCGGCATATGTGCTTTCACCCGAGTGGGCGGTTCGCCTTCAGCAACGGCGAGCAGGGCTCGACGGTGACATCCTGGTCGTATGACGCCAACACCGGCACGCTGACACCCGGCCCGATGTTGTCCACATTGCCCGCCGACTGGGAGGGCAAGAATTCCTGTTCGCAGATCAACATCACGCCGGACGGCCGTTATCTGTACTCGTGCAATCGTGGGCACGACAGCCTCGCCGGATTTGCCATCGATGCCGACACCGGTGGGCTTACATCGTTGGGCACATTCGGCACCGTCGGCACACCGCGGCCACTGGCCATCGCCCCGGACGGCACGACGGTGTTTGTCGCCGGCAGTGAACTGCGCGTGTTCCGCATCGACCAAGGTGGCGCATTGTTGCATCTGCGCGATATTGACCCCGGACCTGTCGCCTGGATTCTGGCGGTGCGCACATGAAAAGCCCCTATGCAGGTACCGGCACCTGGATCCGAGGCAGCTTTCACGGCCACTGCGACGAAAACTCGGCCTGTGCCTCGGTGCCCCTCGCCGACAGCGTAAGAGACTACCAGGCCCTCGGCGCCGGTTTCGTCACCCTCACCGACCATGATCTCATCACCGACCTGGCGCCATTGCAGACACAGTATCCGGAATTGGTCCTGCTCCAGGGCTTCGAATACAGCACCCGAGAAAATGTCGTCTTCGCCGGGCCCGGACTGCCACCACTCTACGAGCACTCTCTGGAAGAGGCTTTGGCCCAGGCGGGCGACCTGTTCACCATGGTCTGTCACCCGCAACCCAAGGGTGCCGCCCTGGAGTACTGGACCCGCCCCAAACTTGAGGCGCTGGGCACGTGGCCTGACGGGCTCGAAGTCTACAACGGCCATTACGGAATCGACAGCGCCATCGCCTCGGGTCGGCAACCCTACTACGCGAATTTCTGGGATGAGTTGTTGACCGCCGGTCATCGCTTGTGGGGGTTCGCCAACGACGATTTCCACGACCCGGCGGATTTCGACAACGCCTTTAACATGGTGCTGGTAGAGGACATGACCCCTGCCGGCGTCGTCCGTGCTGCCAAAGCGGGGCGATGTTACGCCTCGACAGGGCTCCTGCTACTGGGGTTTTCCGTCGAAGGATCCCTCGTGAAGGTGCAGCTCAGCGCGCCCTGCGACGGCCGCTTCATAGGCTCTGGCGGCGTGGTCCTCAGCCGTAGCGAGAACAGCCTGTTCGAATACGAAGTGGGCGACGAGCAGTACGTGCGCTTCGAGGGCGTGGGCGATGCGGGCCGCATCTTTCTGCAACCCATGTTCCGCGACATGAGTGCCGTGTCTCGGAAATAGCTGATCAGACTGCAACAGCTACCAGCTCACAGGCGATGTCGTTCCACTCCCGTACCGCTGCAGTTCGTAACGAGTAGTCCCTGCGATTGCCTCTGCCCCCGTTTCGACATCTACAAAGGGACTCATGGAGATCTTGCGCACATTTGGCAGCGCTCTGATCAGATCGATCTTGTGGTGCAGTGGTTCACAACAACCGTAGTAACCAAGACCGAAACCGCTCGAACCAGCGCACCGCATAGTCCAACCAGAACTCCCTATCCGACACTCGAAGCTCGTCAGGTCGCTGATGAAATCCGCACAGTATCAAGGGAATCGCACCATTGGTATCGATGCCGGCGAGGCCATCGCACCCGGTCCCGGAGAGGTACGTCTCGATGTCGCCTACTGTGGTGTCTGCGGCACCGACATCCACATCTACCACGGCGCCATGGACGCACGTGTGCAACTGCCGCTGATCATCGGCCACGAGGTCTCGGCGACGGTCGCCGAGGTCGGTGCCGACGTCGACGCTGTCAAAGTCGGGGAACCGGTGGCGGTACGACCGTTGCAGTTCGGGGAACGGGCAGCTTTCGACAAGGGTTTCGCCCATGTAGGTAAGAATCTAAAATTCATCGGTATCGATTTGCCCGGTGGCATGCAGTCATCGTGGACGGTGCCGGCCTACACTCTGCACAAACTTCCCGAGGCCCTCAGTCTCGAACACGGGGCGATGATCGAACCCGCCGCCGTCGCCTGCCACGACGTGCGCATGGGTGAGGTGACAGCCGGAGAATCTTGCGTCGTCATTGGTGGAGGGCCCATCGGCCTGCTCATCTCTCTGGTGGCTCGCGAGACAGGAGCGCGCGTGTTGTTGTCCGAGGTCAACGAATCCCGCCGACAGCTGGCGACAACACTTGGCCTGGCAACCGTCAATCCCATGCAGCAGGATGTGGTGCAGTTCGTGCAACAGTGGACCGACGGAGTCATGGCAGATTGTGTCTTTGAAGTCTCCGGCTCCGCTCCGGGGGTGGAGGTGATGACGGAGCTGCCCAATGTGCGCGGCCGCATCGTCATGGTCGCCATCCACCCACAGCCGAAACCCGTCAATCTGTTCAAATTCTTCTGGTCTGAGATCCGCATGATCGGCGCCCGCTTATACGAAGAGCAGGATTTTGACCGCGCGATCGAGTTGGCCGCCGCCGATCGTCTGTGCCTCGATCGTTTGATCACGCGCATCGGTCCGATCGAGGAGGCGCAGTCTACTTTCGAGACCATCGATTCCAACCCCGACGGCATCAAGTATCTCATCGACTGCCGGTAACCCAGTGCAACGACAGGAGCAGCATGGCCAATCTGCAGGAATTTGACCTCGGCGGAAAAGTCGCCCTCGTCACCGGTTGCCGGCGTGGAATCGGCAAGGCCATGGCGCTGGGTCTGGCGGAGGCCGGCGCCGATATCGTCGGTGTCTCCGCCTCCATGGAGGCCCGTGGCAGCGACATCGAGACGGCGGTCACCGCCCTGGGCCGGGCATTCAAGGGTTATCAGTGCGACTTCGCTGACCGCGAGGCGATCTATGCCTTCATCGCGAGATGCAAAATCAACCACCCCCGCATCGACATCCTCATCAACAATGCCGGAACGATCCTGCGCCAACCGGCGGTGGAGCACAGCGACGAATATTGGGACAAGGTGATCGACGTGAATCTGAGCGCCCAGTTCGTGCTGACCCGAGAGTTCGGCAAGGACATGGTCGAACGGGGTGCTGGCAAGATCATCTTTACCGGGTCACTGCTCAGTTTCCAGGGGGGCGTCACGGTGCCGGGATATGCAGCCAGCAAGGGTGGCATCGGCACGCTGACCATGGCCTTCGCCAATGAGTGGGCGGCACATGGCGTCAATGTCAATGCCATCGGCCCGGGGTACGTATCGACGGACAACACCGAGGCTCTGCGCAATGATGCGGCACGTCGCGAAGCGATTCTGGCTCGTATCCCCGCCGGACGTTGGGGTGATCCCGATGACTTCCGTGGACCCGCGGTATTTCTGGCATCTGATGCTTCGCGTTATGTGCACGGCACGACGCTGATGGTGGATGGCGGCTGGATGGGACGTTAGCCTGTGCCGACTGCGCCGGCTCGCTCACGCCTTTTCCTTCGACACTACTTGTGCCCTTCCTGCTTCGTCGAGTACGATTTCGTGCTGCGGGGATTCTGGTGCGACAGAATCAGCTCGATGCCCTGCTCTACGTAGGGGAAGTATTCGGCGGTTGATCAACAGCCCCAACGCCTTGGCGCTGGATTGCAGATCGTGACGGACGAGGGCATCCATGCTGGTGGTTGAGTCATGACCCAAACTTGGGTCACAGGCCCTTGGTTGGGCAATCGCTGTGGCGTGCGGTTGTATACCTTTGGTCTGCCACTGAAGAGGGGGCAGACCCGTGACCATCGAACACCTCGACCATCGCAAGCGCCTGTTCGTCGACATGTACGACGTCGATGGGCAGAGCAACATCAGGCGTGACTTCCACAGCGCCGTCAAACACCCGCAACCCGTGCTGAGCCAACAGACGGCCTGGGAGTGCCATGGCGGCATGACGGCGTCGGTCATCTTTGACGAAGAAGAACAGCTCTTCAAGGCCTGGTATATGGCCGGACATTACGACGAGGGTATCGGTCACGTGCAGTGTCTGGCGACATCGGCCGACGGGATCCACTGGGAACGTCCTGACCTGGGCCTGCACGAAGCATTGGGCTCCAGAAAGAACAACATCGTTATTCCCGCCGACTATCACGATGGCCAGGACCACTGGGAAACGATGTTGAAGGATCCCACGGAAGCGGATCCGGCACGGCGATACAAAGCCATCGGCTGGTCGAGTTACGACTGGGACGGCTCACTTTCCGGCATCTACTCAGCCACCTCCCCAGACGGGCAGATCTGGTCACACTCCCCCGAACCCCTGTTCCGTTTCCATCCACGGCCGGGCACCGACGACTTTGGTCCCGTGGGCGACGCCCAGTCCTTCATGGTCGACGCGGAGCGTGACCGTTATGTCGCCTTTCTACGCGGCCGTCCCGAGCGCCTGATGAGCCACTCCGATGACTTTATCAGCTGGAGTGCGCCGCGTCCGTTTCTAAGCCCGTTGCACGAAGAAGAGGCGTTGTATAACAACACGGGTTTCAACTACGGCAGCCGCTACCTTGGTGTGCTCACCCACTTCGACAAGCGCCCCCTGCAGCAGACACAATCGTTGCGTCTGCTTGCCAGTCGTGATGGCGACGCCTGGGACCGGCCTGCAGGTCAGGCACTGGTGAGTCCTGGCGAGATCGGCGAGTGGGACCGTTTCCAGATCATGCTCACCGGTGCACCCCCCATCGCCGTCGACGATCAGCTTTACCTCTATTACCGTGGCACGTCACGGCGGCATGCCAAGGTGCGACGGGAGTTCGACCCCCGTATTGAGATCGACCAGGATGTGAGCACCATGTCCATCGGCCTGGCCACCTTGCGTCTCGATGGTTTCGCATCGATTGCCGGCAGCTACGATGTGGGCCATGTCATGACGAGACCCTTCATCTGTCATGGCAACGAACTGGCCCTGAACGCCAAGGCCGACCACGGCCACCTGCGGGTCGAACTGCTTACCGAGACGGAGCAATCGGTCGAGGGGTACGGGATCGACGACTGTGTCGCCGTTTGCGAGGACGGCGTCGATCTACGAGTCGGCTGGGGACCGGAGGGAAACCGGCGACTCCCCGACCAGCCTGTGCGCCTGCGCTTCGAGTTGACCAACGCTCGTCTTTATTCCTACTGGTGCGCGGGGCATTGAGCTACCAGATAAGGCGAGGCTGAAGTGTGCACCGGGCGAGTGCTCGGTCAGATTGGCGCCACCCGATAAGCCGGAACGACAGGCGCTTTCAACGAAGCATGCTCGCCACGTCCTCGTATCCCCCTGCTTCGGCCAGTTCCAGTTCCAGTGCCGTGCGACCCATCACGTCCGTTACCCCAAGATCGGTGACTTCCTCGCCAATATGTCACACGAGATTCGCACGCCAATGAACACGATTAATCGAGACGCGCAGTTCCACTACCTCAACGAGCAGATTCAAGACGCTCAGCAGCGGGGCGAGCCGGTCATCTCGGTGGACACCAAGAAGAAGGAGTTGGTGGGGGACTTCAAGAACCCCGGTCGTGCGCGTGCACGATTTCGTCGTCCCCGAACAAGGCTGGGCGATCCCCTACGGCGTTTACGATCTGAGTCGGGACGAAGGCTGGGTTAGTGTCGGCATTGGTCACGACAACGGCCAGCTTCGCCATGAACGCCATTCGCAGTTGGTGGCAGAAGATGGGACGCACGGTATATGGCGGCGCGTACCACCTGTTGGTCACCGCCGATGGCGGCGGCAGCAACGGCTCCAGGACCCGCCTGTGGAAGTGGGAGTTGCAGCGATTCGCCAACC
>DPVW01000483.1 GCA_003529325.1 Candidatus Latescibacterota bacterium | reverse complement strand
TGCGTATGTCGCGGTACCTATTTTTGCGGCCGTCGCCTGGATCGAGTTTCGACGATCTGGGATCAGCTGGACCCTAGCGGCAACCGTCCCCGTTCTACTGTTGCCCTTCGCCTTGCCAGCGTTTGCTCAGTCGGCCATGGAGGCGCAGGGGATTCAGGCCTATGGCGCCCGCGCCGGCAGGGCCTACCTGCAGATGGAATTCATGCTCGGTCGCATGCCGTACGAGTATGCGTTCTACAAGGAAACCAGCCTGAGTCAGTGGCTGTTCGACCATCACACGCTGGGTGGCCTGATCACGATGATTTTCAAAAGCAGCGTGCGCACCGCCCTAGCTCTCGGCGAACGCCTCTGGGGGCAACTCTTTACGCTGGTTTCTCTGCTTGGTATGGTCGTCTACATCCGGGATAGGAAGGAGATCGTGCTCCCTCTCCTGGTGCCGCTCGTCATCCTGCCACAATGGGTACTGATGGCGATCTACCACGATAGCGAGCTGTTCCGCTACAACATCCGAGCTCTGCCTCTGATCATGGTGTTCTCGACCATGGGGTTCTGGGTGCTGGGGCGCAGAATCCTCGTCACATGGCCATCTCTGCAGCGGCTTCCGGGAAAGGAGGCCGTATGTGGCGTCGCACTGACATGTTGTGCTGTGGGTATAGGCTTTCTCCCATTCTCGCTGTACGAGGCTGTCCTTCCCTACGTAGCGCCGACCCGGATCCACGCCGAGTACTTGCCGAAGTCCAGACAGGTGCATCCACAGCTCGTGGAGGTATGGGCCGACCTCTTTGTGCGGCGTCAGACTGCCGAAGCAGCTGTCCAGCGTTTGGAGGCTCTGCGGACCCAGCATGATCATTACGCACCCACATACTACACGCTGGGGCTGGTACACATGAAGCGTCGGCAGTTCGATGAGGCGATTGCTCACTTCGCCACGGCCGTCGATATCGTTCCATACTTCGCAGAGGCGGGTTGCTGGCTCGTAGAGGCAGAACTGATGCAAGGGCGTGTGGATGCTGCGAACCGGCACCTGGAAGATCTGGAACGTCTACGTCCGGACTATCCCCTGGTGCACCTGCTGCGGGCAAATCTGCGTCTGCTCGAAGGTGACCAGCAGGCGGCTGGCGCAGGATTCCGGAAGTATCAGGTGGCCAACCGGTATCAGTTCGACCGGGCCTTGGAACGCGCGGCCAGAATCTTTCGTCGCCGTGGTGAAGAAGATCAAGCGCGACAGGCGGAGCAGGCGCTTGACGGACTCGATGCGCCGGAAGCGGGCCTTACGAGCCCCTTGGTGTGGAGTTACCTTGGACTGGACCTGCCAGGGATGTCACTCAGCTCGCCAGACGACCGTGGAGTCTACTACAACATCGGCGCGGTGCATGCTCAAGGCGGCGATCTGGCGCAAGCAGAGCAAGCCTGGAGCCAGATGAACCAGTTGGTACCGGACCATGCAATCTCCTGGGCGAGTCGCGGTCTGCTCTACGCTCGCACGGAGCGGCTGAGTCGAGCGGCGGACATTCTCAGAGAGGGGTTGCGGCACGTTCCCGATGATGTGCGTCTGCTGCAGGTCGCCCATGACGTCCTCGACACCCTTGGAAGACACGCAGAGGCGAGCCAGTTGCGAGCTCGCATTGATACCGCCTCGCTCCAGACGAGTGACATTCCACAGATCGTCTCCAGCCGGTGGTTTCCGGTGGAGGTCGCTCTGCCGATGACACGAGTCGAGCTGTCGACCAGAGGCTGACACATGGTCAGGATGCCGCCGACGAGGAGTGGCTGAGGACCATCGGCTCCGCAGGGGTCGCAGCGGCCACCGGTGTCGATGACATGGACTATCGCACGATCCAGCCGGGTGTCGGGCCATTCAACATGCCGACGAATCTGGTTGTCAGTAGAGATGGTGACCTGGTCTTCCTCGATCTCGTCCCACGGCGGCACGTCCGCGAATCTCCTTCAGGATGTGGCCGTCGTCTTGGGCCTGGGAGATCAACGCCTACACCTCGGGGACGTCTGATACTCCTCCGCTCCATTCCATGTATTCAGAGTCACCCTGGCCAACCAGGTGGCGACAGGAACTTTTCTTGCAGAGGGGCACTGCTGCCGTCGCTCGTCTTCGTCATGTTCCAGGTCACGCCCACCGGCATCCCCAAAGAACATCGAATACTCTACCGCCTCCCAGAATTGGTGGACGGCGATGATCCCGTCATCGTAGTCGAGGGTGAAAAGTGTGTCGACGAGTTGGTTGCGCTCGGGTTTACGGCTACGACCTGTGCCTTCGGCGCCAACGGGTGGCAGACCCACTATTCAGATTCTTTGGTTGGCCGCGATGTCATCGTGTGGCCTGACCGGGATGAACCTGGACGAAAATTCGCTGACACCGTTCTGCGATCTCTGAACGGGGTAGTTGTTTCCCTCAGATGCGTGGAGTCACCTGAATGGCTAACGGACGGGGGCGATGTTGTCGACGTCCTGGCGACCCGCGGCCAGCCGGAAGTGCGTCAACTGGTGGATGGGGCCTTGTCCTGGGTGCCGGAATCTGAGTCAGCGGATGTGCAGCCCAAAAACCATGGGACCCAGGATTTTGGTGATGAGAGGAATCGCACATGGTCCACTGCCGATCTGCCGGCAGCCGNNTCATGAGCGTCCCTTAGTTAGAAGGGTCTGTCATGTCTTTGCGTGCCAACGATCCACGTCGATACGAGGGCCAGATCCCTGCGCCACGGGTGCCTCCTCAGAGGCGCCGGGGCGATGGCCCAGTGGTTGGTTCTGGAATTTCCCAACAGCGGCTGCACACAGCCACGCTACCTGCGGTACGATCGTGTCACCTCGACGTACCATCGTGCGTCTGCTGGAAGCGCCAACCGAAGAGTGGGCTGAGCCCGAGGTCTGGAACTCGCGAGACGGTCTAATCGACACGACGCTGCGGGTGGCACTTAGCGATCACGTCATCGGCGACCAGCAGGTTCGGTTGCGCAGTTACAATGGTCAGGTCACGAGGCCCACACTTCGTTTCAAACCCGGAGAATCGGTACGGATCCTCCTGGCCAACGAACTGGCGCCCAATCCCGATCCGATGCCCTCCAACCATAACATTCCCCATCACTTCAATACGACGAATCTGCACACCCACGGCCTGCATATTTCACCCTCGAACAGCAGTGACAATGTCCTGCTCAAGATCGAACCGGGGGAGCGGTTCCAGTATCGTTTCGCCTGGCGCCGGGAGAGAGGGTGCAGATCGATTCATTTGCCCAGGTGGATTTTCCGAAGGGAGACTCGGATATCAGTATCAGCCCGGCGCAGACGGTGAGTTCGTGCCGAAGGCCGAAATCGAGGCCCTGGTGGAAAGACACAAACAGGCCGGCTTCGAATTTGGCACCAACCCGACCAGTTATGGCCCATCCGAATTTTGATGACGACATAAGGCCCATTTTTGCGCGCTTCGTCGACACCATGCTTCAGGTCATGCTCTCCGATGATTGGCACTGCGCCTCTCGACCTCGGCGATTACCAGTCCGTCAAGCGTTTCAGTCGTGCGATTCAGGCCGCAATCCACGGGCATGAAGATGACTCCCACGCCCCGCGTCCAATGCTGTGTCGTCCAGAGGATGCCCTGACTCCGGAGCAACTCCAGACTTTCGACCAGTGGCTGATCGATGACATGCCCGAGAGGGACGCAGATAGCCCGGTCGCATGATCCCGGCCTTCCGACGCACCTCGAGCTCCTCTTCGTTCGGTTTCTGTCATCTGTCGATGACGGGCAGCATGATATGGGATGGCCGCAACTCGTCGTGCAGGACGGTGTTGATCGCCACCTGCCCCGCCGCCTCGCGATGGATGGGGCCACCGGTGTTGAGGTTGCGATCGAAACGCGGAAAACAGCTGCTGGTGATGGCCACGCGAACCCGGTGCCCGGGGAGGAAGGCATTGCTCGTAGCCCACAAGTCGATGTCGAAACGGTACACCTGCCCGGGTGCGAGCAGCTCGGGTCGTTCGAAGGAATCGCGATAGCGGGCCCGCAGGATGCCGTCGCACAAATTGCGCACATAGCCGTCGGGGTGCACGTCCTCCAGGCGTACGACCCAGTCGGTATCCGGCGCCGAAGACATGGCGTACAGCACCGCTGTCACCGGGCCGGTGACCTCCAGTTCCTGTTCCAGTGGCTCGCTCGTGTAGGTCAGGGACAACTGGTCGGCACGAAGGTGGTCGTGCACGCCGTCGACGATGCCCAGCGTATTGCCGCCCAGCGTCGGCACCGGATGGTCGGGGTCATAGACATAGGCGTCCGCCGGCTCCGCCCCGACGGGGGCCGTTGGCGCCAAGCTGCCGTCGTTGAGGGAAGTGACGCTGCCGCTGGGTCC
>DPVW01000026.1:5956-12466 GCA_003529325.1 Candidatus Latescibacterota bacterium | reverse complement strand
CGATGGTGCCGTGGCTCACGTGGCCAGCGAGCCAGCAGCCGTCGGCCTGCTGCGGGATCAGATGCTGGTCGCCCTCGCTTTCGATGATCTGACGCGCCTCACGGGGCGGGAGGAATTCGCCCGGGCGGCGCACCGCGTCCGAGTGTGGACCGATGAGCATCTCTGGGACGAATCGGCCGGCGTCTTTGCCGATGCGGCGCCGCAGTCCTGGCCAGCCTCGTGGACTGCCATCCCCGACGACACGGACGATCGAATGCCCTCGGGCCTGGCCCTTGCCGCCGAAGCACTCGCCGCCGCCGGCGACACAACACGCGCATTGCGTATCCTGCAAGGGACGCGTTTGCTCATCCCGGCTGACCGACGACACGCGGCTGCAGCACGTCAGCTGTTGATCTTGCAGGCGGCGCAGTGAGACTCCTCGTTACCGGCGCCCACGGTCTGCTCGGGCGTTCTCTGCTGCAAACGGACTGGGGTGCCGATATCGATTGTATCGGCTGCGGTCGAAGAGCAGAACCGGTGGGTGATGTCCCCTGTCACGCCATCGATCTCACCGACGTCGACGCTGTTGTCGAGTTGTGGCGTCAGCTGCGACCGGATCGGGTCATTCATACGGCTGCCGTGACCAATGTGGATCAGTGTGAAACCGAGCCTGAGTTGGCGCGCCGGGTCAACCATGAGATCGTCGCCCACGTCGTGGCCGCCAGTCTCGATGTGGGTGCCGGCATCGCCCACCTGTCTACGGACTACGTCTTTGATGGCCAGCAGGGACCCTACTCCGAGCAGGACGCAACGCGGCCACTCTCCATATACGGTCAGACGAAGCTGGAGAGTGAGGCTCTGCTGCTGGATCCGGGTGTCGATGGCCTCGTGGTGCGCACACTCTGGCTGTATGGTCATCTACGCTCGGTGCGGCCGAATCTGGTGACCTGGCCCCTCGCCGCGTTGGTACGGGGGAAACCGATGCGGATTGTAAGCGACCAATGGGGGAATCCCACCTATGTTCACGACTTGGCGCGGGCGTTGGTCGAGTTGAGCCGGCAGGGGGTCTCTGGTCTGTTTCACATGGGCGGCACGACATTCCTGTCTCGAGAACAACTCGTGCGCCAAGTGGCCGAACATTTTCGACTTGATGCATCACATATGGAGACGATGACGACGGCCAACGCCGGGCAGGCGGCGCCGCGGCCCCTGCGGTCGGGATTGCGCACCGACACCATCGAGGCACAACTCGGCTGGTCCCCGGCCAGTCTGGTTGAAGGGCTCGAACGCATGGCGGTGGAAACCGCCTTTCGTCAGGACTTCGCCGATCTTAGCATGCCATCATGAAAGCACCGACGTGACCGACAAATTGTCCGTATCCCTCGTGACACCGACCTACAACGAGCGGCAGAATGTGTTCCTGCTGGCAGAGGAGATCTTCGGTTTGCTGGCGGACTGCGACGACATCGATCTCGAGCTGATCATCGTCGATGACAACTCCCCCGACGGCACCGGGGAAGCTGCCGATGCGCTCAAAGAGCGCTTTCCCGTGCGGGTTGTGCATCGCGCCGGCAAACTGGGACTTGGGTCGGCGGTGATGGAGGGCTGGAAGCAGTCGGATCGACCCTATCTGGGGGTGATCGATGCGGATCTGAGCCATGATCCAGCGATTCTCGCAGGGCTGGTACGCGGTCTGCGCGAACACGACCTGACCATGGGCAGTCGTTTCGGCGAGACCAGCGAAGTCGAGAAGTGGGCTCTGCACCGCAAGATGATCTCCGTTGTGGGCGTCGGCCTGGCACGCCTGGTCACGGGCGCCGAGGACCCCCTGTCGGGCTATTTTTTCCTGCGTCGGGAGGTGATCGAAGGCGATTTCTCCCTCACCTCGAGTGGTTACAAGATTCTGCTCGAGATTCTGGTGAAGGGACGTTACACGTCGCACACATCGACACCCTTCGTGTTCCGCAACCGTCAGTTCAGCGACAGCAAGCTGAATTGGCGCGAACACGTTCTGTTCCTCAAGCAGATCCTGTTGTTCGGCGGGCGCCGACTGCTGGGACGAAGACCCGGTTCGTAACGTGACCACAGCGGAGGCGCCGCCAGCGGAATTCGATCTCAGCGTCGTGATCCCGAGCTACAACACGCGGGACCTCATGGAGCAGGCGTTGCGTACTGTGGCAGAGGCCGCCGAGGGGATTCGAGTCCAGGTGATCGTCGTCGACAATGCCTCGCGCGATGGCAGCGCCGACATGGTGGCGGAAAAGTTCCCCGCTGTGGAACTGATCCGCAACGAGCGCAATCTTGGATTTGGCGGTGCCAACAACGCTGCCTTCGCTCGGGCGCGCGGTCGCCATGTATTGCTGCTGAATTCCGATACCATCGTACGTCCCGACACATTACGCACGATGGTGACCTTTATGGACGAACATCCGGAGGCAGGTGCCGCCGGATGCCGAATCCTCAATCCCGATGGCACGCTGCAGCTCGACTGTCGCCGAAGTTTCCCTACACCGGCAGCGGCGTTCTACAAGCTGACCGGTTTGAGCCGGCTGTTTCCGAGCAGCCACCGCCTCGCGCGTTACAACCTGACCTACCTGGATCCTGAAGAAGTGAACGAGGTGGATGCCCTCTCCGGCTCCTGCATGATCGTTCGCAGTCAGGTGCTTGAACAGGTGGGCGGCTTCGACGAGGCCTACTTCATGTATGGCGAGGATCTCGACTGGTGCTTCCGCATGCGCGAAGCAGGTTGGAAGATTTACTACACACCGGCGACGGAGATCATCCACTTCCGCGGTGAAAGTGGGCGCGCCGAGTCGATGCGGATCCAATATCGCAAGAACGAGGCGATGGCGATTTTTGTCAGCAAACACATGCGCCAGCGCTATCGTTTCTTTCCCGTCGCGCTGCTCCATGCCGGGATTGTCCTATACGGATTGTATTCACTCATAGGACCGCTGGCGCGCAAGCTGGTGCTACCCGCCATCGATGGACTCCTCGTCCTGTTGGGTGTCCATCTCGCCGTTACATTGCGCTACCACCCCGATCTGACGCCACTGATTGTGGCCCTCGAGCAGGCGAGTCTGAGTCTTGGCTTGGACGTGCACCCCACACGCTGGGTGGAGCCTCCACCCTACTCCGAGACGCAATGGCTGTTCGTCTATGCCGCGCCCATGGTGATCTGGCTCGCCTGTTTTGGCGCGGTTGGCCTGTATAACCGACGTCGATATTCCCCTGGATGGGCAGCGCTGGCGGTGGCGATTGGTTTTGCCGGTGTGCTGACGATGGTGTTCTTCTTCCGGGACTACAATTTTTCGCGCCTCGCAGCGGCTGCGGCGTGGGGATCGAATACGATCCTGATCGCCGGTTGGCGCCTGGGTGCCCGTTGGCTCACCCAGTCCACATCCGGTCGTCGACTGGGCCGCCGCCGGATCCTGGTGGTGGGCACCGACAAGGCGGCGCGGCAGTTCGTCGAACGGTTGGCGGCCTGGGGGGGATTGGACAGCCAGATTATCGGTTTCGCCGGGGATAGCAGCGAACGGGGTCGTTCCCTGGACGGGGTCCCCGTCGTCGGTCTCATCGCGGATCTGAGAGTCCTGGTCAAGGAATACGATGTTGACGAACTCGTGTTTACCCCGGCGAGCGTTACCGATGCCTTACGTCACGCTCCGGCGGGCACGCGTCTGCGCCGGTTACGACAGCTTCTATTGACCGGCGATCTGCCTGAATCGGCGGTGGCGCCCCCCACATCGGTGGATGACTTGCCCCTGGTCGAGATCGCCGCCGGCAAATGAGGCTTGATTGCCAACCAAGGCAGGGCCTACATTGAGGAGCCCTGTTGGAGGGTATACTGAGCATGGTAAAAGAATGACTGAACAGGCACTGGCGGGTGGGAGAACAATCTCCCTGCCCATGAGCAAGGCGTTGGAGATCAGCTTGCGGAGTCTCAAGATCCGTTTTGGCCGATCTCTGATCACGACCAGCGGGATCGTTCTGGCCATCGCCTTTCTGATGTCGGTGTGGAGCCAGAACGAGATCATCGCGTCCCTGCGAAATGCCAACAAGAGTGAGATCAATCTCGAATTGCAGAAGAACGGGGTTGAGACGCTCACCGCAGAAGGGGCTGCCGCCTCCGAGCAGGCGCTGGCACGGTTGGCTGAAGAAAGTTCGAAGCAGACATGGTTGATCAGCCTGTCGTTGCTGGTCTGCGTCGTCGGCATCGCCAACGCCATGCTGATGTCGGTGACCGAACGCTACCGCGAGATTGGCACGATGAAATGTCTCGGCGCACTCGACTCGTTCATTATCAAGCTGTTTCTCCTGGAATCTACCTTTCAGGGGGTGGCTGGAACGTTGGCTGGTATCGTCGTCGGGTTGACGATGACGATGACGCTCGCCTTGCTTGACTACGGCATGTTCGTCTTCGAATACTTTCCCGTGAGCGGCATTCTGCGGTCCGCCCTTGCCGCCATCGTTTCCGGAACCATGCTGTCGCTGATCGGTGCCATGTTGCCCGCCTACAAGGCGGCCAAGATGGAGCCTGTCGAGGCGATGCGGTCTGACACTTGAGAGAGCACCGATGACAGAGACGACAACAGCACCCGCCGCCGCAGAGCAGGTCGAGCACAACGAAGGCGACGAAGAGAAGCGTACAGTTGTGCGCACCCAGGGGGTCAAAAAGATCTACAAAATGGGCGACATCGAGGTCCATGCCCTGCGCGGTGTCGATCTCGAGATCTACGCTGGCGAATATCTGTCGATCATGGGTCCATCCGGTTCAGGCAAGAGCACATTTTTTAACATGGTCGGCGGTCTCGACAAGCCCTCGGAAGGCAAGGTCTACATCGACGAGGTCGATGTCGCCCAACTCGATGCTTACGAGTTGGCTTGGCTGCGCTGCCGGAAAATTGGCTACATCTTCCAGTCCTTCAATCTGATCCCAGTGATGACTGCCCTGGAAAATGTCACCCTGCCCATGGTTTTCGCCGGGCTCACCAGCGACGAGTCGCGGGATAAGGGCATGGATCTGCTGAAAAAGGTTGGACTCGACGAGCGCCACTCGCACAAACCCAATGAGTTGTCCGGCGGTCAGCAGCAGCGCGTCGCTGTCGCCCGTGCCCTGGCCAACGACCCGGCGGTTGTGCTCGCCGACGAACCGACGGGGAACCTGGATCTGAGGACGGGAACGGAGATCATTGAGTTGTTGCGCGAAATGAACGAGAACTCCGGTGTTACCGTGATCTCCGCCACACACGACCACAAGATGTTGAGTGTTTCGGATCGTGTCGTGTGGATCAAGGATGGACAAAAGGAACGGGTCGTTCTGCGTAAGGATCTTGAGATCGAGACTGTTCAAGTCGAAGGTGAATAACTTGCTGTTGGCGTCGGGTGGGAGCCTCCTTGCGCCGGGGCAATCGGTGCAACCTGGGATCGTTGAGAACTCATTCACGCAGGCTGACGAGACACATTGCGCCCTGCGGGCGCTCGTGTCTCTTGGAATTCTGAGTTTCCTGAGCCCGAATCGCCAAGGCGATTTGGGCGTATTCGTGTACGGATCTGAATGGTTGACATTTTACCCGACTACCCGCCTATGTTCTGGGTGGCGGCGGTGCTGGCGGTCCTTTTTCTGGGTATTGCCAAGGCCGGTTTTGGCGGGGGGGCGGGGACGATCGGCACGCCATTGCTGGCGTTGACGATTCCGGTGGGGGACGCCGTGGCCCTGCTGTTGCCGCTGTTGATGTTGTGTGATCTGTTTTCGGTGTGGCACTATCGTTCGACTTTCCACCGGCGCAGTGTCGCTCTGTTGCTTCCGGGGGCGGCGCTCGGCATCGCCGCAGGGACCGTGTTCTTTGACTACTTCCTGGGCAATGGTCAGATCCTGCGCACGGGGGTCGGCGTTCTGGCTCTCGTCTTCGTCGGCTTTCACATCCTGCGCTCGCTGGCGGGCAAGACTCTCGAGGCTCGTCATCCGGGTGCCGTCGAGGGTGTCCTCATGGGCATTCTGTCCGGTTTTACCTCGACCCTGGCCCATGCCGGGGGTGCACCCGTCGCCGTCTACGTGTTGCCTCAACGACTCCCACGCAGGCTGTTTGTGGGCACCACCGTCATCGTCTTTGCCGCCGTCAACTGGATGAAGATGCCGCCCTATATCTGGTTGGATCTTTATCACGTGGGGAATCTGGCGACGGTGGTGGTGCTGGCGCCGCTGACCTTTGTCGGTGTGCGGCTGGGAATCTGGCTGAATCGCCATTTCACCGATCTCTGGTTCAGTCGTGTTGTGTATGGCATTCTGCTGGTGACGGGGCTGAAGCTGCTGTTTGGTTGAGAGCTTGACATCATTCCGGCCCACATGTATCCTGTGAACGCTATGACCAACCCGACGCACATAACTCCCGGCCACCGTTGGTGGCGAATCTGGTCCAATCGGAGCAGGTGCGTCCACCCGTAATACCGGGTATCTGAACAACAGACGGTCCTTTTTCAAGGCCGCGGGCGCCCCCAAAGCGTCTGCGGTTTTTGTGTTTTGCGGTCACT
>DPVW01000026.1:0-5581 GCA_003529325.1 Candidatus Latescibacterota bacterium | reverse complement strand
ACTCGCGCCACACATGGAGTGAGGGAGCGAGAAAGATGAAAGCGACAGTGAACGAACCGACAACAGATCTGCGACCCAGCGCTGAGGCATTCGCCACCCTCTCCCAGGGGGGGCAAACCGTCCCGATCTATCGCGAGATCCTTGCCGATACAGACACGCCCGTGTCTGCCTACATGAAACTACGCACGCGGAGCGACTACACTTTTCTCTTCGAGAGTGTGGAAGGAGGTGAGCGGGCGGCGCGGTATTCGTTTCTCGGGATCCGACCGACGCGCATCTTCCGCTCACGCGGGCAGAAGGTGACGATCCAGGATCGCATCGATGGGACAACGCAGACCTTTGACGCGGACCCACGGCAGGCGCTGCGCGACATGATGGCACCCTACACGGCATCGCCACAACCGGATCTGCCTCCCTTTACCGGCGGCGCCGTTGGTTATCTGGCGTATGACGGCATTCGCCTGGTGGAGGATATTCCGGCGACGGCCGCCGATGATCTGGGCCTCGATGATCTGGTCTACGCGCTCTTCGAGACCGTTATCGCCTTCGATAATCTGCGCCATACGATTCTCATTATCGCCAATGCGCGTTGCACGAATGGACAGTCAACAGACGAGGCCTACGCCGATGCAGCCCAGCGCATCGATGAACTCGAGGCGATGCTGGCACAACCGGCGACGTTGCCAGGCCTGGGCGCCGGGGGCGGCATGGGCAAGGTCCGATCGAATATCTCCCGTGCGCAGTACACCGATGCGATTGAGCGTTGTCTCGAATACATCCGCGCCGGCGACATCTTCCAGGTGGTATTTTCCCAACGATTTCAACTCGATTTTGCCGGTGATCCTTTCGACATCTTCCGCGTGTTGCGCACCGTCAATCCGTCGCCATACATGTTCCATATCGAACAGGAAGGTTTGCAGATTCTCGGCGCCTCACCTGAGATTCTGGTGCGCGTACAGGATGGCACACTTGAGGTGCGGCCCATTGCCGGCACCCGCTCGCGCGGGGCAACGCCGGCGGAAGATGACCGACTCGCTGACGAGTTGCTCGCCGACGCCAAGGACTGTGCCGAGCATGTCATGCTCGTCGATCTGGGACGAAACGATGTCGGTCGTGTCTCGGAATACGATTCGGTGCGGGTCACGGAAATGATGGAGGTGGAACGCTACTCTCACGTGATGCACATCGTTTCCAATGTCCAGGGGCAACTCCACCGCAACATGGATGCCATCGATGCCTTGTTTGCCTGTTATCCCGCTGGCACCCTGTCAGGAGCACCGAAGGTGCGTGCCATGGAGGTCATCGATGAACTCGAACCCACAAGGCGCGGCATCTATGGTGGCGCCATTGGTTATCTGGATTTCTCCGGCAACCTGGACACCTGTATCGCCATCCGTACGATGGTCGTGAAAGAGGGCGTGGCTTACATCCAGGCGGGTGGTGGTATCGTCGCCGATTCCGATCCCGACGCCGAGTTTCAGGAAACCGTGAACAAGGCCATGGCGCTGTTGCGGGCGTCGGAGATGGCGAGTCGTGGATCTGTCGTGCCGTCGCAGGAGAACATCAGTGGACTGTTGGAGGGGATGGACCCCAGTGCACTGGAGGCGCAGCGATGATTTTTATTCTCGACAACTACGACAGCTTCACCTACAACCTCGTACAATACATGGGTGAACTGGGCGCTGAGCTTGTGGTGCATCGCAATGACAAGATCACCTGCGAGCAGATCGAGGCCCTGGCGCCGGAGAGGATCGTTATTTCGCCGGGGCCGTGTACGCCAAATGAGGCTGGGATTTCGATGGCGGTGGTCGAACGGTTCGCCGCAAAGGTGCCCATCCTGGGTGTGTGCCTGGGCCATCAGTCGATAGGTCAAGCTTTCGGCGGCACCGTCGTCCGTGCGCCGTATATCATGCATGGCAAGACCTCTCCGATCCATCATGATGGCGAGGGTATCTACGCCGGTCTGTCGAATCCGCTCACAGCGACACGATACCATTCGCTGATCGTCGAACGGGATTCCGTGCCCGACTGTTTGCAGATCGTAGCTGAGACCGAGGACGGTCTGGTGATGGGCCTGCGCCACCGCGATCTGTCTGTCGAAGGGGTGCAGTTCCACCCGGAATCGATCCTCACGAATGAAGGCAAGAATCTGCTCGGCAACTTCATCGGCGTGCCAGTCCCGGCGGCGCCAACTACCAGGGAGGCGTGATCTGATGATTCAGGAGGCGATCGCTCAACTCATTGACGGCAACGATCTCGACCGCGGCATGGCCCATGGTGTGATGGATCAGATCATGAGTGGTGGCGCATCGGATGCGCAGATCGGTGGATTTCTGATGGCATTGCGTGCCAAGGGAGAGACGGTGGAGGAGATCGCCGGTTTCGCCGAAGTCATGCGTGCCAAAGCCACAGCCATTTCCGGGGGGCGGGAGCCACTCGTCGATACCTGCGGCACCGGCGGGGATGGCTCCGGCACATTCAATATTTCCACAACAGTCGCCTTTGTTGTTGCCGGCGCCGGTTGCACTGTGGCCAAGCATGGCAACCGTGCCATGTCGAGCAAATCCGGCTCGGCGGATGTGTTGGCTGCTCTTGGGGTCAACGTGGAAGCGTCACCTGAGATCGTCGGCAAGTGCCTGGACGAAGCGGGCATCGGCTTCCTCTTTGCGCCGGCGTTGCACGGTGCCATGAAACACGCCATCGGTCCCCGCAAGGAGTTGGGCACGCGCACCGTCTTCAATGTGCTCGGGCCATTGACCAATCCAGCCGGAGCCCGACGGCAGCTGATCGGCGTTTTTGCGCCGCAATTGACGGAGACAATGGCCGGGGTCCTGGGGGCTCTGGGTTCCGAACGGGCCTTTGTCGTGCACGGCAGTGATGGTCTCGACGAAATCACCACTACGGGTCCCTCGCGAGTCAGCGAACTACTCGACGGAGAGGTCAATACCTATCAGATCGCTCCCGAGGATTTTGGCATCGACAGGACACCAGCGGCAGCGTTACAGGGTGGTGACGCCGAGCAGAATGCCAGCATTCTGCAACAGGTCCTCGACGGTGCTGCTGGCCCCCACGCCGACATCGTCATCCTCAACGCCGCCGCGGCCATCACCGCAGGGGGGGTAGCGCAGGACCTGGTGGAAGGCGTAGCCAAGGCACGCCAGGCGCTGTCCTCGGGCAAGGCGAAACAGGCGCTGTCCTCTCTCATCGAAGTCAGCAACGCCTGATCCCATGCCCACGATTCTCGATGAGATCGCCGTCTACAAGCGTGACTTCGTAGCCCGGCGTCAAGCTGAACAGCCCCTGGTAGACGTCTGTGCCCGAGCTCAGGACACCCCCGATCCAGCGGACTTCCTGGGCGCGTTGCGTGCAGAGGGGGTGGCGTTGATCGCCGAGGTCAAGAAAGCGTCGCCGTCGAAAGGCGTGATCCGCGAGGATTTCGACCCGGCGGCGATCGCCGAAGCCTACGCAGGTAACGGCGCACGTGCGCTTTCGGTGCTTACCGACGAGGCGTACTTTCAGGGCAGCGATCAGTATCTGCAGATCGCCCGCCAGGCGGTGGGCATCCCGGTGCTACGCAAGGACTTCACTGTCGACCCCTACCAGATCCACGAGGCTCGACTCATCGGTGCCGACGCGATCCTGCTCATCGTCGCACTCATGGACGGTGGACAGCTGGAAGACTTCCGCGGCACGGCTGTTGACCTGGGACTGTCCGTCCTCGTCGAGGTGCATACCCGAAGCGAGCTTGAACGGGCCCTCGCCGTTGGTGTCGATCTTGTGGGGATCAACAACCGGGATCTGAAGACGTTTGACACGACCCTGGACATCACCTTCGAACTGCGGTCTCATGTGCCGCAGGATATCACCCTTGTGAGCGAGAGCGGCATCGACAACCACGATCATGTGCGCCAATTGGCTGAGGCCGGCGTCGATGCCATCCTCGTCGGTGAGTCCCTGATGCGGCAAGAGGATGTAGGCGCCGCTGTTCGCGTTCTGCTGCATGGGGAGCAAGCGCGGTGAGCGAGAACCCCCGTGTACTCTCCGGCATTCAACCCACCGGCATTCCGCATCTGGGCAACTACTTGGGCGCTATCCGCAACTGGGTAGCAGAGCAGGACCGGCACGACAATTTTTTCTGTGTCGTCGATCAGCACGCCATCACCGTGCCGTATGCTCCCGACGAGTTGCGGCAGAATGTGCGCAGCCTCGTCGGTCTGCTCGTCGCCAGTGGACTCGATCCGGCGCGTTGTGCTCTGTTTGTGCAGTCCCACGTTGCCGAACACACGGAGCTGGCGTGGCTGCTGACATGCAACACACCCATGGGCTGGTTGTCTCGCATGACCCAGTTCAAGGACAAGTCGCAGGGTCAGCAGGAGAGTGTCGGCGCCGGGCTGTTTACCTACCCCGCACTGATGGCGGCCGATATCCTGCTCTATGACACGGCCACTGTCCCCGTCGGCGACGATCAGAAGCAGCACGTCGAACTGACCCGCGACATTGCCACCAGCTTCAATCATCGTTTCGGCGATGTTTTCACGATCCCGGAGCCGGTGATCCGTGAAGTCGGTGCACGGGTAATGGGCCTCGACGATCCTACGAAGAAGATGTCGAAGTCCACCGATGGGCAGTTTCACGCCATTGGTATGCTCGATACGGCGAAGGTGATCCAGAAGAAGTTCAATCGCGCCGTCACCGATTCGCAAACAGAGATCGTCTTTGACGAGACTCGGCCAGGCGTTACCAATCTTTTGACGATTCACCAGGCCTTGTCAGGACAGACGAAGGAGCAGCTCGAAAGCCACTTTTCCGGCAAAGGGTATGGCGACCTGAAGAAGGAACTTGGGGCGCTCGTGGTGGAAAATCTGGCGCCTATCCAGCAGCGTTACAACGAGCTCACCGAAGATCCGCAGACCCTCGATCAGATCCTCGCCGCCGGTGCCGCAAGGGCGCAGGCGGTGGCGGGACAGACCATGACGCGTGTGCGTGAGGCCATGGGTTTAAGGTAGGAGAGGCAATGGCAGCGGAAATGGATATCAGTGATTGGCGCGCCAAAATCGACACCGTCGACCAGATCCTGGTCGATCTCGTCAACCGGCGACTGGAGTTTGCCATCGAGATCGGCCGGATCAAGCGCAGCAGCGGTCAGCAGGTCCGGGACGCGGCTCGTGAACGTGAACTCATCGAACGATTGCAGCGTCACAACAATGGTCCGATGAGCGATGCCGCCATCGCCGATCTGTTTGCTCGGATTATCGCCGAGGCGCGTATACTCGAAGGCGGGACTTCCTAAAAGTCGTGACCTTCGAGCGCATCAGTATCATCGGCGTCGGGCTCATCGGCGGTTCACTGGGCCTGGCGTTACGGCGTACCGGATTTACCGGCGAGATCGTCGGTGTCAGTCGCAACGAAACGATCGAGCAGGCCGTCGCCATGGGGGTCGTTGACCGTGGCGTCGACTACGATCATCTCGTCGACGGGGTCGGTGCGGCGGATCTCGTCATCGTCTGTTCACCAATCCAGCACATCATCGACATTCTGCCCAAGGTGATGGCGGCGGTACCGGCGGGTGCTTTGGTCACAG